>JBGSJB010000127.1:0-14688 GCA_041742175.1 Pirellulaceae bacterium
CTCCGAAGCCGAAGGTTAGAGGTTCGAACCCTCTCGGGGATACTGATTTGGAGCGATGCGATCTTCTGTCGCAACGTAAGCAGCCGCCGTCATGGAAAACCTGCTTCCTTCAGCCCAGCGGGCGACATATCTTTGACGGCGCGCGCAAGCCACTGGATAGCAAGCGGAATACGGCGCTGACATCGCCCGCAAGCTACGACTGTCCGGCGGAACCGACGCAGAGGCTAAGAGCCTCTACGCTTTGCAACTGTTTAAGCGATAGCTCGAGTCTTTGCTTCGACCCTAACGTCGTTCCTTCGGCGTCGGCTTATCGGCTTTATCGATAACGATGTTTTCTTCCTTCAGGTCCTCCGCTACGGTCTCGGAGGTCTGCACGGTTCGTTTGCCGACATTGACTGACTCTTTGCCGACCGTCCGTTTGTTAACATCCACTTCCTCTTCGCGCAACGTGATGCGCTCTTCAGCGGATTCGTCGCCACGAATAGGACTGGCGGGTTGGCCTTTCAAATCGGTCCGCTCCAGCACCAATTCTTCTCGTTTTACCGGCACTTCGACGTGTTTGATGTCCGACGTCACTTCTTTTCGCACACGTGCCTCCCCAGCAACTTCGGTGTGCTTGCCGACATCGAGAACCTCTTTGCGAGCCACCAATTTGCCGCTCGCGTCCACGCGTTGTGCGGCGTTGGGATTGGTCGCATATTCGCTCTCGCGGCGGTAATAATCGTAAGCGTTGCTGTCATCAAGAATTCGATGAGCCTCAGTTAATTGGCGACCGTCCGCGCCGCTGGTCTTTAATGTCACGATGGTACGACCGCGGTTAAACTCGCTTTCGTAGTACTCGGCTTCCTGCTCAGGAATTCCAAGCCCAACCAAGGCACCGATTAGTCCCCCCGCGGCGGCTGTCCCGGCAGCGCTTGCTGCGATGGCTGCCAACGCACCTCCCGCGATTACCGGACCGATCGCGGGCAACACACCCGCAACAATCCCCAACCCCCATAATGCACCGGCTCCAAGGCCTCCGATAGCACCTGCTGCGGCACCCTCCGCGGCCAAGTTTCCTTCAGTCTGATCGTGGTAGGTCCCTTCCGAGTCTTTTGAGACAATGCCGATTTGGTCATCGTCGAACCCGGCCGCCTTGAGCTCGCGAACAGCCTTTTGAGCTTCGGCGTGGGAGTGGAAAACACCTACGATTGTGTCTCGATCTGTTTGATGTTCCATGGACGACATTGCGCGCGAGCGATCCGTCGTCGCGCGACTGGTTTTCGAAGCCATTTTTTAGGGTTCCTTTGTCCGCGCTTTGAGTAGTAAGTTTGCCAACGAATTACTTCCGAAGAAAAGCAATCGATGTGCCAAGCAACCGTCAATCCAGGAGCCCGATTGCGAGGAAGAAAGGCGACGCAAATTCCCCTAGAACTCACAAGCCACACTCAATCTTTTCACGCAACCCAGAGCTCCCAATGCTTGGGTTTCACGCTTTTCGTTAAGGAATATAGGCTCGCATACGTTGGGCTCATGGCTGGCGCGACGACCGCGAAATTCACCTATGGCGCTGCACTTTATTAGTCGATAACCTCATTAGTGGATGACCTCGTATCGCCGAGTTTTTTACGCCCTGCAGCGGGGAGCATCGAGACGCTGGCGTATTGCGACTCAATCTGGAACCATTTGGAAATCACTGATGTGCCAGCCATCATTCTCAGTGAGTGGTTCGTGCAAAGTTAGCTCTTAAGAACCGCTCCGCTTGTCAATCAGGGAGCGCTCGCCTTGGTTGCCGTAAGGGTGAGATCGCACCAGTCCCGATCTGTGGCGCGGTCCATTGCTTGCTACCGAGTTTCGCGACTTCGGTCCGCTTGACGGGCATAACAAACGGAAAAGAATAACGACTCAGGCAGACGGTTCATAACCCAGAGTCGTGAAGCCTGCTTTGATAACCCAGCCCACCCAGCGCGACCCAACGATTCATCGGGTCGAGGTAGTCTATACCCGGCACCGCGTTTCTCCTCACTTCTTCAACAGACAATTGGGCTTCAGTGCAGCAGTTAATTTTATCGCCATTCAACTGGGCATTCTGGCGTCGTCAAGACTTTAGTGCCCAGTTGTTGACGCCTCGCGTCTGTAATTAAAGTGAGCTGTGATCGAGCACGGAACTGAATGGGATTTTTCGTGATGCAAGCACACGTTCACGCAGTTACGGCGGTGGCGGCATGCGCGAGAGTTCGACCACACTCGTCGCTGGGAATTCTTGAGGCAGAGAGGTGATCGCGGTTTCTGCCGTCACATTGCATTGGCAAGTGCCGATGCGCGCAAGCCGTCGAACTTTCGCACTTGGTTCACACCAACAACCTTGGCTGTCGGTAGCGAAAGCCAATTGCTGCAGCTTGCTCGAGATCGCTGGTGTACAGCATCCGCTGCATCCCTTTGCACATTCGCCGCAGCGTCCATTCATGTCGATGATACCTTGTACCGCTGCCACGCGGACCGATTCGGAAGGATCATCAAAGGCCGCTAAAAAAGCTTCTTCGATCTGGGGCTCTCCACAGTTATTCAATGTAGCTAGGTAAGCGAGGGCTTTCACTTTAACTGGCGCTGAAGCCTCGGCTTGCTGTTTCGCCGCTGCAGCCGCCACGGCAGGTGCAGGGGAAGCAAGACAGCTCGGGTCACATAATGCAACTGGTGCCGCTGCAGTCGCCTGGGGTTCGAACATCGGTAGCACACCACTAATTCTCAAGCGGCCGCGATATACGACTCTCCTAAGCCCTGTCGCAACCGTATCGACGCCTAAATATCTTGGCAACGTCATAGGTTCCGCTACGGACGTTGCATGCGGAGCGACCGGCGGTGTTACTGCGCAACCGGAAGCAAAGATCCAGCCCATTGCAGAACCGCAAACGACATAGTGCCTCAACCAGGGTTCAATTCCAAACGAACGATTGCAATGCGGTGCGCGTGAGTCTGATGCTCTACCAAGCGGCGAATTTGGCTTGCTCATTGCTTCTGATCCAATCGAAAGTGAACTTCAGATGGAGCGCTCTGCGGAACAATGATGATCTGTTGATTGCGTTTAACGCGCATACCTCGCACAATCCCCGTCAGCTCCAAATCGTAAGTTCCCGACGGCACGGCATTGAGCACAAAGCGGCCAAGTTCATCTGTAGTCGACGATGCAACAAGTTTGGCTGTAGCAGCTTCGGCCAACACCTTCTCGGTGCCGGCGGGCGTTTTCGGATCAGTTGCATTTTCGAGTAAGCGAATAGACATACCTTTGTTGGGTTTTCTTGAGTAATGCACATCACCGGATATCGTCGTCGTAAAGCGGGCGTTTCTTGCGGCTAATTCCTCTTGCGTCAGCAGATCTACCGTAACCGAGTAAGTCTTGCTCATCGAGCCAGCTAGATCACGGGCGCGAACTACCAGCAGAGAGTTGCCAGACGGCATGGAGTCGGTTGGCAATGTTAACAACCAGCGATCTGCATCGCGATAGATTGCCGGCACAATTTTCATCTGGTCCGTGAAAGCTATTTCGCCCGTTGTCGACCATGCGCCTTCAACACTATTCACACCTGATAGACCATCATCATTCACGTGTACTTCTATACTGATAGGTTTCGGAGTCAGGCAAGGTATAGGTCCAACCACTCTAAGCGATTCGATTCGCGGTGGGGTGCGATCGAAGACCATTTGCACGCTGTTGCTGTGTACAACGTCTGTCGGTCGGTGCAGTTCTGCCAATGAAGTTAACCAGCGATTCCACTCGAATGCAACGGGCAACTTGACACGATGGGATTCCACACTGGATTGGATTGCGAGTGCGCCCTCGGCATTAACTCCCATCCAAGCAAACTGGACATTTTTCGTTCCGTGTAACTGAAGAGTTATATCGTCGGCAAGACTGCGATTACCGTTTTGATCAAACCCCACTTTGATCCTATCCCGGCTGAAATCGAACGAGTCATCATTGATCATGGCATCGACTTGGAATTCGACCTCAGTAGCATCTGCCGCGATAACTTGGCTTGGCTGCGCTAACTTAATCTGTAATGACGCGGATTTTTTTGACACTTCATAAACCCCAGATCGTTTCAAATCCAGCTCGTAGATAAAGCTTGACTGCCATCGATCGACCGAAATGCTCAGCAAAACTCGCTCTGCTTGGCAGCCCGCTGTTGTCAGAGAGTTTTCGGTTTCCAATTGCGTTGGATAGAGACTCGTCATCGCTCGGGCAATTGGCCGAAGACCATTCAATTCGAACATCTCGATTTCAATCGGTGTGCCTTGTGGCGAGATCGCGTGCGCAGCGGTTGCACGCGAGTGTACGGTTATTGTTTTATGTTCAGAATCATATCGGACAGTTGCTTGTAGATATTGCTGGGGATGTACTACACCTGGAGTCCAGGGAGCGAACTGAACCGTGTTCTCCGATTCATTTGTGATTTCAACGACGAACTTTTGGATGACCGGTCGCGGCTGATCCGCATGCCAAGGAGCAGGAAGAAACCCGAGGAAATCGCACTGTCCTTTGGCTAAATGAAGGGCATTGGAAGACGCTAGCGGCTGAGTAGCACCGACACTACTCAGCCAAAGTTTTGCATGCTCGACAGAGACCGAACCGAAAGGTGGCTCGGCTTGGGCATCAGCAACTGAGTAAATGCGTGCTAAATAAGTAGACGCTTCCCCTTGCAAATTTCGCACTGCAATCGACAACTCATTCGGTTGATTCGGGAGCATCACTGCCGACTGTCCCGATAGATTCGTTAATGGCATCGAGTCCGTAGTGAATCGCCTGTTCACAAAGTGAATTTCAACGATCGGATCGCTAGGTGAGGTTAAGTGAATTAACGCTCTGCGTTGATCGCGGTTTCTTCGCGCTATAAGAACGATTGGCTGCTTCGACATTTGTTCGCATCGCCGGCGGACGAGCATGGGCACAGTCGTTGTGCTTTCAATTTGCCCTTCAGCGTAGACTGTTATCGGGCGACCAGATGCAACGGTTGCGCCGTTGATTTCGACATCGACGGTGCGGTTATCAAATATCGCTTCCACCTCGATCGAACGATCGTCAGTAGCGGAGCTTTGTATTTCAAAGTTGGTTTCAATCTCTTCGCGAGAAATGAGGTCTAACGTCGCGTCTGCGCGTATGGACAAAGTTGGTTGTCGCAACGCACCGCTATTCTGACTTTGATTGGCAGCCAGCAATTCCCACCAGTCCCGTTGCTCATCTAGTCCGGCACATTCAACAGCGGTCGCGCCCTGTTTCTCTTGACTAATCCGATCGACATTCAGTTGGGCAACCTCCTGCAGTCCTTCTGTTGAACGTTGCAGTAAGTCGGTTAGATTCTCAGCCTTTGATTTCCATCGTCGTTTTAGGAAGACCCAAAAATGCGAATCTCGAGGCACAGTACCAGCGTGCTTCGGCACCCAGTTGAAGAGCACATCCGATTGCGAGTGGACGAAGTCGTTTAGGTCCGCGATGCTTTTAAACTGCGATTCGATCGATTGACCGTGCGCTGCAACTTCATCCTCTAGCCTAGCCGCGTAACTCAGCCACTCCTGCGATTGTGCGGTGTTCCAAGGCGACAGCGCATCGGACCAATGTCTACAAATCGATACCATCGCCTGCAGACGCATGGTGGCATCAGAGGCGCGTGCGAAGTTCGGTTTGAATCGATCTGATTCAAAAGCGGTGCCTGTCAGTTTGCTGTTGTACGCATCTTGAGCTGCGCGAAGCCGCTCGAGTTCAACGAGACATTCTTGGTAACTGTTGATGGCGGAGCGAGCCAGTCGGTCACATTCAATCGCCCAGTCTGGCTGCGGGCGGTCCAACTGCATTCTTTCAGCGCGGATTCGGTTCGCGTCACCGGCCCGAAGGCATTCGTCACATGCGCGAGCTGTCAATGGATCGGAAGCAACACGCGTTGAGAGTAGTTTAGCTTGAATGAGTAGGCAAATCGTCTCCCATGGTGCTTCAGGCTTTGTGAGGACAGACTTGCACCATTTCACCTCCAGAGCATTTTGATGAGCATCAGGTGTCCTCTGTAACCACTCAGCGAAAGCGATGACGGTGGTCGGCGAGGTCATGGATGCGAACTCGGCGAGTTCCCGCAGCAACTGGTTTCCTGAATCATCTATGGGGAGAGTAAGCACATCCAATTGTGCAAGTAACGAGTTGGTAACTAGACTTGAGCTCGGCTTGCTTACATCGGATGGTACGCTGCGCGAAAGGCACTTAATCCAGGCGGGTGCCGCATCCGGAAGCGACTCCCCAAGATCGATGCGTCGCACGCAATCCGCAAATGTCTCTAACTGTAAGTTGTCTATTTGATCAGGCATCAGGGTGTTTGCAGTTCGCAAACTTTCAAACGCATCGTGAAGGCTGTAGTAAACAAAAGGACTGGTGTCTCGCCGGGAGCGAACAGGGGGATACTGCAGCTGCGAAGGAAATACACCGCTTCGCGGAATCTTCCAGGCGGAGAATATTTTTGCACAAAAGGTAAGGTACGCCTGACGGTCACTTGTTGCGGTCGGCAGATCGGCCCCTTTTTGCTTCCCGAAACCCGACCCTTGTTTATCCTCGACCCGCTCAGTCGACTTCGGCTTGGTTAGCAGGCAGGGGAACACATAGGACTGGCAATCCAATGGCCAGTTGGCACTTACCAGGTTATGAGAGCTATGAGTCGACCGCGACTGTTCGTTACGACTATGTTCGGTTTGACCAAGCTGGGTTTGAAGTTCAGCCAAACTTACACCGACATTTGAAATATTTTCAAAAGCCGAAGCGAAGGCCGAAGATAGTGACGATGTTGCAGTAGCTGGCTCAGAACAATCGACGGCGCTCAGCCCAAGCTGAACTGAAATGGGCGTTCCAACCGCTTGGTTGAGCCGCTTCTCGATGACCTTCGCAAAGTTCTTCCAGGCGACCGATGATGCAATTTGTTGCACTCGATCCGAGGTGGGCGTTACAGCATCGATGCAGAGCAATACGTGCTTACATCGAAGGGATTGCAGGATGCGTATCAGTCGCAGAATTTCCAGTGAACTACCGGTCAAAGTTGCGTCACGCTCGGTGTCGCACAGCGAAGGTTCAAGACGGTCGACCGCCAGGACGCCTGAGACGTACACCACTAACGTAGCATCGGGAAGTACCGTCGACGCAAGATCCACTTCAAGCTCTTTTGCAACTCGCGGCAACGCGGTACTTGAATTCTGTTTCCAGGCAATTGGCAGTTGCAGTTGCTTCATCTGCTCAGCAACGTGAGCAGCATTAGCCCGTGCCATCAAATTCGAAAGATCCGCAGTAGGGAGATTCTCAAGCGTGATCAGTCCTTGATTACTTGGGCTAAGTATTAAGAATTGAAGGTTGGGTCGCGAGTAGGGAAGCCAAAGTATTACAGCGAATGCGGTGACGCAGGTAAGCAACAGACCTGTCAGCGCAAGCTTCAATCCGAAGCGGCGATTACGCACCGGATCGGTACGCCAGCTTTGAAGCGTCGCCGTCGACATTCTCGATGAAGAGCTTTGTTGTGATGAGCTATGTGAAATCATTTGCCTGCCATTCGCACTCATCGTTAGCCCCCAATTATTACAGTTGGGAACCCGAGGACGATCTTTCCTCCATGAGCACAGGCATCGCCAAGACGAGCGGCTGCTTTTCCGCCTATCGTAACGGTCCCCGAACCTTTCACGATGGAGTCGACCGGTCCAACGCAAACACATTTGTCCCCGACAACTGCGGCAGGCATTTTGCCTATCAAAACTGTAGGGATACCGGGTCCTATAATAGGCCCACCTACATGCGGGATGGGTGGCACACCTGGAACCATCGCTACACATACGTGCAAATCGTTAACACGCGCGGCGGGTGGCATGAAGAACCTCCTTCCCGACAGCAGATTGTAAATTGTCTACAGGAGTAGTCGCACTCGCTAAATATGCGAGCCCCTGAGAAACGCAGTATCTGCAAAAGCTGACTCGGTTTGTTTGGCAGCTAGCCAACTGAAGGGCAGCGATGATGGCGGATACAATCATTCGTTGTGGCGGAGTAACCGTTGTATCGCTCGAAGAACCAAGCGAACCACCCGTCCATGATATCGATGCGAGTATCCAGGTCCACGGTGAAGCATTCTCGCTCCAATTAATGTCCGCAGAGATTGCGATTCGCCGAGCGTCGCTGGGTTCGTTCAGCCACGCCAATACTTGCTGCATTGGAACGTCATTCAAGGGAAGGTGATGTTCTATGAGTGCGTTGGTGCCCCATCGGATCAATGTCACCGTCGGAAGACAGCCGGCCAGTACTCGCACTGCGTCTTCCCATAGCAAATGGCTCGCTAATACCTCAATCGCTTCCCACGGCGAAGTCGCTTGGTCGACGACAGCAGAACCTTCTTTCGACAATGCAACTAGTTCAGCAATTTCTCTTTTGTTGTGCCAAAACGACGGGGCGGGCAGACACAACTCAGTTGTTGGCGAAACTGAAGCGGTTTCTTCTCGATATAAAAACGCGGGTTCGAATAAAATTGTGGATTGTCCTACTTCAACTAATGTTTGTGAGTCAATTGACGCGTTCTTGACACATTGGCCCGCCACCCTAATCTGTGCTTCGCCGATCGCGACTAACGAAAGCTGATCTGTATAAGTGGCCGCAAAGTGCTCCTCAGCAAGGTCTTCATCATCTGCGATGCAGAATTCAATCCAAGGTGATTTGCCGATTCGCGCACGCTCGCCGGCACGCAATATCCAGCGTATATTTTTAGTGGGGGTTGAGCAGTTGAGAACGAAGGTCATAGTGTTGCTTAACATTGCATGTGTTGCACTGGCTTGATAAGTCCGGCTCAGTTGATTTGTACCATCGCACCTTTAATGACTAAGCTGCCACCACTTTCCAGATTAGCGCCAGCGCTGCCCATAGCCTTGAGTGTCGCATCTGCTTGAACTGTCACGTTCGTGGCCTGCGTTTTGAAATCACCGGTTGCTTTAAGTGTGATACTGGCTGCGCTGATCTGTATACCCTTTGGCGTTAGCTCAATGGTAGAGTCACCGCACTTAAGAAGTATTGAAGTTGCCGCTTCGAGCGTATACTTTCCAGCGCCGCTTCCTAGACCAACTTTGATTTCTTCATCGTTGTAGATTTCAACTGTTCTGTCACCCGGAGACTTTTTGTCAAAACCGACCTTGAGAGAATCGTTGTTCTCGACGATTCGATTGAAGTCCCGCTCGCTGTGGAACAGTATTGACTCTTTGCCCTTCGTGTCGTCAAAGGTCAATTCATGGAAGGCGGTTGCATCGCCTCCCTTGGTGCTGCGAGTGCGGAAGATCGTCTTTGCCTGAGCGCCTGCGAGGCTCTCGGGCGGCATGCGGTCGGCGTTATAGACCCTGCCCGTCACGATGGGACGATCTGGATTCCCGTTAAGAAACTCGACAATCACTTCATCGCCAATGCGAGGCAATGACATTGCTCCCCAGTTCTTTCCGGTCCACGCTTGAGCGACCCGAATCCAGCAGGAACTCAGTTCGTCGTTCTTGCCATCTCGATCCCAGGGGAACTGTACTTTGACACGTCCGTAAGCGTCAGTCCAAATCTCCTCTCCAGACTTGCCGCAAACGGTTGCAATATGCGGCCCGGCAATGTGCGGTCGAGGCGTAGACAATTGGCTTCGAAAGGGGCGAGAGGTATCTTGGCAGGTCAACGACGAACAGTAGGCAACTTTCGCTCGGCCTCCGCGCTCGGACAACACCGAATTCATGGTAAGTTCTGACGTGGAGATCAAGTAGTTTTTGTTGGCTGACTCCGTCGTATGCATCGCTAGTTTGAACAACGCTCCAGCTCTCAATCCTCTAGCGTTGCCGCTGAAGTGGGTTACTTCGCGAGAAGCATCTTCTGATTCCATGCGAATCCGTGCTAGTCGTTGACCGTCGTCGGTCACAGAGTAATGACCCGGGTAATCGTACCATTCCGTTGGCGTATTACGCTGAGGGCTTTTTTGCTTGACAAGCAATGGCGACTTCGGTTTTTCAAAATCGTAATCATTCAACGATACAGTACCTATTCCGAACTCACTCGATGCTCGATAGTCAATCAAGTACTCGTCGGTCCCGGGATGAATCAAGCTGCGATAGTTCACCGTCTCATAGGCAATCGCTGCTTTGTGCGACGACAAGTCATCCGCTAAAATCATGGTGTGCTTGTCTTTGGCATACTCGAAAAAATAGTAGATGCCATCTTCTTCCATCAATCTTTGCAGAAACCGAAAGTCGGACTCACCGTACTGAACGCAGTAGGGCCGCTTTGTGTAAGATTGGCTAACTCGCGTCTCTAACTGGCTTTCGAACGCATGAGACTCGAAGACCTTTTTGACGATTTCAACTGTAGACATGTCCTGAAAAATGCGGCAGTTCCCAGCGTGCTGCATCAGTGCAAAACAAGGCACCACGCGTGCTCGGTATCCGAACAGGTTGCCGACCATTCCTGTTAACTCAAAGCGACTGACGAGTCCGCTTAACCAAACCCCGGATTCTGATTTGCAATCCAGATGAAGCGACAGCGGCTGTTGAATAAGTTCGGCAAGCGGTATGGCAGGGGTATGACAAACAAGGTTGATTTCGGCGTCGAAAGGGCGACCGAGCGACTCGGTCCATCTCATCGACGCCAATCCTAGAGGAGTTTCCGATAAGGCGGTAAACACTTTAGGCAAAAGCTGTCCCGCAACTACATAACTTGCGTCATGTGCGAGATAGCGATATTCATCGGGCGCGATATTAATGGCTAGACCTTTCGCGAAGGCGCTCGCGTCCAGCGAAGGCAGCATGGGATTCTGGGAATGCAAGGAAAGTGAATTCATGTTACCACCATTCGTTGAGGAATCCGTAATTCTCATACTCCCAACCCTGTCAATTCCGAAGCAGATGCTGCGTTCGTCGTATTGGTATTAAAGAAGTAGTCATCGCGATCGCACTTTACCGTGGCACCGTGGATCCAAGTGCTGCGACCTAATTGGCCAACTCGCCCAAGCTGCAGGCGAGGCACCTCTTCTTTAGACAGAACCGGACGAATCCGTGCGTCAACTCCAGTACCCGCATGCGTTCGCATGACCGCTTGGAGTTTTTTACAATTGTCCGACCCTGGCAGAAGTGACTCGAATTCGGCGAAGGACATCGGTCCTAGTCGGACTTCTACTAAACTCTGCCGATCGGGCACACGTTCGCCGAGTACGGCGGTGCGCCCGAGCCGATTTGTATTCAGTTTCAAAGCAGCGCGATTGCTTAATCCTCCCAGACGGGTCGTCTCCAATTTTGACAATTGAAGCCAACGCAACGCAAAGGGTTGCACCACGACTTGCGTATCAATGATGGAGCGAATGAGAGCAGCCAACCCTTCGGCTGTGCGACGGCATGAGCCCAGATGCCCAGCGAAGTAGCTTTTCGATTCAATGCTCCATGCATCTTGTTGAAAGCTACAATGCGATTCGACACCCGCCAGGGAGCCAAGGTATGCGAGGAATCTGTCCTCTGCGGGTCGGTCTCGTTGCACGACCGGCTTGGCACTGCTCCAAGCTCTATAAAAAAGTGAAGCCATGCGGTGATGAAACAAATCCAAAAAGGCTTGCAGCGCTTTATCTCCTGCATGCCGATCCCGATTACGCACAATCTCCGTCAAGTGAAGCGGCAAAGGGCCAGAAGGTCCGAGCAAGCCAAAAAAACGTTGCTCGACCACAACCTTTCCATCACCGTTTTTCGCAGAGTCAATTGTATTGGGAGCAAACGCTAAGTCGGCTGGTTGGTGGATACGAAAGGCTTCATGCATGGGACTGGTCGCGCTGCCGATTCGGGGCAACTTTGAGAAACCGACCTCGATTTCGCGCATCGCTTGGAAAAACGAGTAGCGATCAGCCTGTTGAAAAAGTGCTTGCGGAATACAATTGCTTTGTTGCTCATTCGGGCTCGAGCTGTAGTTCTGTATGTCGTGCAACTCTGACATGATCGCAATTCACTTTACGCTATCGAATAGAAATCTTTATAGCAGCGGGGTTGTGCCAATTCTGGCTGGCCAGCGACAAACGCTACCTCGCTGACTGGAAACGAAATGCGTTTCCGTAAAGCTATTGAGCGTGACAAACCTCGCAAAGAATTGTTCAAGAATCGAGCTCAGAAGAAAGGCACCATTCCCTTCAAAGGCTTCCTCGTCGCATGTCAATTCGACTTCGAGTCCCTGCGCAAATGTCAACGGACCTGGAAGAGGCACACGGCGCACGATCGTTTTTTGCGTTATGTTTTTCACTCCCTCGATTTGCCGAAGCGACGCAGAATTGCCGGGGGTGCTGTACAGCCGCAGTATTTCTCGCAACCTAGCGGCACCACCATGCGATGAATCGGTTAATGAGAGATAGTTGGGAGTAAGGTGACTGACTAAGCGCCATGCCCGTTCGCCTTCTTCACTGACAAGCGGTGGTCGCGGAGCAGTGGGGCCAGTTAAACAAAGGACATTCGCAATAGGTCCTACTGCTTCGGCGCGAAAGGCGGTCCGCCAACCTTGTGGTGGAGTCAACAGCGGCAGGTCACGATTGGTGCACATCACTTTTGCCGCGAGCTGCTTAAACTCGCTGCGGGATGGAGCGGTCTGCGAATCCGTCAGACTTAGAAATACTTCAGTACCAAGATAAGGGCTTCTATTGGGGTGCCGCATGATGTCGCTAGGAACGCGTGGGCGGCGGTCCACAGCATAATAGATCGGGCAATTGCGGCTCTCTTGCTTACTCGATGAAGGAGCATAAAGTGGAAGACACGGCGTTTCCTGCGCGGTGGCACTCGCGTGAGCCGACAGTTCCTCGACTGACCAGACTTCAAAATCCAGCGGGCGGCTTCGATCTCCTATCAGCTGATGCTCATGTTGAGCATGATCCAAGTGAATTCGATCTGCTCGCTTGTGAAAAAGATTAACGGCAGGTACACAATGTAGCGCAATATGCTCCTGAGAAACACGGCTCAAGTGCCTCGTCGGTAACTGCTGGATGCCAAACAAAATGTGCAGTTGATTGCCTGTAACCGTAGAAACAACTTCCTGTAATCCACTAAAATCAATAAATAGAAACTTCTCAGGAAGCACGAAATAGTCTTGCAGCAATCTATACCCCGAAAAGGATCGACAATCGCTGGGCAACAACGTTTCACTCGCATCCATGGATGCGGTTCCAAGTTGATCGCAATCGAGTATTTTCCAGTTGTCGGTCGATAGCGGCTGCGTCGTCGAGGCTCCGGTCGCCGCAATCGCTTGAACATGTGCCGAGAGCGACTCAAAGAGCTGATGTGCAATCTCACCACCGCGTAGATGCAGTCGAAGCGTATTCAGCTTGATCGCGCTGAAAGGTACCGCCGCAGTTGTTTCTAGAGTCAGATGAAGGATACACTGGATAGAAGATTGCAGAAGTGGCAAAGGGAGTGGTAGTTTGGTAACCGATTCCCGTGAGATGCATTCGACTTTTGCGACTCGAATCGGGTAAAGATCGATGTCCGCGATGGTGTCGAAGCGACAGCCTGTCTGCTGTCCTGCGGCCGGTTCAGAATGCAAGCGAGTCCCTTTCGGAACTCGATATCCATCAACTAAAGACCCCTCGTCATGCGCGGGATTAAGCTGGAAAATAGCTGTTGATGGGATCGGTCGAGTGTAATGCGGAAAAACGGCGTCCAGAAGCGCTCGAGTCAATTGTGGGTACTCAGCATCTAGGCGACGCTGAATACGAGCTGCCATGAATGCGAAGCCCTCCAACAAGCGTTCGACAAATGGGTCGCTACACTGGAACTCGTCGAGTCCCAGCTGCCCTGCGAGCGAAGGATACTTCAGCGCAAACGCACTTCCCATTTCTCGAAGGTAAGCAAGTTCGCGATCATAGTGATCTAGGAAGAGTGCATCCATGCTTGCGGCCCGGAGTAATTTGACAGATGTTTCGACAGGTGTATTGAGTGGTTGATCTGTTGCCGATCCTTGGCATCGATCTTTGCAATTGGCAGTCGCACTGACGTTTGTTACTCGATGATTTGTAAGAGTCCTGTCTCGGTATCTAGACTTATATCCATGGCAAGCGGTATCCATTGGTCATACTCAGCGAAGTCGCCTTCGATTCGAATCTTTATTTGACGCTGATCGTGATTCTCGCCTTCAGTGCTCACGTGAACGGACAATGTGGCAGGTCGCAGCCGGGGTTCAAATTGCAGGATCGCTGTGGTTAGATTTTGGGCTATTTCCGAGGCGTCGGCATTTCCAATCGTTCGCCCCGTGAATATCCCCACTCCGAAGTTGAGTACGCTTCGACGAATGTGGGGCCACGGTGTCAGGTCGGTAGAAGCAGTCAACGCGGTGGAGTTGATTAGCCAACCGAGATCTCGCAGTATCGCTGATTCAATATTTAGATCTGGAAGTTCCCCGCGCTCCAACGTTGCTCCAGAGGCTTCCTCGGCACCACGAACGCTCAGCCGATCCAGCAATGATGGAATAGCATTCAAGTGCTTTCGACCGATAAGGCTAGCCATTGGCTGACGATCTCCTTCGACTCAACGTAGATACCGCACTATTTCACCCATCATTAGTTGTCGGCTATCGAATGTAGAAAATAAGTGTCGATTGCCTGCTCTAACCGGATTTGAAGGTAAATCTTCGGAAATCAATCAGGCACTGGCCGAGAGAGAATGCTATGATCGCAATTC
>JBGSJB010000128.1:0-1531 GCA_041742175.1 Pirellulaceae bacterium
CGGTCCGCTCTCAGTCTCACAGAGTTTGCTAATGCAAGTAGCGATGGCGTAGCGTGGCCGCGTTGTTAAGAATTGATTTTGCTTTGCCATTGAAATCCCACAAACCAGCGTTTGCGAAACCGTGTGGGAGTTGATCGCTTGTCTGATTCCAAATGATCGCGTGCACCGTCGGCTTCGCAAGCAACATTTTTAGCAAGTTTTCATTGCGCAGGCCCTCTTTAGGAACCGTCCCGCCGGTCGGCCAAGCGGTGACACCTGAGCCATGCTCCGCTTGAACATCCTGCGATAGCTGCGAAGGATTCGTAACAGCGATCATTAGTGGTAACCCCAACAATCCCCAGCGATCGATCAAGCGACTGATGTCGAGCGGATCGCGTGGCAGCGATCCGTCGGGCCAAGTGTCGAGATTCATTTGCAACGCCAGCCCACTCAATCCCAAATCGGCGCGAATCAATGCGTCAGCAAAATGCAGAGGAGAAATTCCATCGCGTTCGACTCCGAGATACTCACTCCACGGCTGGTCGATGGTCAGCAGTACAGGAGTTCGTTCGTCAGCGTGACGCACTGTTTCAATCAGCGCGACGGACATGCGGAGCACTTCTTCGTCTGACCATTGCATATCGCCAGGCGAATTCAAGCCCACGGCACAGTTCCATAAATGCACGCGACCGCGATAGCGTTCAACAGTTTCGAGCGCATGGTCGCAGGCCACTTTCATGACGGTCTCAAAACCTTCGCTGAGCAACACCATCCATCGCGGCAGTCCGCCTGGTTTGAAATTTACCAGCGGCCCCGCGCAAACGCGCTGCCCGTTTTGGTGTGCCCATTCAACTTGGTGATCCGCGATCGCATAGTTGCGCGAGCCAGAAGCGGATTCGATTGAACTGAGGTCGGCATCGACCGACAGCATATTGAAAGCCGTCTTCAGTGCGTCGCTAATGCTCTCGATCTCGATCTGCGGTTGGACGCGGCATCCGAGCAGCGTGGAAAAACGACCTTCGTTCTGCAGCCGAATATCGAGCACTTGCAAACTGTACACATCGCACATCAACACATTCGCCTCTGTCGCACAGTCAATCGCCGCCTGCGCATGTTTGTCCTGCTTAGCCGGGTTATTACGAGTCGTGATTGCCCGCAGAAAACTGTTCAACGCCTGCTCGGAGAGCGGGAAGAATTCAGTCGGCAACTTCAATCCGATTCGTTGCCACTCGGAGCATTGATTCTTCATGCGGAACACCGTGCCGCGCGCCAATTCCGCCAACAACGAATACGGTTGCTCGATAACTCGCAGGCTGGTCGTTGTCAGGCAGACATTGCCGAGGCTGCGCGTTGGCCAAACGATGTTCAGCTTGCCAGACTCCTCAATCTCGCGACCAATGGTAAACTGGTCACCTTCAAGTCGTCGATGGCAGAACCAGGGGATGCCTTCCATTCCCGAGATATACGCCGTCTCCCATACGCGTGGATCGATGCTCGCTGCGTTTGGCACCTTAAACCGAAGGTCACCCATAAAAGGTTGGCTTTCGAACAG
>JBGSJB010000129.1:0-4446 GCA_041742175.1 Pirellulaceae bacterium
GTTTCGCGCAACTTTGTCAGCTAGGGAGGGGCTAAAGTCAATCACCTGCTGCTTAGTAATCTGATGCCAAATCGGCAGTATGACCTGCTCCCCGTTGACGCTTCGACTTACAATCCCATCAAGCTCGTAGTTGGTCCATCCTTTAGCAAGGAAGTCAGGCGAGAGTACCACGATGCCGAACCGACTGCGCGCGAGGCCTTTGTCGATATTTTGGCGCAAGCTGCTGCCGATTTTTAGCTCGAACTCATCAAACCAGACGGCCAGTCCGGTTTCGCGTAGAGCTTGCGCCAACGGGCGGGCGACGTCTTTGTCTTCAGAAGCGTGGGAAACGAAAACGTCATAAACCTTGTCACCTCCTGCCGTAGGTGGGGGGACATCTCGGATCAGCGAGGGGACAGAGGAGAGAGGTGCTTCGCTGGGGGCGTGAGGCAGCGGGCCCTGTAGTTGCCGGATCGAAGACCGCGTACCGTTACGCAGCCCCACGACATCAACTGTAATGTGCCAGCGACCAGAGCTAGGAATAGTCAGTCTGTAGGGAGACCGGCTTATAAGGCCGCCGACATAACGGTGAGACCTGCCATTCTTAAAGTTGCTAAAATTTGTGCTGTCCATCAGGCGCACGTTGGCGCCGCTAGTCAGCGTCACCTCGTAAGTTGTCCCCCGCTGCTGATGCCCCAAGTCATAGTGCGTGAATGCCATTTTCGGCTCCTTTGGGAGTTACGTACGTTTCCGTACTTAGAAGGACAAGGGGAGTGTAAGTATATATCCAACGCTGTTGCAGGCCCGCAACAGCGTTAACAAAGCCGGTCGAGGTGGTTCAAACCTCTGACACAACTGCCAACGACAGGTGCTCAATAAGCTCCTGAATTCTGCAATCGTTGGACAGTTGGCGGCAATACAGCCTCGGTAACCGGTTTCATCGATATCATGTTCTACATACAGACAGTTCGAGCTAACTTGCGACATTTTTGGCGCACTGGGTGCCAAAAGCAGACTATCCGGATTGTCCCACATAAGCTGCCGTTCTCGCGACTGATGAACGTACGACTGCTTACTGCAAATTATCTGTAAAAGCAGACTGTCCGGAATGTCGAACAAAGCGGACATTCTAACCACTCCGTTATTCAGATTTCCCTGTCAATCTGCGTGAGGAGCTGGCTTATTTTGTCTCGCGCGTCTGAAATTTTTTGGTATCGCGCTGTGATATCCATTTCATCATCGGCGCTCCAGATAAGCGCTATCAAGCTAGCATCTTCCATGATGCAGCCGATTTCGGTGAATAGATTGCGAATGCCGTCGCTTGTTGGTTTTGCCATGATTCAAGGCATGCTGGTTTTTGCCTGAAGTCAATACACAGCTTTTCAACCGAACGAGAATCGGTAGATTGATTAAGAGTTCGCCGGTAAGTGCTGGTCAATGACCACCATCGGTAGCCGAATCGAAGAAACAGGGACGCTTATCCGCGATGGCGGCGGCTTCGCATTGCGCCGTGATATCGATGGCAGATGGAAGCTTGATCTCCACAGGGTGCGTGTCAGTCATGTCGAGAAGCGGGTTCGGATATCTGGCGTAATCGTTGCTGACGGATTAATCGACGTTGATGCTTTGGGACCGGACCACCTGCTCCAATAATATTGTGCGTTAATCGCAACAATCCACTCGACTTCATTCCACAAACGAGCATTGGTCTGACTATGTGGCGCAGCTCGATGGCTGTGTAACTGAGCCTCGCATTCGCGGGGCTGCGGGTGGTGGGAGCCGCAGGTTGCGGCTCCATTTACGGAGAACCACCATGACGAAGACGTCTGCCGCAGAATCATCGGCACAACCCGCAAAAATGGAACCAAACACCAAAAATCATCAAGTTATCGACCTGCTCGCACGCGAGGGCGGTGCCACGCTTGAAGAGATGTCGACGCTTGCCAACTGGCTACCACATTCAACGCGATCTTTCATGACTGGACTGAAGAAAAAGGGCCATGTCATTGAAAGCGATAAGGTCGCTGACGTGCGGCGATATCGACTTGTAGCTAGTGGAGGTGCGTGATGGCGCGCGCCGCCAAACTTGCTGCGGAACTGCAAGCGCTGGCGACGTTGGCGCCAGCGCAACTCAGAAAATCATGGTCGGACCTGTCCGGCATCAATCTGCCGAATGCCTCACCAAGCCTATTGCAGCATTTAATAGCGCATAAGTTGCAAGAGAAGGCATTTGGCAAACTGCCCGCATACATTGAACGTGAGCTAGATCGGGTTAGCGGAAGTGGTGGTTCCGCGGCCATGTCGCCACCACGTGGTCCTATCCTATCCGGAACTCGGTTTGTTCGCGAATGGAATGGAAAGACCATAGCGGTTCAAGCTACTGAAAAAGGGTTTGAATGGAATGATGAGACTTATCGCTCGCTATCGGAAATTGCTCGCAAGGTCACGGGCGCGCACTGGTCAGGTCCGAGGTTCTTCGGCCTAACGGCGAAGGCGGCCTGACATGGACCGAACAAAGAAAATGGTCCGCTGTGCGATATACACCCGGAAATCGACCGAGGACGGACTGGAACAAGAGTATAATAGCCTCGACGCTCAATATGATGCCTGCACAGCTTATGCATTAAGCCAAAGGCACGAAGGCTGGACGGTCACCAAAGACCGCTATGATGATGGTGGGTTCTCGGGCGGAACGCTGGAACGTCCGGGCCTCAAACAGCTATTGTCAGATATCGAAGCAGGGAAGGTCGATATCATACTGCTTTACAAAATTGACCGGTTAACCAGATCACTGTCGGACTTTGCCAAGATAGTCGAGATACTTGATCGCAAGGGCGCCAGCTTCGTGTCGATCACCCAGTCGTTCAACACCACGACCAGCATGGGCAGGTTGACCCTCAACATGCTGCTGTCCTTTGCCCAGTTTGAGCGTGAGGTCACTGGCGAGCGTATCCGCGACAAAATCTACGCCTCCAAACGCAAAGGCATCTGGATGGGCGGGCCGGTTCCACTTGGCTATGATGTTGTGGAGCGCAAACTGGTCGTCAACGAGGCTGAGGCCGAACAAGTCCGTGCAATCATGCACATATATTTGACAGTAAGCTCTGTTCCCGAACTGGTCGAGATGCTGGCCCGCAATGGCAGCCACACCAAAATACAGCGTTGCAAGGATGGCGGAACCAAGGGCGGGGTCCATTTCAAACGAGGCAATCTCTACCACCTGCTATCCAACCGCATATATCGCGGTATGACCGTTCATAAGGGCGAAGCGTTTGAAGGCGAGCATGAAGCCATTGTCCCTGAGGAGCTATGGAATGAGGTGCAAGCAAAGCTAGCCAAGCAAGGGCAGGGCGGGAGTTCGCGCAAGGTCAGTCCCAGAACGGGTGTGCTGGCTGGACTGATATATGACGCTGAGGGCAGGGCGATGGTTCTTACTCACACCCAAAAGGGCAATCGCCGGTTCCATTATTATGCAAACCGATATGAAATGCTCGGCGACTCCACCGCTTCACGCGTCAGCGCCCGCGACATCGAGGACATCGTCGTTGGCCAGCTTTCGCAAACACTAGCTTCCGGCAACAAGGTGCAGAGCATGCTGTTGGACGGCTCATATACAAGTGAACAGCTGCACAACGTAATATCGCGATGCGGCAAACTGGCGATAGAACTTTGCGCTGCAAAATATGCACGGAAACAGGAGGTTGTTCAAAATCTACTAGACCGCATCGACCTCCACGAAGACCGCGTGGAAATTAGGATCGACAACCGCGGACTGCTTAACATTATCAGAGCAGACAGCTCGGTTCAACGTTCGGCAACAAACCTGATCATTGAACGGCAAGCCATTAGAGTTCGTCGAGGCAAAGCACTGAGATTGGTCATTTCAGCATCGACGACGGAAACTGATAGTAAAATGCGTGATGAAAAGCTCATTGCGCTCATTCAAGAATCCCGAACAATCTTGGCCCAAGTGATCGATAATCCCGACAAATCGGTTCCGGCACTTGCAGCAGAGCATGGCCGCTGTCGAGTTCGCATGATGAAGGTTGCTAAACTAGCGTGTCTCGACCCTGAAATTGTCACCGCAATTGTCGAAGGACGCCAGCCCCTAAAACTGACTCCGAGCAAGCTTCTTGCGGACGAGCTACCGCTGACTTGGGCCGACCAGAAACGGGCGCTTGGATTCGGCTAACCTTTCCCCATATATCAACAGAAGTCTGTTTTTTGGGCCCGTGAGACGGGCCCTATTTTTTTGACAAATCATCTCAGAACAGAGACGCGTTTGGCTTCTGGAAGAAATTCTAATCCGCTGAAGCCCGCAGAACTCCGCCGTTCTTAACCGCATGCATCAAAAGTCTCTGGATAACTGTGATTTTAAGGACTGCGTGGCGCGCCCTACAGGAGTCGAACCTGTGGCCTCAAGATTAGAAGTCTCGCGCTCTATCCAGCTGAGCTAAGGGCGCGCGC
>JBGSJB010000130.1:0-8427 GCA_041742175.1 Pirellulaceae bacterium
AGTATTTCGATGGAAAGACTTGCATCACCGCTTGAACCTGCAACCGCAACGCCTCCAATTCCGTACCAGCTTGACGGCGATCCTGGCGGTTTCCTGCCCCTCGAAATTCGCGTGCTGCCCAGTCGACTGCGATTGATCGCCTAGCATCTTACAACTGAGATTACGATGGAACCGATCCCAGCTTTGAGACGGCAGAGTGCAATTGACGACTTGTTGCGTGACGATTGGTTGAAGCACATTGAATGGCTCGCGCACGTTGACTCAACTAACAATTCGGCGAAGGACTGGTTCGCTTCCAATCACAGCGAAATTCCTGCGTTGTTTGTTGCCGACTTACAGACAGCCGGTCGCGGCCGCGGTGGCAATCAATGGTGGTCACCGAACGGATGCTTGATGATGACTCTAATTGTCCCCGTAACGGAATTGCCCGCCGATGCCTCCGTTCATTCGCAGCTGGCGCTGGTTGCAGGTGTCGCCTTGGCCGACGCCGCCGATCGTATTCTTGAGTTGAGCGATGGTGTCAAGGCGCAGCTGAAGTGGCCGAACGATCTCTACTTCGATGGCAAGAAAGTGGCAGGTATCCTGATCGAAGCGATCCCTGGTCGCGCGAGCTCAACTGGTTTTGCAATCGGCATCGGAGTCAATACGCGCATCGATTGGCAACAGGCCCCGCCGCAACTGATTGCGAGTGCGACTTGCCTTTCGAGCATCGCTGGACGTGAAATCGAACGCGAAGAAGTTCTCACGGAGCTGATCAGCAGTTTGCGGAGTCAGTTCCGCGTTTGGCGTGACGACCCGCTCGGTTGGCAAAATGTCTGGCGCAGCCGCTGCCTGCTGACCGGTCGTGTCGTGCAAGTGCGATCAGCAGAAAGCGGCGAAGTGACGGGACTGTGCGAAGGCATCGATTCGAGCGGCAGACTGCAACTGCGAACCGAAAGCCAACTGCATGTGCTAAACGCTTGTCAGATTCTCAGTTGGAGTTGAAGCACATCTACCCGAACTAGTCTCACACAGCAGCCAGTTCCTTGCGCTTGCGGCGGATCGTGTTCATCAACTGCTTTTGCGGCGCAGCGAACTTCGCGGTGCCTTCAGCCATCAGCGTGTCGTGCAAATGTTGCATATCGACAGCCGCATTCAACTCTGCGACCACTTCATCCGCAGGCAGCTTGTCAACTTGTCGGGTGAAATGAAAGTCGCCAGCCGCAATGGCTGCGTTCGTCTCAGGCGGGTTTGTTTGAATGTCGCTACCAGCTAGTGCCGCGACATACTTTTCCTTCGGATCTTTCGGATCCTTCGTACCGGTGCTCGCAAAGATAATCTCCTGATGCAAACGCGTCGGATGCTTGCTCCAGAACTCCTGGTTGTCGAGCCAAATCTGCTTGGCGTTTACGATGCCGAGTTGACCTTGGGCGGCTGGCGACAAGTTCGGCAAGTGTTTGCTGGAGTATTGATCAACGCGCGACACAAAGATGCTGTAAACGCTCTTGAAATCGTCGAGATTCGAACGCTTGCGCGCACCCTCCCAAACTTTCGCGCGTGCTTGGTGGTACTGATCCATCGTAAAGACAAGCGTTACGTTTAGCGTAATTCCGGCGGCGCTAAGTTCAGGAAGCGCGTCGAGCCCAGCCGCAGTGGCGGGGACTTTGATCATGCGATTTTTGTGACCCGCTGACCAACGTTTGCCCAGTTCAATGTACTGTTCCACTCGATCCGCATGCGGCATGTTTTCATCAACGTCTTCCAACAGCGGATCGAGTTCGAAACTGACCCAACCCGCGTTTCCGTTGGTGCGATTCCACACTGGAAGAAACGCTTCTTGTGCGTCGCGCACCAATTGGTCGGTAAGTGCCCAAGCGATATCGGAATCATCGCTGCCACTAGCCATCAGTTTCATCAGCGCGTCATCAAAACGACCGCTTTCGATCAAGGCTGCGATGATAATCGGATTGCTGGTAGCGCCCACCGCTCCCCACTCTAAGTTCAACTTTACCAAATCCGGATCAATTGAGTCGAGATAGAGGTTCGTACCGCTGGCAACAAGACTGGCTATGGAGCGATTGGACATTATTAGGTTCCAATTAGAGTTTGAGGCGAATGGAAAATTTAAACTTACATTCCTATTTCCATTGTCGACCACCAAGCTGACGTTGGCAATCAGTAGCGACGAGTTGCTAGGAACATCGAACTCCCACTCGCGATCGCGCGCCGTTTTCAAATTTACGAGCCCGTCGTTTGCGCGGACCTTGGTCCTGGCGACCGAACCAATCGAACCTTCTTCATCTGGCGCGAGAGTCCCGGTTGTGGCGATGGGATACCGCACTAGCCATGCCTCACGTCATCGTTAGTTTTCCATCAGACTGAAAAACTCCGGTCGACCTGCCTAGGCTCATGCCAAGTTGGAATCGAAGACTCGCACCGTCTTCCAGTTTGGCTTGTTCTCTTCGATGAACTTCAAATGCCGGGGCTCGATCTGGTAAGCATCGTGTGCAGCTCGGTCCTCGAAGACGGTATGCAGACTTACATGAAACGCTTGATCGTTAACCGGCCGCGCGAGGTCTGGGTTCAGGCGACCGACTCCGAAGTACGTTAAGCCTGGATGGTTGTCCAAGTAAAGTTTGCAAGCCGCAATCATATCGTCAATCTTCGCTGGCGAAGCATCGTTCAGTTCGAAGTAAACCATGTGTGCGATCGGAGGAGTATTCGCCATTATGAAAACTCGTTTTTCTAGCAATCTAGGGATGCATTAACAGTGAGAATATCGATCAGCTGCAACAAAGCTGATTCGATCACGTCACGCGGATTGTAGCAGCGCTCGCAAGTTCTGCGACACCCACTTTTCCAGAACCAACTTTGTTCACGGAAGGTCGGCATCGAACTCAATCGTCTGGCCCGGTACCAGGCGGTCGCAAGTGATGGCCAGCTTCGGCACTTGTCCGCCGCTGGCAACTTCAAAGATCCTACGCTCTTCTGGCAGCAATCCACGCAATGAGTGGCTGGCGCGCACTCCATCAACTGTGGGGTAAGCGTCGTAGTAGATCGTCGCAATTCCAGTGTTCTCGATTTCGATCACTGACTCGCTTGAGGACGATTCGAAGCGAGTCACGCGAAATCGATAGCCGCATGCCAAGCCTGCGCTGCGGACTCGATCTGGTTTTTGAAATCGCATCTGAGCATCGCCGATCATGAACGAGATGTGAAACTTCTTCGCTTGCTCTTCAAACGACACACCGTGTGGACCGCGCGGGTTCAACGCTTTGGATTGATCGGCTTTTTCGAAAAAACTGAACTCGCCTCCCGTAGGACTTGTTTTCCAACGATCGCGCCGCAGAGAATCCCAATTGGGCTCGTTTTCCTTCGCATGCTTTGCATGATTGAAGGAATCGTCGAACACACCGAACCGCAACTTAAGCAGTTCTTCATCGTTCGCGAACGGGCTCCAGTCACCCGCTGCATCGACCGAGATCATCCAAGGTGTTTGTTGCAGCTGCGTGTTGACGTGATTCGCGAACTTGCGTTGGTACTCGAGACTCGGAAATGTCTTGCCAAGTTTCATCGGACCATCGTAAATGTGATACTCCGACCACAAGCCAAAGCCAACTTGGAGATAGGCGATACGAGGATCACGATCATATCGCTCAGCGTATTCACTGAAGAAGTCGAGCGCAAATTGTTGCTGTGCGGGATGCGACCAATCCGGAAACTCTGTCTTCTTCCCTTCGCTTTTGCCAACCGTGGTCTCGTAGCCCGATTGCTTGACGATAGATTCGGGAACGCCAGTGGATTTTCCGACGTACGTGTCATACCAACGTAAGATCAATTGATGCTTTCGCGAAGCCACCTGCGTCAGCAACTCATCCAGCGCTCGCCAATCATACTCGCCGCTCGCCGAAACGATCTCGCGATAATTTAAGTACGAGTACTCCAGCTGAATCGGAGCTTTGGCGACAGACTCGTTGTCAGCCCAAAGCACGATGCCTGTCATTGGTTGCACTTGCGTCACGGCGTTCTTAAGCGGAATCGAACGCAGGTCATCAGCCCGCAATGGGCAACTGAAGATGCAAAGAGCGAGCGATGCAGTAAACGGCAACGAACAAGCGGTCATGATTGGCTGCTTTCCGCGAAAGGTAACATTTGGCGCGAGTCGGTTCGCCCTAGAGTTTACTCAATTGGAACCAGACACCCAATCAGAACGCCAGATTAACTAGACCTTGAACCGTTTAGAACGCGCAGGACTTAATTTAGCTTTCATCGTCCACGTCTTCCCAATCCACGCCCTCATCCTCTTCGTCCGACTCGACTTCGTGATGTGCGATGGCTGCCTGCTGTGGGGTGGGAATTTGTGAGTTGGCAGCAGATTTCGTGGTCAATTTCGAAGCTGGCTTAGCAGGTTCCGAGTCGTCGTCTTCCCAGGAATCATTCGGCCGAATGCGATTTTTGCGTCCTGCGCCGGGGGACGGAGCAGAGGAGCTTGCGGAGTCACTGTTGCCCTGCATCGATTCCCATTCAGAAAGCGATATGATGACTTCGCGGGCTTGCGAACCGGCGTAGTTGCCAACGATGCCGTCCTCGGCCATGTAGTCGACGAGTCGCGCGGCTCGTCCGTAGCCGATGCCGAGCGCTCGTTGCAGCAATGACACACTACCGCGGCCCTCACGCACCACGATGTCAACTGCGGCTGCGTAAAGTTCATCACGCTTTTTGAGCATCGCCAACTTCG
Source organism: Pirellulaceae bacterium (assembly GCA_041742175.1). Taxonomy (GTDB): domain Bacteria; phylum Planctomycetota; class Planctomycetia; order Pirellulales; family Pirellulaceae; genus Aureliella. Next base: position 4,718 of record JBGSJB010000130.1, read on the forward strand.
GTTCGTCGCCCTCTTCCTCTTTGACTTTGAGATTCACCAGTTCGTTCACAAAGTTCTGCTCACCGGTGCTACAGTGATCCACGACCGCGTTGATTTCATCGTCGCTCAGATACGTTCCTTGCCCGCGGAGCAATGTGCTCGTCCCGGGCCACAGGAACAGCATGTCACCGTTTCCGAGCAACTTGTTCGCACCGATCTCATCGAGCACAACGCGGCTGTCGGTTTGGCTTGCAACTTGGAAAGCGATGCGCGCGGGCAGGTTGCTCTTGATCAAACCGGTGATAACGTCGACCGTTGGCTTTTGCGTCGCTAGGATCAAGTGAATGCCGACTGCACGACTCTTCTGAGCCAACCGAATGATGTGCGATTCTACTTCTTTACCAGCGGTCATCATCAAGTCCGCGATCTCGTCGGCGACGATAACGATGAACGGCAAGTGATCGGGAATCGCGTCAGCTTCTTCCGGCGTTTCCGGCTTTAGCCGCTCGAGCAACTCTTCGCGGCCGAGTTGGTTGTAATTGACGATGTGACGCACTCCAGCTCGGGCTAGCAGCGCATAACGCTCTTCCATCTTGTCGACGGCCCAGGCCAAGATCGCTTCGGCTTTCTTCATGTCCGTAACAACTGGATGCATCAAGTGTGGCAGGCGTGCATAGCCGCTGAGTTCCACCATCTTTGGGTCGATCATCAGCATACGCACTTCGTCGGGCCGTTTGGTCATCAGAATCGAAGCGATGATGGCATTCAAACACACGCTTTTACCAGTACCCGTTCGACCTGCGATCAACAAGTGCGGCAGACTGGCAAGGTCCACTGTTAACGCGTTTCCGGAGACATCCTTGCCAAGGAAGAGTGGAATTTTGGCTTTCTTGCTAGCCGCTGCGCCTTCTTCGATCACTTCGCGCAGTCGCACGACTTGTCGAGTCTCATTGGGCACTTCGATACCAACGGTGTTCTTGCCTGGAATCGGCGCAACGATTCGAACGCTTGGCACTCGCAGCGCAATTGCTAAGTCTTCTGATAAGCCGGTGATTTTTGAAAGTTTTAAACCGGGTTCCAGTTCAATTTCGTACTGAGCGATTACCGGGCCAGTTTCGATCTCCACGACGCGTACGTTTAAATTGAAGTCGTGGAACGTCTTTTCCAGCGTTTTTGCTTTGCGTCGCACTTCGATCGATTGAGCGTCGAAATCGATGTCTGCACTTTCGGTTAGCAGATCGATGCCAGGCAAAACGTATTCGTCTGCACCTTCCGGCAGGCGGGTGTCATCGAGATGCGCGAGCGAATCGACGGCTGCTTGTTTTTCGCTCTTCTTGGTCTTGCCACTGCGCACACGAGGGCCAGGCACTTCGTGGGCTGTTTCGCCGCGCGTTTGCACCGCTTCACCTTCGATCTCAACTTCGCGAACGTCAGCGTCTTCAACTTCGTCTTCTAACTCACCCTCAAGACTTTCGGCCTCTACCGTCTCCGGTGCAGCCGCTTGCGTTTTTGCTGCAGCGCTCACGACAGAACTCGCCAGTGACTTGGCGGCGGCCAAGACACCATCCGAAGCATGGCTTGTCGCCGGTTGGGCCGAGGTCCCGTCGAGTTGCTGGCCGCGGATTTTTATCGTCGGTTCACTTGTCACCGGACTGGGAACCTCATTTTCGATGCCGGGCAATTGGGCCGCCAAGTCAACGTCGCTTGTGCGCCGCCGCGAAGAGGTTAGCGAATCGGGCAATCCGACGGGAATTGAAATGCGCCGGCGCGTTGCTGATGCTGCGGAAGTGGCAACTGTGGCGCCACCGAGCAGCATCCAAGCCACTGCGCGAACGACCATGTAATCTGTGCTGAGCAACAGGCCTGCGATAAGCACCGTGAGAGTCAAGATCATGCTCCCGAGTATTGCGAAGTGCTCATTTAGCCAAGTAGAAGCCATGGCGCCGAGATAGCCCCCTGAACCGATAACAGAAGAGAGCGGCGTATTCCATCGCAGCAGTGAGACCAAAGTTGTGGTGGCTAAGATCACGAGTAGCCAGCCAAATTGTCGCGATGCGCGGACGTAGTTGCTTTGAACTCGGAACATCCAAATCGCCAGAACGGTCAGCCCAACGACGACGAGCATCGAGCCCACGCCGAGAGCCTGCACCAGCGTCTGACTTGCACAAGCTCCCCACCAACCACACCAGTTTCGAGGCTGTTCGTTGAGCGGATAGACGGCTGATTCAAACTTGAAGAGACTGCTGAACGGTTGCGGTGGTACGCCGCCGATATCGGCTGGATCGTAGCTGAGCAGGCTAAGCCAAAGGAACACGCAAACAGCCGATAAGATGACCGCCTCGAGATCGAATTCGATTTTTCGAGTGTTGTTGTTTGCGTTCGACATAGAGATTAAGTCTTGTGCCAATTGCCCATGTCAGATTTGCCCGGCGCGCGTTCACTCCGGGCAGCAGAATCCTGGGATCGTCCGTGACCCAACCCGAAGCATGGCTCAAACCTTAACTTGCTGGTCGACAATCGAACCATGCCTCATCGGCTGACATCGTCCTGAACTTGACAAAGATTTAACGATCTTTCGTTGGCTGCACTCGATTAGCTAACCGGCATAACCGCGATTCCGGAAAGTCGTTCATACAACGGCCGGAAATTGTAGCCACAGCTGCATTTTCTAGTTATCGCAGCACAGCGCAGGGGTAACTCTCGCCAATTTTCTGCAGAATTTGGTAACATTGAAGGCAGTTCTCGCCATAAGTCCTTTGATTGAAATCGACCATGCAGAGTCCTCTGCCACTGACAAGCATTCCACTTTCTGTTCGCGATTTGACCGTGGCTTATCATCGCAAGCCGGTTTTATGGAACGTGACACTCGACATTTCCGACGGCAGCCTAGTAGGGTTGGTCGGACCGAACGGGGCGGGCAAGAGCACCCTGTTGAAAGCGGTTATTGGGATGGTGCCAAAGATTTCGGGAGCGATCCGGATTTTCGGTGGGACTTATGCCGAACGACGTGGCAGTGTGGCGTATGTACCACAGCGCGAAAGTGTTGACTGGGATTTTCCGGCTACAGCGCTGGATGTTGTGTTGATGGGAACTTACGGGCGGCTGGGTTGGTTTCGCCGAGCTGGAAAAGTGGAGCGTGATGCGGCTCGTGAGGCGCTCGCGAAAATGGAGATCGAACATCTCGCCGGTCGTCAGATAAGTCAGTTGTCTGGCGGACAGCAGCAACGCACGTTTCTCGCGCGCGCACTGGTGCAAGAAGCGAAACTGTTCTTGATGGATGAACCTTTCGCAGCGGTCGATGCCGCTACCGAACGCGCTATCGTGATGCTCTTGAAAGACCTCCAGGCAAAGGGCTGTACGATCGTGGTTGTGCATCATGATCTGCACACTGTGCCTGAGTACTTCGATCATCTCGTGCTGTTAAACACTCGCTTGGTCGGAGCCGGACCGACGAGTTCCGTGTTCACGGAAAGCAACTTACAAAAGACATACGGTGGCAAGCTAACGTTGCTCGAAGAAATTGGCGAAGCGATGAAGCGGCGCGATCAGAGGTCGAAGCTATGAACCAGTGGTTCGACTTGTTCGCCTCGCCGCCAGTGATTGTCGCTGATACTCAACTGTGGCGATCACTTTCATTAAGCGATTACAACACTCGCGTCGTTTTAGCTGGAACAACGCTGCTTGGCATCGCTTCTGGGTTGTTGGGCGTATACTTGTTGCTTCGCAAGCGG
>JBGSJB010000131.1:0-6881 GCA_041742175.1 Pirellulaceae bacterium
TGAGCTTGTAGCGGAATCCAAATTTCCATGCCACCCATACCAGTTTTGGGATCGAACTCGGACGTGTAGCATTCAATGCACGGCTCGCTAGCGACCTTCAAGCCGCTGGCTGGCGCCCACTTCTGCCAAATCGTTTCGAGCGTCTTGGGTATCGCTGAAACGTGTGCCGTATGTTGAAAGACAGCAAAGCGTTGGGGATCGATCGTCAACTTCGTGAACTCGGCTGGCAGCGCGTCTGCGTCCTGCAGTTCGATGCCGCAAAGGTAATCGAAATCACAGTTCTGCTTCGAATTCCAACTGACACCATAGAACGGCGACTTGCTCGCATTCGGAATCGAATCAACTTGGCTGACGAACTGTTCCCACTGCTGTGGAATGGCGATTCGTGACTCCATGTTGTAGGAACGCTTGAGCCCGACGAGCTGCAACGTCGGTAGATCTTTGAAGAATGGAAAGTCTAGTCCCAGGCTGCTCGCGACGACCGCGGCTTCTTGATCGCGCAGTTCGGGTGTCAACGCTTCTCCAAAGTCCTCAGTCTCGAACAGAGGTCGAATTTCAATTTCCGATTCTTCCGGCATCGGATTCGGACAACGCTTAACCCATTCGATGGCTTCCTGAAGCGAATTGACCTTCCACATCCAGTAGCCAGCGATGATTTCTTTGGTCTCGGTGAATGGACCATCGATGACGATTCTATTGGTGCCAGAGAAACGAACTCGCGCGCCCGCCAAGCTCGGCTTCAACCCGGCGCCGTCAAGCATTACACCGGCTTTTACGAGTTCTTCGTTGAAATTCCCCATCGCAGCAAGTAGTTCTTGCGAGGGCATTTCGCCCGCTTCGGAGCTCTTCGTCGCTTTGACGATCACCATAACTTTCATTTTTCGTTCCTTGTGACTTAGAGAGTAGTCGATGTTGTGATGGAATCCGTCGCTTCAGCGTCGGAGATATTGTTGAGTTCAAAGAGTTGTCGCACTTCGACAGAACCAACGCGTGCACCAGAGTGTTTGGCGGCGATCGCAACTGCTTCTTCGCGAGAGTCGGCCTGAATCATATAAAACCCGCCAAGCACTTCGCGAGTTTCCGAGAACGGCCCATCCGTAATTAGTCGTTTTGCGTTGCGAACACGCACGCTGGTCGCAAGCTCCACCGGCTGCAGCGGTGAAGCCAACATGTACTGTTTGCTTGCATGCAACTGATGAGTCAGTTCAACCGCTTCCTTTAGTGCAGCACTGTGAGCCGCTTCACCCGCGGCGCGCCAGTACTCCGCGTTGTCGTAGCAAAGCAGCATGTACTTGTGACTACGGAGCTTCTCAGCATGCGTTCGATCAGGCGGCAACCCGTCGAGCTCAAAAATCGGGCGAATCTCTACTGTGCCCTTCTCCGCCGCGGGCAACCGCGCTGCAACTGCGATCGCTTGATCCAGGTTGGGTACGTCGATCAAGAAGTAACCGCCTAGTTGTTCGGTTGTCTCCGCAAATGGTCCGTCGGTAACTAATGCTTGGCCACCGCGCACTTGGACAGTCGCAGCGGTCGAAACCGGATGAAGCGGCGATGCGCTATGAAACTGTCCGTCAGAGGCCAGTTCGTGGCATATCGCTGTCGACTTAATCGTACAAGCGGTCCACTCTTCGCTGGTCCACTCTTTTTCGTTGCTGTAAACAAGCAGCATGTACTTCATGGCGGGCATTCAATTTTGTTGTGGACGTGAAAAGAACATGGAAGAGCTGCCGAACGGCTTAGCGCACCAGCAACTTGTGGAACGTCAACATCCGGTTGGTCTGTACCGCACTTCTTCTACCGGATGCTAACGGTTTGGTGGAGTGAACTAGCACTTCGACGCCAATCTTTCGATATAACCGAAGGACGCAAACCGGAGGCTAACGCCTTCCGGCTGATCATTAACCGGAATGACTCGCGTTCACGTGCTGAACTGACAAACTTTGATGACTAGTTGGTTTTGCGAAAATAGTGGGACGTCATAAACTCCGTCCATTGACCATCACCGCCGAGCATCTTCGAACTGAGTATGCGGTGATGATCATCGACGAACTTGATGGTGTCTTTGTACTTCGCCATTCCTTCGCCAGAAAACGCGGGACCTTCCGAGTCAAGCTCCAATGCGTCGCCTTCGGCATTCAGGTTCCCTGAGTAAGGCCAAAGATGAGTCATCATGGAAGAAACGAACGTTCCAACGAAACACTTTTTCAATGGGTCATAACCTAGTGTCATGATCGATGTGTGTGTCGAACCCTCTGGAGTTTCGCCTATACCTTCACCAACCGTCCACAGACCGCCCAAGGAACGAACGATCTCACTGCCATTGAATTTCATTGGCGGTTGACCCGGCCCGGCGCCACATTCGGCTTCAAATCGCCAATCACCAATCAAGCGATGGAGCCAACGGTGTTCCTCTTGTGCTTCCGATATCATCTTACGAACCTTTAACGAAGGGAGTTGAGTTCTAGGGAACAATTGCCGCGCGTTGCAACTTGGCAATATCTAACTTGGTCATTTGCAGTAGCGCTTCCATTACTTTAACGGCTGACTTCGAATTGTTCATTAGCTCTGGAAGCACAGCAGGAACCACTTGCCAAGACAACCCGTAGCGATCTTTGAGCCAACCGCATTGGCTGGGCTCGCCGCCGGCAGACAATTTCCCCCAAAGTTCATCGATTTCCGTTTGTGATTCGCAATTGACTACCAAGGAGAACGATTCATTCAGCTTAAACCTCGGTCCACCGTTCATCGCAATGTAAGGTCGACCGCCAAGTTCAAATTCAACAACCATAGCCGTATTCGACTGCGGGTTGGTTGTCACTCGAGCGATTTTGGAATTGGCGAAAAGGGACACGTAGAACGTTGCAGCTTCTTCGGCTTGGGAATCGAACCAAAGGAACGGTGTGATCGTCTGCTTGTGCATAGTTTTAGTTCGTCGATGCTTTTTAGTTTGGACTCAGTTTAGAAGTGCGATCTGAAGAGTAGTCGCATCAAAAAGCGGTGAATCGACAACTAGGAATTAAAAATCGGGCGAGCGTGCCGTAGGCTTGGCGTTCTGATGTTTGGGCTAGCATTGCGACTCGCCGTTGCGGCGAACAACCGAAATTCGTATACGTCAACATGATAGTTTGCATTAACTGCTTCCCAGCAGTGAATGAATCCGACTCGCTTTACCTTAAGTTGACGTAACATTCGATGCTCAAGTCGCTGCGACCTTTAGTTCGACTTCAAGACGCCTGGGCTGGGTACCATTCCCAGCCGGTGCTGCGAGGGGTTTCGCTTGACCTCCAAGCCGGTGAACTTATCGGTCTGTTGGGTCCGAACGGTGCCGGCAAAACAACTCTTATCAACTGCATCGCTGGACGAAGGCAACTAGATCGGGGGCGAATCGATTTCTCCGATCCACGCCCTTGCACCGAATTTCTCGGTATCGTCCCGCAATCGATCGCGGTCTATCCGGACTTGACGGTACTGCAGAACCTGCGCGTTTTCGGTCGCCTGCATGGACTATGCGGCTCAGTACTTCGCCAGCGAGTTGCCGAAGCGATCGAATGGGCGGCTTTGGAGTCAAAGTCCAATTCGCTCGCTCAAACACTCTCCGGTGGAATGCAACGGCGACTGAATATTGCGTGCAGCGTGTTGCACAAGCCGAGCGTTTTGCTTTTGGATGAACCTACCGTCGGCGTGGATCCGCAAAGTCGCGAGCGAATCTATGACATGGTTGGTGAATTGCTCGCACTCGGCACCGCAGTCTTACTCACAACGCATCAACTCAATGAAGTCGAAAGTTGGTGTGATCGCATTGCGATTATGGATAACGGCTCGATCATCGCCGCGGGTGCGTTAACAGACCTGCTGACGCGGACGATTGGCACATCGCAACAACTAAGCCTACGATTCACAAGTGTTCAACAGCACGTACCCGCTCCACTGAAACTGGACGAAACAGGTTTAGCAGCAGTTGCTTTGATCGACGGTCGTTCGTTGCAGTTGCCGCAGCTACTACAAAAGTTGGCGACGAATCACATCGCGATTGAACAGATGGTCCTGCGTGAGCCAACTTTAGAGCACATGTTCCTGCACCTCACTGGCAAGGAACTGCGCGAATGATTTGGACGGTGAGTGCGATTTCGCTGATGCGGCTTTGGAATAACAAGCAAGAGTTTATGCTTGCGTTCGTCGTACCGATTCTCTTTTTCTCTATCTTTGCTCTGATTTTCAGCCGAGGTATAGGCGAGTCCATTGCGCAGGTGCGGGTCGCATTTGTGGACGACGAAGGTTCAAAAGAATCCCGTGCGCTCATTCGAGATACTTGCGCCCACCCCGAGATTAAACCGGTTACTGGCATCGGTAGCACGTCGAGCAAATGGTCGATCGCAGAGCTTTCGAGATTTTTGATAAGCTCTCGCAACGTCGAAGTGGTTGTTTACATTCCAGCTGGATTCACTCAGCAGAATCCTGACGCACCGACGTTGTCGATCGAGTTGTTTAACGAAGGCGTCAATCCCATCGGCCATCGCCTTGTGCAAGCGAGCATGGCGGAGGCTATTGCGTTGCAGTTCGCGGCATCAAGCATCGCAGAGCTGCGAGCGACGGAGCCGACTGTGAAGTTCGCTTCGGCAACCAAATTTGCTAGCTCTGACTCTGCCAGAAAACAACTTAGCTCAGCGAGTGCATTGCCAACTGCGCAAGCACGATCAACTGAAGAAAGCAACGAGCAAACGGTATTTAAAAATGTAAGTGCGTTCGCCAGTAACAAACATCAACCCAAAGTTGCGATGGTGGCCGCTGGAATCGCAGTTATGTTCCTGCTGTTCTCCGCCAATGGTGCTGGTGCGAGTTTGCTGGAAGAACGCGAAGCGGGAACGCTGGATCGCTTGCTCAGCAGTCGCTTGACGTTGTCTGATTTGTTGATTGGCAAGTGGATCTATATTACCGCTGTAGGAACGACTCAACTGCTAGTGATGTTCGTTTGGGGACAACTCGTTTTCGGAGTCGATCTCTTCGGACACTTCACCGGGTTCTTAGTCATGGCCTTTGCAACGTCGGCGGCCTGTGCAAGTTTCGCGCTGTTTCTGTCAGCGATCTGCCGCAGTCGGGGGCAATTGCATGCAGCCTCAGTCGTCTTGGTGCTCAGCATGTCGGCGGTTGGCGGGAGCATGGTCCCTCGTTACATCATGAGCGACACGATGAAGAGTCTCGGCAAGTTTACGTTTAATGGTTGGGCGCTTGACGGTTTTCAGAAGCTCTTTTGGTACGACTTGTCACTGAGCGCCATTCGAGCTGAAGTGTTTGTATTGCTTTCGGTGTCGATTGGACTTGGTCTAGCGGCTCGTGTTCTCATGAAACGATGGATCGTAGCGTGACTAGTTGCCCAATCTTACTTTCGGCAGTAATTGCACGCGTGGCTGTCTGGGCGGGGCTCGTTTGTACGTTGATCGCTACTCCCGCTTGTCGCTCTTCGCCACGCAACGCTTCACTCGCCGCCATCTCCCCGCCGTCGCTTCCGAGTTCTCAGCTAATGTCATCAGGCAGCTTGACGCAAATCGCAGCTGCTCAAGCAATGCCCGACTCCGCTGCTAGAGGCACTCAGACAATACTTGCTGCCAAAGCTCCGAGCGACGATCGGGCTCAGCCGTCAACAGTTAACGCTACAGAACAAACAAGTGCACCTGATATACCTACCGATACATCTCTAGTTGATGCATCTTTAGTTGTGGAGCCGATGCAGTTGCCAACCGAGATGCAAACGCCTGAGCTCGAAATACCTGTGATCGCTCCCCCAGCCTTCGTGGAGGCGTCCCCAATACGAACCTCGCAAACTTCGCAAGCTGCAAACCCCAAAGCGCAATTGGTAGTCGCTGGCGTTCGTGCTGGAAACGGCCTTGTGCGAGTCGCTATCTTCAACGAATCGCAAGGTTTCCCAGATGCGAACTTTGCAGCGAGAAAAATAACGGTGGAGTCCAATCAATCTGAGGTGATAACTGAGTTGGCTGAGTCCGGGAGAATTGCAGTTACAGTTTATCAAGACATCAATAACGACGGGACGCTGAACGTCAACCGTTTTGGAATACCGATAGAACCATTTGCTTTTTCGAACAATGCGATGGGTACACGCGGACCGCCATCGTTCGATGCCGCAGTCGTCGACCTAAGTGGTCCCCATAACGATTCACCAAGAACGATTCGCTTGCAGTTACCTTAGCGCATTCTTACGAGACCGCCCGCAGAGCACACAGTATTACGAAGACCGTGAAAGAGAATATCCACAAAGAGTTATATGCTGGCCGCGAGCCTTTCGGAAAGACCGAAAAGGTTGTGCTCGTGCATGGCCTTTTTGCAACTCGGCGCAGCATGAAGACGCTCGAAAGACGCATCGCAGCCGAAGGTTACTCGGTGCTCAATTGGAGCTATCCCACATGGTGGCGATCGACTGAGCAGCACGTACGTCGACTGCTAATATCACTCGCGACGTTAGAAGCGAACCCTTGCGTGACCGCTATCCACTTTGTAACGCACAGCATGGGCGGAATTCTGGCTCGATCCGCTTTGCATCACGGCGCGCATGCAAAAGTGCGACGCTTGGTGATGTTGGCACCACCAAATCGCGGTTCGCATCTGACTCGTATTCGGCTTGGACCATTCGCTTGGTGCGTTCCGGCGATTGCGGATCTATCGGAATCACCTGATAGTCTGGCGAATCGAATTCCGATGACCGCCGAAGTGGAGATTGGTGTGATTGCAGCGTCGCATGACTTTGTTGTGCCGATCGCCAACACACTGCTCGCGAACCAACGTGATCACTGCGTGGTAGCAACGTCGCATTTCCAACTGCCCAACCACGACAGTGCAGTGAGCAATGCGATCGCTTTCTTGCGACACGG
>JBGSJB010000132.1:0-36079 GCA_041742175.1 Pirellulaceae bacterium
TGGCCACAATTTCGGCGGCATCTCTGCACTTGAGACGGCGCTGCTTGATCTTGGTGGCAAGGTCGGTTCCAGGAATGTACTTAGTAACGATGTAGCAGGGACAATTCTCCATGCTGCCGACATCATGCACCGGGACGATACCTGGGTGATCGAGATTGGCCACCGTGCGTGCCTCGGCCAGATAGGCTTCGGCGTCCTCCGGTTTGGAAATCAGTTTCGCGTGAGGCACTTTTACAGCCACGCGACGATTCAGTTGTTCGTCATGCGCCAGATAGACGGTGCCAAAGCCCCCTTGGCCAATCACTCTCTCGATCCGATAACGACCGATCCGCTGAGGAATCGCTCGTTTGGCGAGACTCTCAAATACAGCGGCTATCAGGGTCTGTTGTTGGGGGAATCGCTGAAAATATTCGTCTGGGCGGGGATTTTTGGTTTGCTGATAAAGGTATTCCAGTTCCATCGCCAGCAGTTCCGCCAGCAGTTCGTCGCGAACGGCCTCCGGAGCATCCGTCAAAAAATTCTCAATGCGCGGAGCGCCTCCCTTCTGCAACTCCTGGTCGAAACGGTCGCAACGAGCGTCGATCCCGGTAAGCTGCTGAGTTGTCAGCGCCTCGTAGGCCGGATTTTTCAATGAGGAGTTGTCCATGAGATTCGAAAAGTGCTTCTCCACAACACTATGGTCAAACAGTCAGAAACACCCGCATGAATCGGTGTCGAACGTTTGACCGTAATTAGGGTTCACCATCATGCAGACCCGCCTCCATCCAAATTCGGCGGATTCGCTCCAGCTTTCGTTCGATCGTCCGCTGAGTGCAGTTCAGTTCACCGGCAATTTCGCCGTTCGTGGCCCCCTGAAACTTGAGCAACACAATCTTCTTCATCGTTTCGTCGGGTATTGCGTCGAGCAATTGGGCACAGCTTTCTGAGACTTCGGCCAGAACATCGGGCGGCTGATGCTTGCCAACGACCTGATTGACCCCAGCCCCGCCAAGTTCGGCGAACCCGGAATCACCTCGGACAGCTCCCCCACCACGTTTCTGACGATTGATATGTCGCCGCTGTACGGAGATTTTTCGAGAGGTGATGACGGCCAGTAGGCCCCATAAAGCGTCGCGATTCTCGGCTTCCATGCGGCCATCGGCCAGACCCCGACAGAGACTATGAAACGCACTGTTCGCCGCGTCGTTTTCGTCATAGCGCCGACGGATCTGCGAGTCAAGTCTCCGACGCGCGAACTCCTGCAGCCGAGTGGAAATGTGGTGCCACAGTTCGTCCGCTGCCTGCTGTTTCCCATCGGTAAGCTGGTCAATCCAGCGTGTGACTGATGCGCCGCCGCTCATCCTTCAATCCAATTGGCTGTCGCCGCGAAAAACATAATTCTGACGTTTCAAGCACCCATAATACCTGCTGCAGCTTTGGAAAATGTGACTTTCTAGTGGGAATCGCAAAAGTTTCGTCAACAGCCTGTCGGACTTCCGGCTCGGTTGAACATTAGAAGAATAAGAGATCCCCCGCCATTTGGACTGTGAAATTCGGCCGCCCCCCGACTCTCAGTCAGTTCGAGAACGCTGAAGCGTAATGCACCGCGCCGTGAACAACCCTGCCCAATTCAAGAGGACGGCCAATGACTGTTGCAGAGACACCAACCATGAATTCACCACAAGAAACCCCAGACGACGGGGCTTGGCTGCAGGTGCTGGGCTCGAGGTATCTCACGTCTTGGCTGGCCGAACAGCAGGTCAGTCTCGCTCTGACAACGTATCAAACGGGCAAGCTGTTTCTACTCGGGTGCGGCGCGGAACAAAAGATTTCTGTCTTCGAACGTACGTTCAATCGCAGCATGGGCTGCTGGGCGTCGCCGGATGCGCGGACGATCTGGATGAGTTCCCAGTACCAGCTCTGGCGTTTTGAAAATGCTATGGCCCCCGGTGAAATGCACCAGGGATATGACAGTCTATACATTCCGCGGGCCGCGTTCACCACCGGCGATTTGGATATTCACGATGTGGCTGTGGAAGACAGCGGCCGCGTGGTGTTCGCTGCCACGCACTTCAATTGCCTAGCGACGCTCAGCGAGCGAGCTAGTTTCACGCCCCTGTGGCGGCCGCCGTTTGTCAGCGATTTGGTTCCCGAGGACCGTTGTCATTTGAACGGCTTGGCGTTACGAGACGGTCGCGTGCGGTACGTGACGGTTGTTTCACAAAGCGATGTGGCCGACGGCTGGCGCGATCGCCGTCACAACGGCGGCCGCGTGATCGACGTGACCACGGGCAACATTGTGGTGAGCGGCCTGTCGATGCCGCATTCGCCGCGATGGTATCGCGACAAGCTGTGGGTCCTGAATTCGGGCACCGGCGAGTTTGGCTCAATCAACCTGGAACAAGGCCGCTTCGAGCCGCTCACGTTCTGTCCCGGCTACCTACGCGGGTTGGCCTTCGTTGGCGATTACGCGGTTGTAACGCTCTCCAAACCGCGCGGCGACCTGACCTTCGGTGGCCTCCCGCTGGATGAGCTACTGCGCACGCGCGGGGCCGACGCGCAATGCGGCGTGCAAGTCATCGATCTACGAACGGGCGCGGTGGCGCATTGGCTGCGGTTCGAAGGAATGGTCACGGAACTGTACGACGCGGTCATTCTGCCCAGCGTCGCGCGACCGATGGCACTCGGCCTAAAGACGGACGAGATCGCACGGATGCTGAAGGTCGGCGAAGCGGAACCATTGTAAATACCAATCTAAATTTAAAACTGCAAATCTCCTTTTCAAAGTAAATCTCCTATGAGTATTCAATGGTTCAGGCGTCTAGTTACCAATCTGCGTGGTCCCGGTTCAGAGCGCAGACGAAAAGCCCTCAATGATGCGATGCGAGCTAGTCGCCGTCGCCATGCACTCCACCGTTTTGAATCGCTCGAACAGCGCATAGTGCTGACGTTTGCGGCCGCCACGGACTTTGCCATGGGTTTTACTCCCCAAGTCGTGACGGTGGGGGACTTCAACGGCGACGGCAAGCCCGATCTCGCGACCGCGAATTCATTTCTCAACAGCGTTAACGTGCGACTGGGCAATGGGGCGGGCAGCTTCGGCGCGGCCACGAGCTTTGCGGTAGGTACTCGACCTTATTCCGTAACGGTGGGGGACTTCAACGGGGACGGCAAGCCCGATCTCGCCGTCGCGAATCGCCATTCATTCAACGCAAGCGTGCTGCTTGGCGATGGGACGGGAAGGTTCGGCGCGGCCACGAATTTTTTGGTTGGTTTTAATCAGCGTTTCGTGAAAGTGGGGGACTTCAACGGGGACGGCAAGTCCGATCTCGCCGTCGTGGTTGCGAATTCGAGCGCTGTAGCCGTGCTACTGGGTAATGGGGCGGGAGGCTTCGGCACGGCCACGAACTTTGCCGTTGGTAGTAATCCCGCAGGCGTGACTGTGGGGGACTTCAATGGGGACGGCAAGCCCGATCTCGCCGTCGCGAATTACGGTTCGAACAACGTGAGCGTGCTACTGGGTAATGGGGCGGGAGGCTTCGCTGCGGCCACGAACATTGCCGTAGGTACTCCCTGGTCCGTGACGGTGGGGGACTTCAACGGGGACGGCAAGGCCGATCTCGCTACCGCGAATCGAAATTCGAACAACGTGAGCGTGCTGCTGGGAAATGGGACAGGAAGCTTCGCCGCAGCCACGAACTTTGACGCAGGTAGTTTTCCCGTTTCCGTGACGGTGGGGGACTTCAACGGGGACGGCAAGCCCGATCTCGCCGCCGCAAATTCCAGTTCGCACAGCGTGAGCGTGCTGCTCAACACCTCCGCGGATACCGTTGCCCCGACCGCGACTTCGTTCACACGCAAGACACCGGCGACGTCACCGACGAACGCCGACACGTTGGTCTTCCTTGCAACATTTAGTGAAGACGTCATCGGCGTTTCGGCAGCGGACTTCGCTGTTACGGGAACCACGGGCACGATTGTCGTCACGCAAGTCACGGCGAGCACTTACGATGTCACGATAAGCGGCGGAGATCTGGCCGGTCTAAACGGCACGGTTGGCTTGAACTTCAATTCGCCGACCATTACCGACGTCGTTGGCAACGCGCTGCCAAACACCGAGCCAACCATCGACGAGATCTTCGTCGTCGATAACACGGCTCCGACCGCGACTTCGTTCACTCGCAAGACACCGGCGACGTCGCCGACGAACGCCGACACGTTGGTCTTCCTGGCAACATTTAGTGAAGCCGTCACCGGCGTTTCGGCTGCGGACTTCGCTGTCACGGGAACCACGGGCGCGGTCAGCGTCTCGCAAGTCACGGCGAGCACTTACGATGTCACGATCAGCGGCGGAGATCTGGCCGGTCTAAACGGCACGGTTGGCTTGAACCTCAATTCGCCGACCATCACGGACCTCGCAGGCAACGCGCTGCCAAACACCGAGCCAACCATCGACGAGATTTTCGTCGTTCAGAATAGTACGCTGACAGTGAGCTTCTCACCGGCCATGAACTCTTCCGTAGGTGGTAGTCCCCGTTACGTAACGGCGGGGGACTTCAACGGGGACGGCAAGCTCGATGTTGCCACCGCGAATAACACTTCGAACATCGTGAACGTGCTGCTGGGCACGGGAACAGGAAGCTTCACCGGGCCTACGAACTTTACAGCAGGCACTACTCCCGTTTCCTTAACGGTGGGGGACTTCAACGGGGACGGCATCCCCGATCTCGTCACCGCGAATTTCGATTCGAGCAACGTGAGCGTTCTCCTGGGTACGGGGACGGGAAGCTTCTCCGGGCCTACGAACTTTGCCGTAGGTAATATTCCCGTTTCCGTAACGGTCGGAGACTTCAACGGGGACGGCAAGCAGGATCTCGCCGCCGCGAATCTTGGTTCGAACAGCGTGAGCGTGCTGCTGGGGATGGGGACGGGAAGCTTCGGCACCGCGGTGAACTTTACCGTAGGTACTACTCCCCGTTCCGTAACGATGGGGGACTTCAACGGGGATGGCAAGCCTGATCTCGCCGTCGCGAACCAGAATTCGAACAACGTGAGCGTGTTGCTGGGGACGGGGACGGGAAGCTTCACCGGACCAACGAACTTTACCGCAGGTACTAATCCTTATTCCGTAAAGGTGGGGGACTTCAACGGGGACGGCAAGCCCGATCTCGCCGCCGTGAATGTCAATTCGGGGAACGTGAGCGTGCTGCTGGGCACGGGAACTGGAAGCTTCACCGGGCCTACGAACTTTACCGCAGGTATTAATGCTCCCAGTTACATAACGGTGGGGGACTTCAACGGGGACGGCACGCCCGATCTCGCCGCCGTGAGTAGTAATACGAGCAGCCTGAGCGTGCTGCTGGGCACGGGAACGGGAAGCTTCACTGCGCCCACGAACTTTACCGCAGGTAATTCTCGTTCCGTAACGGTGGGGGACTTCAACGGGGACGGCAAGCCCGATCTCGCTACCGCGAATAACTCTTTTGGCACGGTGAGCGTGCTGCTCAACGACACCGGGGGTACGGTTGGGCCGGCGGCCCCTGCGGTCAATCTGTCCGTCAGCGCGGCCTCCGGCACCGAGGCTGGCCAGACGGTTATCACCGTCACCGCCACCGCAGCTTCGGCAGTTACAGGCGCCCAGACCATTTCGCTGGCTGTCACGGGAACCGGCATTGCCGCCAGCGATTACGTGCTCTCGAATTCCACCATCACGATTCCCAACGGCACGACCACTGGTATGGTCACGTTCACCGTGAAGGACGACCTGCTCAGCGAAGGCACCGAAACCGCCACGCTGACAATATCCAGCCCCTCGGCCGGCATCACGCTCGGCACGACGCTCACCCAGAACATCGCGATCACCGACAATGATAACGCCGGCACCTCGAACTACGGCTTGCCCGCCGCCGGTGCTTACCGCGTGGTGCGGAACGGCAGCACGATCGAGATCTACAACAGCACTCCTGTTCTCGTTGCCAGTCGGCCGCTCGGTACCGACCCCCTTGTCATCAATGGCACGAGTGGAAATGACTCGCTGACCATTGACTTTGGCGGCGGCAACTTCACGGTACCGATCACCTTCAACGGCGGATCGCAAACCTCGACACCCGGCGACAGTCTGAACCTGACCGGCGGCACGTTCACGACCGGCACTTTCGCCTTCACCGATGCCAACAACGGCACGATCAACCTGACCGGCAACAGTCAGATCAGCTACACCGGCCTGGAGCCGATCGTGACCACCGGCACAACGATTAACGACTTGATTCTGACTTTCAACGGCGGAGCGGAAACCATTGCGCTCACCGATGCGAACGGTGCAGCCATGACGATCGATGGCACGCTGAGTGAGAGCCTGACGTTCGCCAATCCGAGCAGCTCACTCACAATCAATGCCGGGACCGGTGATGACATCATCGACATCACCAGCGTCGATACGGCGTTCAATGCCTCGCTGATTATCAACGGCGATACGAACAACGACATGGTCACGCTGACGCCAGCACTGTCGCTGGCCAGCCTGACGATTACGGCCGAAACGATCAATGTGAACAGCGGTACGGTGACGACCACCGGCAGCCAGTCTTACAACGGCCCAGTGAATCTGGGGACGAATACGACGCTCGACACTGCGAACGTGACGTTCGCCAGCACGGTGAATAGCCCGAGTCCAGCTTCGCTGATCGTCAATGCCAGCGGATCGGGCCTGGTGACCTTCAGCGGGAACGTAGGTGGAACCGCGCCTCTCTCCACCCTGACGGTGAATGCAATCAACGTCACCGCCGCGGCCATCACCACGACGACTGGCGTATCGGTCAACAACACCGGCACGGCGAGCAACATCTCGGGTGCGATTACCGGCGCCGGAGCTACGCTCACTAAGGCCGGCGCGGGCACGTTGACCCTGTCCGGATCGAATCTTTACACCGGTGCCACGAACATCAACGCGGGGACTCTGCGTATTGCGGGCGCTCCCTCCGCTCCAGCGGGCGCAGTTGGCATTTTTACTTTTGACAGCGTCAGTGGTACCACCGTCAATAACGCAGGCTCGGCCGGGACGGGAAAGAATGGATCGCTCGTGGCCGGCTCGGCTGTGGTGGGTGGCGGACGATCCGGCAACGCGCTGAGTACGAGTGGCGGTACGGGTGCCCGCATGCAAATCGCCGGTTCGGGCATCAGCCTAGCTGGTAACTGGACAGGAGCCGCGTGGTTCAACAATCTGTTCGCCGATGGCGACTGGAACACCTTGTTTGTTGACTCCAACGCCGGCGATGCCCAAGTCATCATCGAAGCCGGGTCCAATCGTCTGGGCTCCTACGTCAGCAACAGTTTTCGACCTAGCCCCTACAATCTCGTGCCGGCAGCGAATAGCGGCTGGCACCACGTGGCTGCGGTCGGCTCAGGCACGACGACCACCTTTTATAGGGATGGCGTTTTCGTCGGCACAGCCAATAGCAAGAGCGGCACCAACATCACTTCAGTGGGTGCGTCCCCGGCTGGTGGTGGTATGCAGCGGTTCGCCCAGTTGATTGACGACGTCTACATTTACCAGTCGGCCCTCACAGCAGCCGAAATCATGGCCCTGTACAACAGCGGCGCAGTCACTGCGTCCAACTCCATCCCCGATGGTTCCACAGTCACCATCGCGGGCGGCGCATTCCTCGACCTGAACGGCAGTTCGGAAGCCATCGGAACTCTTGCTGGCGATGGCACCGTGACCAGCGGCGTCGCAGGCTCCCCCACGTTGACCGTTGGCGGCAATGGCAGCGGCAGTTTCTCGGGCACGATACAGAATGGAGCGGGGACGGTCAGCTTGGCCAAGTCCGGCTCCGGCGCGCAAACGCTAGCCGGCGTTAACACTTACAGCGGCGCGACCACGATTTCAGCCGGCCAAGTGCTTGTCACGGGTTCGACGAGCGCGAGCAGTTCCGTGACCGTCAACGGCACGGGCACGCTCGGGGGCACGGGAACCGTTAATGGTACGGTCAGTGTCGCCAGCGGTGGCACGGTGGCACCGGGACTCAACCCCGGAGTGCTGAACACGGGCAACGTCACGCTGGTCAGCGGATCGACATTCGCTGTCGAAATCGGTGGCACGACGCCCGGCAACTCAGCGACGAATCATGATCAACTCAATGTCGCGGGCACGGTCAACCTCGGTAACGCGACACTGACGACAGCCGCGTTTAACGGCTTCGTCCCGGTCAACGGCAACACGTTCACTATCATCAACAACGACAGCACCGATGCGATCGTCGGCACTTTTAATGGTCTGGCCGAAGGCGCGTCTTTGAGTAACTTCCTAGGAGCTTCGGGCGTCAACGTCTTCATCAGCTACGTGGGCGGAACTGGGAACGATGTCGTCATAAGGGTCGAACCAACAAATACGGCACCAACGGCGGTGAACTCTTCAGTCGCCACCAATGAGGACTTTACTTACACATTCTCAGCCACGGATTTCAATTTTAGCGATACGGATTCAGGCGACGTCCTAAGTGCGGTGAAGATCACGACCACCGAGTCCGCTGGCGACTTGGAATGGTTCAATGGCTCAAGCTGGGTTGATGTCACCCAAGATCAGGAAATCAGCAAAGCAGATATCGACGCGAACCGTTTGCGGTTCGTTCCCGACGTGAACGCGAATGGTTCACCCTACGCGACCTTCGGTTTCAAAGTGAAAGACACCGGCGGACCCGTTCTAAGCGTTGCTGCTTACACGCTCACGATAACCGTATCGGCCGTCAACGACGTACCCATGGCACAGGCCAGCAGCGTGACGACCAATGAGGATACAGTGAAGACGTTCGCGGTGGGCGACTTCCTGTTCACGGACGTGGAAAGCGATGGTCTGACATCGATCGCGATCAGCAGCCTGAATCTGGCCAGCGGCGATACGCTGAAGCTGAGCGGCACGGATGTGACGGTCGGTCAGACGATTCTCTCGGCGAACATTCCGAACCTAGTCTATGTTCCAGCCGCTAACGCCAATGGCCTAGCACGATCCAGCTTCGGCTTTACAGCGAATGATGCGGGCAACGGCACGGTCGCGGCAACCATGACGATCAATGTCACGGCGGTGGACGATGCACCGGTGCTAACGATCAACGACACGAGCACCTACGTCGAGAACGCGGTTCCTGTGGTTGTTGCACCCAACTTGACCCTTACCGACCCGGATGGGCCAAACGTGAATGGTGCCGCCGTTTCGCTGACTAACAACTTCAATCCTGCCCAAGATAGCCTCCAATTCACGAACCAGAACGGCATCACAGGAAATTATAATCCTGCGACCGGCATCTTGACTCTCAGCGGCAGTGCTACGGCAGCCGCATACCATACGGCCCTGCGCTCCGTCACCTATTCCAATAGCAGTCAGAATCCCACCACGGGAGCGCGTTCGGTTCAGTTTTCTGTCGGCAGCAGTACGCTGGCGAATCCCGCGAACGGTCACTTCTACGAGTTTGTATCTGCTCAAGGTGGCAGTTGGACCAGTGCCAACGCAGCCGCTTCGGCGAGAACATTGTTCGGGCTTCAGGGCTATTTAGCGACTGTCACTTCCGCCAGCGAGAACGCATTTATCGCTGGGAAACTGCTAGGCCAAGGCTGGATGGGTGCCAGCGATGCGGAGGTCGAAGGAACCTGGAAATGGGTGACCGGACCGGAGGCCGGACAGGTATTCTGGCAGGGAGCTGCAGGCGGCTCTGCAGTGAACGGGATGTACAACAACTGGACCTTCAATCATGAGCCGAACAACTTCGGTCCCGGTGGCGAAGACTATGCCCATTTCCGAATTGACAATACTTGGAATGACTACAGAGTGGACAATGGGGCCACTGCGGGCTACGTCGTCGAGTATGGTGGCATGCCAGGCGATCCGATGCTGCTGCAACTGACCGGCACAGCCACCGTCAACGTTGTAGCTGTGAATGACGCGCCGTCGGGTGCGAACAAGACGCTGGCGACGAACGAAGACACGCAACTGACGATCGTCCCGGCGGACTTCGGATTCACCGACGTGGCCGAAGGCCATGCGTTCAACCGCGTCCAAATCACCACGTTGCCGGCGACCGGCACGTTGAAGCTTAACGGTGTTGCGATCTCTGCCGGCGATTTCGCTACGAAAGCGCAGTTGGACGCGAATCAATTAACGTTTGATTCGGTGGCCAATGCCAGTGGCTCGCCCTACACCGCGTTCACCTTCCAGGTGGAAGACGCCGGCGGCACGGACAATGGCGGAATCAACCTCGATGCAACTCCCCAAACGTTCACGATCAACGTGTTGGCGGTCAACGACGTACCCGTCGCACAGGCCAGCAGCGTAACGACGAACGAAGACACGTCCAAGACGTTCGCGGCGAGCGATTTCCTGTTCACGGACGTGGAAGGCGATAGTCTGGCATCGATCACGATCATTAGCCTGACTCTGGCCAGCGGCGATACGCTGAAGCTGAGCGGCACGGACGTGACGGTCGGTCAGACGATTCTCTCGGCGAACATTCCGAACCTGGTCTATGCTCCAGCCGCTGAAGCCATTGGCGCGGCACGATCCAGCTTCGGCTTCACGGCGAATGATGCGGGCAGCGGCATGGTAGCGGCCAACATGACGATCAATGTCGAGACCTCAGTACTTCCGGCTTTCGTGGATCCGAACCCCAATCCAGCCAACCGTTTTGGCCACAGCGTGGTGGCGCTGAGCGGTGGCAACGTCGTTATCACTTCGCCATTTGACGACGCGGGTGGGAATGATGCTGGAGCCGTCTACCTGTTCAACGGAGCGACTGGCGCGCTGATGAGCACACTGAGGGGCTCGTCAGCCAACGATAACGTGGGCAGTGGAGGTGTGACGGCGCTGAGCAACGGCAGTTTCGTGGTGACGAGTCCATTGTGGGACAACGGAACCGCGATTAATGCAGGTGCGGTCACGTTCGGCAGCGGCACGACAGGCGTCAGCGGAGTCATCTCGGCCGCCAACAGCCTGGTCGGCACCACTACCGGCGACATACGTTCTGATGGCGTAATAGGACTGACCAACGGCAACTATGTGGTCAACAGTCCAGAGTGGGACAACGGAACCGTGTTGAACGCGGGGGCGGTCACGTTCGGCAGCGGTACGACAGGCGTCAGCGGAGCGATCTCGGTCACCAACAGCCTCGTCGGCTCCACAACCGACGACTCCGTGGGCAATTTCGGTGTGACGGCGCTGAGCAACGGTAATTACGTAGTTAACACCGTGGGCTGGGACAACGGAGCCGCGACAAATGCGGGGGCGGTTACGTTCGGCAGCGGCACGACAGGCGTCACCGGAGCCGTCTCGGCCAGTAACAGCCTCGTCGGCACCGCCGCCGCAGACCAAGTCGGCCGTAACGGCGTGACGGCTTTAAGCAACGGAAATTACGTGGTCACTAGTCAAAATTGGAACGGAACCTTGGGCCTCATGGGAGCGGCCACGTTCGCAAACGGGTTGACAGGCATAAGCGGGCCGGTCTCGACCACCAACAGCCTCGTCGGTTCGAAATTCGGCGACGGAGTGGGCGCTGGAGGCGCAACGGCGCTCAGCAACGGCAATTACGTGGTCACAAGTTTAAACTGGCGAAACAACTTCGGCGGGGTTCAGGCGGGGGCGGTCACGTTCGGCAACGGCACGACAGGCATCATTGGAGTGGTTTCTTCCGACAACAGCCTCATCGGCAGCATTACAAGCGACCGCGTGGGCGTTGGGGGCGTGAAGGCGCTGAGTAACGGCAATTATGTGGTCATAAGTCCAGAATGGGACAACGGAGCTACGTTCAACGCGGGGGCGGTCACGTTCGGCGACGGCACGACAGGCGTCAGCGGAGTAGTCTCGACCACCAACAGCCTCGTCGGCTCCACAGTCAACGACAGGGTGGGCAGCGACTTACTGGGCTTTAGAGGCGTGACGGCGCTGAGCAACGGCAATTACGTGGTCACCAGTCGAATCTGGGACAACGGAGCCGTGGTGGACGCGGGGGCGGTCACGTTCGGCAGCGGCACAACAGGGGTCAGCGGAGCGATTTCCGATTCCAACAGCCTCGTCGGCTCCACAACCGGTGACATGAGCGCCGCAGGTGTGACGGCGCTGAGCAACGGCAGTTACGTGGTCAGCAGTCCAAACTGGGACAACGGAACCTTGGTGAACGCGGGGGCGGTCACGTTTGGCAGCGGCACTTCAGGGGTCAGCGGAATTGTCTCGGCCACCAACAGCCTCGTCGGTACCCTAGCCCAGGACACCGTGGGCAGTGGAGGCGTGACGGCGCTGAGCAACGGCAGTTACGTGGTCAGCAGTCCAAACTGGGACAACGGGGCCGTGGTGAACGCTGGGGCGGTCACGTTCGCGAGCGACATGTCAGGCGTCAGTGGGATTGTGCCGTTAGCCAACAGCCTCGTCGGGGCCAGAACCAACGACCAACTGGGCAGCGGAGGCGTGACGGCGCTGAGCAACGGCAATTACGCGGTCTCTAGTCCATTGTGGGACAACGGAGGCGTGGTGAACGCGGGGGCGGTGACGTTCGGCAGCGGCACGACAGGCGTCAGCGGAGCGATCTCGGCCACCAACAGTGCAATGGGTGTGGTAGCGAATACGAATCTTCAAGCCGTCGTCGTTGATGATGTGAACGGTCATTTCTTCGGCAGATTCGTGAACGAAGCTGGCGGACGGGTACGGCTGGGCTCCCAGGTGGACGGCTTCGCCAGGACTGATGCAACGCCACCGACCAGTCAGATCACGGCGCTCTCGGCTACTTCCAGCAGCCTGGTGATTCCGATTACGGTGACTGGCAGCGATGGTGGACCGCTCGTCACGGGAGTCAAGGAATACGATCTCTACTATTCAACAGGCGGAGGGTTTGTGAAGTTTGCAACGGTACCTGCGTCATCTCCTTCCACAACGTTTACGGGTGCTGCGAATACGACGTATTGGTTCCGGAGTCTTGCACGTGATAACGTCGGCAACGAAGAGACAAAAACCACATCAGATACGAGCACTCGCGTCGGCGATGTTGCTCCGCCAGCCACGCAGGTTACGACTGCCGTACCGACATCCGGCGGCTTGTTCACCGTCTCGATGACAGGCAGCAAAGCCAGCGGTTCCCGGTTTGCTGCGTTTGATGTTTACGTATCGATTGATGGGGATGCAGCAGTTTTGATCCGTTCGGCTAACGGCTTGTCTCTGGGTGGCGGGAACTACTCGGGGAAGACTTCGTTTCAGGGAATTCTCGATGGCACCAGTCACACATACAGCTTCTATAGCCGGGGACGTGACGATGCCGGAAATGTGGAAGCGGCACCCGTTGTCGCAGACCTTTCCGTGACCCATTCCTTCGCGGTTGCCGGATTGCAGGCGACTGCAATCGATGTGCAGAATGGCGCGAACCAACGATCCTATGTGCGATCCGTGGACGTCTTGTTCAGCTCCGCTGCTGGCCTGAGCGATTTGCTGGCCGCAGGACGCGTGAGGGTTGAGCGATTTGGAATCGATGCAACGTCCGTTAATCCGGGTACCGGAAGCTTGGTCACAGGTTTCGCTTTAACTCAAACCGACAGAGCGCTCAAACTGGATTTTGGAGTTGGCGGCCTCGGCGGTCTCAATCAGGCCGGAAACGGTTTCTATCGCATTCTGATTGATCAGGATGGCAACAACTCGTTCGGTGATCCCGGAGATTCTGCGTTCGAGTTCTTCCGCCTGTTTGGCGATGCCAACGGAGATGGCAAAGTTGACAACGCGGACCTCAGCCTAGTCACCGGTCAGATCGGTCGTCGCGGGAATAACCTGGATGGAGATTTAAATGGTGACGGGGTAGTGAATTCATTGGACCGCCTGTTCACGATGCAGCAACAGAGAAGGAAGTTGCATGATTTGTTGTTCGGATGGCTTGACGACTAGCCCCAGTCTCAAAATCGGTGGTGTAATCCGCCGTCGATTGACCGGAGGTCTTTCCGCTGCTTCAGAGGATATTTATTCATGCTTCAAATTTGATAAAGTAATAGCTTCATGTTCAAACAACTGTGTTTCCTTCTGCTATCGCTGGCAGCTTCCACAACGGCCTCGGCCGGTCTGGTCATTCACGTACAGAATGCCACGATTACGGCAGGAGGAATCGGTTTTGTCGATGTACTGATCAGTTCCACTGGAACGGATAATCTCGCTTCAGCGGCGTTCGACTTTCGAATTTCCGGAAGTGCCGCAAACGGTGCCCTGCAGTTCCGCAGTACGGCCAATCAGTCGAATTCGGAGCAACTCGCTGATCAGCCATTGTTTCCATTTTCGTACGTGTTTCTGGGAGATACGGATCCAGCGTTCTTCTTAGCTAATCAGGTCACTCCGACCGAATTGCTGGGCGGTGATGTAACCGCTTCATTCTCCGGAGTAACCGTTGATGGGACGCAGAAACTGCTGGCTCGTCTGGAGATTGAACACATCACAAGCACACCCCTGGCTGCTGCCGGAGACACGTTCACGTTGAGTTTGTGGAATGCGGATCAAGATACCCTGGATCCGTTTGACGATTCGACGTTATTTTTGGATGAAACGTTCGCTCCACTGTCGTTCGATACCGGTTCGACCCCGAATACTTTGGCGTCACCGTCAGCCTTTCAGAACTTCGGCACCATCACCATCACATCCATCACAGCCGTGCCTGAACCAGGGACTTTTACCACTTTGGCGATCGCCGGGATCGCCTTCGCAGGAATAAAATGGAGACGTAAATTCAGTAAAAGATCGCCATCGCCAGAAACCACCACATCCCACGTGTTGACACCATGACGCGATCGGGGAGTTTTTGGGACTACGTTCGATGTCGCCGCACATTTCAATCAACGTCTCGTCCGGCAAAATCGTCCAGCAAGCCCTTGAGACATTGATCTATTGGGCTACCGTGGGTGGCCAATGCGCAAATTGGAACAGTGGCGCCGTTGGCAAATCAGCGATTTTTTAAGGGTTCTGTAGCGTTTTTCCGAGTCCATCTTCGCTCATTCTCTGTTTGCCTCCGCGAATGTGTTTTCTTGTCTGAAAATATTGTAGACTGATTTACGCGTTAGGCTTTTCATGCCCTCGGTCTTATCTCTGGGCAATCTCTTGGGAACACGCGAAGGAGTTTCGAAATGACGACTGCGACACGTTCACTTGCGAAGACAACGGCGACTCGACAGATTTCTCCATCGAAAGTTAGCTCGGTTTCGCCCTTCACCCTAGATCAAGAGCTGGAACCATTTGGCACTTGGTCAAGCGATCCGATTTGGGTCCCGCCGCAAGGTATAAGTGAGCAGTTTGCGAAGTCGATGCTTAGTCGGCATGGCTTACTTTCGTCCAAGTGTGCTTGTTGGTCGGATATTGGCTGCGACGATCGCCGTCATGTCTGCTCCACCGCTGATGGTTTGCGATCCCGCATTCGTTGCTGAGATGCCGGGATCAAACGGTGTGGTTCTTAAGATCGGCCACTTCGATGAAGTGGGTGGCGTAACGCACGTTGAGATTTAGTCGTTCGATCGCGCGGTGATCACTCCGCGTGCGTTGACTTCATCGGGAGAAAAACGTGTCGGCTTTGACCTTTACGCTTTGCCCGGCAACAAGCTTGACGGCAACAACTCGATCGGCGGGCAATTCTCAATTGGCTTGATCGGCGGTGGTAACCAGTGGCATTCGGCCGACGAAGAGGGTCGGAAGAAGATCTGGGAAAGACATAAACAATTCACGCTCGAGTTCATCCATTTCCTGACGACTGATCAGTCCGTCCCTGCAAGCATTCGCGAGCGGTATTCCAAACTTGGGTTGTGCAAAGACGAGTTCGCGAGTAACGACCACTTCTCGCCTGCGCTATACGTCCGCGAGTCGCGAAGAATGAAAGGGATGTATGTCATCAGCCAGAAGGACATGCTCGAAACGCCATACAAGGATGACCCGATTGCAATCTCATCGTTCCCGATCGACTCCCATGACTGTCAGCGCATCGCTCTGAAAGGCGGGGGCGTTATCAATGAGGGAACGGTCTTCCCGGTAAGGCGAGCCAATCCTAAGCAAGGCTACGCTTACCACGTCCCTTATCGCTCAATCGTTCCCAAACTTGAGCAGTGCGACAACCTGGTTGTGCCGGTGGCTCTGTCGTGTACGCACGTCGGCATTTCGTCGCTGCGGATTGAAGGAACCTGGATGATTATCGGACAAAGCGCGGGAATCGCCGCAGCAATGGCAGCTCGTATGGATGCGCCTGTACAGGAGCTGCCGTATCCAAAACTTCGACAGCGATTGCTGGCTCAGAAGCAGGTTCTGGAATTGCCAGATGTCGCTAAATCGCCGTCGGCAAGCGGTTTAATTGACGCAAAGACGCTGCCGGGAATAGTACTTGATGATGAAAGTGCGAAGTTGGCGGGCAAGTGGTCCCACTCGGCAAATTTCAAACCGCACGTCGGAGGCGGCTATGTCTTCAGCGGCGTGCCAAGCGACAAAACAGCAGGCGACGGTAGTGCAACCGCTACTTTTCTAATCAAGGTACCGAAAACAGGTGCCTATCAATTGTTGATGAGCTACTCGGCACACGAGACCCGCGCTACAAATGTTCCCGTGATCGTCACAAGCGGTTCTCACACAAAGCATTTTACCGTGGATCAAACTCAGCCACTGCCTTCTGGCCAGCGTTTCAAGTCTGTTGGCAATGTGCAACTGGAAAGCGGAGTTGAGACCGCCATCACCATAAGCAACCATCAAACCGTGGGCTTTGTGATCGTCGACGCTCTACAGTTAATTTCGAAAGAGCAGTAGACCTTTGCGCATGACGGTGCCGCCGCGCCGGAGGCTGCCGCGAGCGCTCGAACGATTTAGTCCAACCTCGGTTAGTCCGTTATTCTACGCCGACCATTCGACAAGGTCGATTTTGGCTCATTCGCTTTCACAACTCTTTTCACGGAGAGTTACTTTGAGCCGTAAATCAACTGCGCTGTCTGCTGTAGGTTGTTGAGCACCGGTCCGGTCGGTGGCTCGGATGCGATATTGACCTCAATCATCACGCCATACTTCGTATATCGCATGAAGGGGCTATCGGGGGTTATCACGGGCACCGTTGAATTACCGGGTCGAAAGCCGTGAAGTAGAGCTTTTTGCTGAACCGGCTCGCTCATCAAAAATTCAAAAAATGTCCTTGCTGCCGATTTTTTCTCGTCGGTGGTCCAGGGTGTGTCCAGCAAGTAGTAGGGGTTGTTGCTCCAGATGTTCCGCACCGGATAGACCACATGCAGCTCACCCCATAGCCCTTCGGCATTTTTGAGTTGGTCGATCGCTACCGACTCGTATACCCCCACTCCGTCATACTCGGAAGGACCACGCAGTACCATATCCCGCATCAGGTTGCCCGTTGAGTTTGTGCGAACCTTGAAGGCGGTTTCTGTTGCTCGCAACCATTTCTGAAACTCAGGATTGACGATGTCACTTACTGTCAGACGACTGTTCTTCTTGTGGAAGTCGTAAGCCATCAAAACGAGTGTCATCAATCCAGAGTTAGATTGATCCGGGCGGATGTGTCCGAATTTAAACAGACCCCACTCTGGTTTTGGGTGAGTCTACCTGCGAACACAGAATGCGATTGCTGCCGTCGGCCGGCTGCGGGGCGCGGGTTCAGTTGATCGCTCGGGTAGACCATTCTGAGAGAAGCCGATCCGCTCACCGTCCTGAGATGGCTCAGTACGCCAAGCTTCCCCAGCCACGCAAATCGTTCCTCGCGCTGAGTCCGAGCTACAACGTATACCAGCTGCTGGGCCAATCCTGGCGCCATGCCCGCAAGGGATCATAACCTGAGTCTCCACGGCTTTAGGCGAACTGACGAATGTCTGTTGCAACTGATCTAAGAATTTATGCAACTGACCGAATGTCTTGCCGTCGAACGGCAGAGTACTTGGCGATTGATAGGAACGATCTCAGTCGCATCATCACTGCGAGATCTTTGAAATGGATAGCGAACGTGATTCGTGAGTCCACGTTCATGACTAACCTCCAGCCCGAGGAGGTTCAGTCCGCACTTGGCCATCGGTTCAAGTCAAACCCCCGCCGCACTCACCGTGGCGATCCAGAGAAAATGAAGTCCTCCGGCGATGTTGGCGACAAGACTTGTCACGGCACAGGCAACAAGGAGCCACCGCCGCCGCTGCTTCTCGATCCACATGGTAGCTGCCGCTATGGCCAGAACAATAATCGCACTCAACCACACGAGCAGCACACCCTGAAGAAATTGCCAAAGCCAAGGAATGGCCTTGGCTTGCCAGAGGGCGGCCAGGACTAGGGTCGCAGCCCAGGCGCCGGTCAACCCCAGTGATTGTCGATTTCGTTGGCTGGCTCCCACCCCAACGACTGTCCACACTAACGAAGCGGCGATTGAGACAATGAAGTAAATCAGAAAGGGATTCATGGTTGGCGTGCCTCTGCGCAGCGCTTTAGTTCTAACGTCCCACGTTACCCAGCACACGTGCGCAGGAAAGATTCAGCTCGAACAACACGACTCGCGTCCGCGCTGCGTGATTCTTATTCGCTGGTCCGTTCGCATGCCGGCGCGGAACGCAGGTACAGATATCGACGCCAGCACAAAGCGGAAACAGTCGCCGCAACCGCTAGCAGAAACCAGCATGATACGCGCAAAATACCAAGCGTGGTGTTGGTCTGCAAAAACCGTGTATCGAAACTCAAAACCCGAATCGGCAAGCGCGAATCTGCCAGCATTGGCGGACCACCAGTGGACTTTCATCGGATCGCCATTGCCGGCGGACGGCAATGTCTACACCTGCTTTAAGTATTTGAATTTTTGTGGTGATGCGCCTCGCTAAGTGAGTTTGATCGCCAGCTCAAACTAGGATCGACGAATTGGTCACAGTGGAGATCAGAGGCGATTCGTTGCGGTCGGTCGGAAAGCGGTGCATGTTTCAATAATCGTCGCCCATTTAGCGAGGGCTGTTAGTTCGACCTCTCCGCCAGTGGTTCCGGCCCTCCGCATTCAACAGTAGTTCGCAACCGAGCCATCTGGCCGCTCCCCCAGGCATACTGTCGACCGCTGTTTTCTCGCTAACATTTGGCGAATTGCTTTATCTTCAGTCGCCGAGGACGTCCAAAACGTCGTTCGTCGGATACGCTTCCCGAAAGCGTCGCGAGGTTCGAATCCGTCGCTTCGTGTATTGGTGCTTGGCTTTCCTTTTGTTTGCTTTGCCATCTATTCAACAGTTGAATGAAGTCGCTGATCAACTCAGTTCAATCTTGAGCGACCTTCCTACTCATTTACCGGAGCGCTCTATGTTTCTTTGCGTCTAAAATAATGAATGCATCCTCGGACGAACGCGAACGCTGGAAATAAACCAATCAAAACTGCGGCCCCTAGGATAGTCCCACCGATTGCATCCCAGTCAAAGCGGCCCCGGCCATGACAAGTCTGCCAAACCGCGTAAAGCAGAAATAGAACTTGCGAGATAAGGGCGGATTGAACGATTCGGAACGCATGTCTCAACTCCAAGACTCGGGTCATCCAAGCCATTGCAGGTAGCACCTGAATTGCATGCAGCGCGACTCCGTGGGGGAATTTCAAGACACCTGCTCGCCCCCAAAGTTCGTAAGGTTGACCCGCTGAAATGCTGATCTCGCCCAAGATCGAAGTAGCGATTCCAAGCCCACAGGAAAGCGCCAGCAACCACATTCCACCGCGTATCGCTATGACCATCGCTGGATCGATGTCGCGAATTCGGATGGTTCGAAGCGTCAGGTAGACGATTCCAAACGATACGAGCAGGATCAATCCGAGCATCGTGAACTCGATTGCAGCATCGATGATGGTGGCACGATTGAAATGCGATGCAACGCCTCGCCAGTATTGAATCGTGATGAGTGTCACTTCGACGAATAATCCGATCGCCAAGGCGTTAGCGAGGTATCGATCGAGTCTTCTCGGTCGTAACTGTGTCATCAACCACGCCATGGACCATACGGTCAGCCCGCCCGAAACGCCAAACAATGCGGGTTTGCGAATCGATAGCGGTCCCTGCCAAGTGGCTCCTAGGATTGCAAATACGACTAAATGAACGCTACCGCTGAAAATCAGCAATACGCCAAGCCAAAGCGCGAGACGAAACGAAAACACGTTCTCGTTTGGACAAGAGTCTGAGGACGATGTAGAAGTGGAAATTTCCGGGTTCATAATTAACTTGCTGCAACGTGTTAAGTCGAATGGGTAGCAGACCTTCTCGCGTCGTTTCAAAAAGAACAACCAAAGCATCCGTGTTGCCATACTCCGCCAAGGGCGCCAGTGTTCGGTCATCGCCTCGAGTTGTTCGTGGCCTGGCCTGACTTCGAGTCCCTTCAAAACGCGAAATGCTTCCAGTACACCACCATCGCCCTGCGGCAAGATATCACAGCGTAACAAGCACTCCGAAAGATAGGTGTCACCGGTCCAGTTCCCAATCCCCTTGTGCTTGGTCAGTTGTCTAGGTGATGACAAGTTGCGCTGCCACCGAACGTGACCGCGACGAGTTGCTGGTAATAAACGCGCATCGTTCGTCCGAGCTACACCGCATGCCAACTGCCGGGGCCAATCTTGGCGTCAAGCCCGCAACGGTCATCGCTAGACTCTCCACGGCGCGTGTTCAGAGCAGCAACAGCGTGAACGTATCTCGGTCGATTGTCACTCTCGCGAGCTGCCGGCCGCCGGCTGAACTTGTCGAATTGGCGATCGAAAAGGGGACCGGTCGAGCGGCGACTGAGGGAATTGTAGCGTGGGGTTTAGTCGACAACCGTGTGCGTTGGTGAACCGCGAGCGCTTGTTCCGTTGAGCGATGAATCTGTATCGGACGGAGTGAGGGTCGAGCTTCGCAGCGGTCACTTGAATTACCCTCGGCGACAGGGTTCGTCAGATGGTCATTGTGCTGGCTGGCAACGGAGTCAACGACTAATAAACGAACAGCACATCGAGAATGCTCTTCCTTGGTGTGAGCCTGAAGTGGGCTGAATCGGCCAGCCGGGGCTGCTCGCTTATCGAGAAAGATCCCGTGCGGGAACCTCGCGAGCTTGATGGCAATCCGAGGCCTATTCCGCAGTGAACTCTTGCTCCAAATGCAGCGCCACAGAAGCTCTAAACAAGCCCTATTTCGCACCTGCTTGTAAGCCTAAAATCGCCTGTCGCTACGCGACCCCATATAGCGACTTCCAGAAGACAATTTAGCTCGCCGGAGCGACCCGAAAACAGGCTTATTTTCCAGAACAAATCGATGCACCAACACAGAACAAATGCGTGCCTCCGAATGGCCGAAAATCAAATGCTCGAGAAATCGTCGTCTACCCCTTCTGGTAAAAGCTGGATTCTTTCCGTTGCTGACATGCGGGTGGGCTGTGAAGCTGGGTAAAAAAAGTTCATCCGGCTAGCGAATCGCCTTGTCGACAGCCCGGTGGAGGCCTCGAGGCGAACCGTTAGAAGTCGCCGCCGGATGAACTTAAGGGAAGAATGGTCAATTGTTAAGAAGTTGTATAATTAAGATACTGTGTGGCTTATCCGATTTTTCGACCTTCCGGCGAGCCGGTTTTTTTCTCCGAGTCGAGTTTTTTCTGCTCTGCCGTTCGCCGGCCAACGGGCAGTAGTTCCTTCGCCCGTCGGTCCGCGTGGTCGAGCGATAACTGGAGACAAATCAGCTTGTCGCGATTGGTCAGGTTACATGTTAGCGGATCGACGTTGCGACTGACAAAAAGTTTCGTCAGGTCCCAGGCGGATAGCCGGTGGTTTTCCAGCAAGCTCTGGATCGCGGTCTTGGTCACCCAGATCGATTTCCGGTCACCGGACAACCAGGCGGACCTGGGCTCGATCGTCTTCGGCCGACGGGTCTTGATGTCGAGCCAGCCGGTCCGGATCGCTTTCGAGAGCCAGTAGCCGATCGCGTGCCGTCCGGAGAGCACGACCGGTTGTCGGTACCGAGCGGCCTTGAGGGTCTCGTCGGCGGTCTCGCTCAGGCCGACGACCTGCAGGAGGTCACGCCAACTGTCGCGAACACTAACCGCCGCCGGGCTCCGGACCGCGCGGCGGAACGTGGCGGCCAGCAGGTAGGCTGTGGCGCGGCGGGGACCTGATTTCGATCTGCAGCGAGGCCTCCAGCCCTCGGCCGACTGTTCGACCGTGCCGCGCGGCACCGGAACCGAGACCTCCGGACAGGCCAGCAGCTTATCCCCACTGACGGCGTTAAGTTTATCGCCAGGAATGAGTTGTTTAACGCGTTCCTGCTCGTCGTAGGTCAGTCCGGAGTTCTGAACCAGCTCCAAAACGCTCTGTGGCGTCGCGTCTCGCACGCTGGAGGCCAAAAACGATCCCAGTAGCTTCCCCGTCTCTGAAGCTGTCTAAGAAGCCCTCTGGGCTCCAGATCGCGAAACGAGTCTTTCCCGAGTTTGCCGCTGCGAATACCGAAGTCCGTCACGCTAGCATTCAGCCGAATCGCCGCCCGGAGCCGGAACGGCGTCAAGCCCTCATGCCACAGGACCAACTGCCGGTTGCGAAGCGGCATGACGGTCTGCTGTCGTTCGATCTAAGGCACTACTCGCCCAGAAGCACGCCGCGGTGGTGAGCAAGCTTGACGACCCGGATGGCAGGCGCTTTCGTTTTCGCTCCAGTCGACGAACAAACACATTCTTGATTGTCGTTCGGATGGAACAGCGGCACACCGAGCTCTACGCGGTTTCTCAAAATTTCCAGTTTCTGGGTTGTACCAGCCACTGCACTGGTCGGTCGCCAGTTTCCTCGAATCTCCGGTTGAAAGTCTTCGTCGTGTCCATAGCGAAGGATCGCTTCAAATACGTTTTGGGAACTCATCTTAGGATTTGATTCCTTAATCATGGGTCGTAATAAGCGTGATTCAGGCCCGGCGGCGTCGCGTTCGGCGAGGCCTCCCGATACGGTCAGGATCGAACCCATCCACTGACTGGCTCCGAGCAGAGCTGCTCAAACGCAGGTCTCGCAGCAAGCAATCTGCGGACTCGACGATCGACTCGCAGTGCTGCATATCCGAAACCCATAACTCACGCTGCTCGAAACCGTCAGTCGCTGCACGAATTCGACTAGCGACTTGCTCCAGTTGCAGTGCGATAGCCCGCAGTTGGTCTGGCTTCAGCAAGATCATCTGGCGATCACACATCGGTATTCGTTTAAGCGGAGAGCAATTCGCTACTCTGTCGATCACTGGGGCGCTTCCTCTGCTTCACATCGAGTCGAAGAACTCGTTCAGTGGCAATTCGGTACGGGGTGAGTTACAGAAAGGTCGACCAGGAGTTGGTTCGAATTTTTGCGCCACAGTGGAACTCCACTTGCCATTCGTCGCAGTAATAAGGCTCACAAGGTTCGGATTCACTTCTGTAGCCTACATGATCGCAGCAGAGTTGCGAGCGATTTGATTCAAGAATTGGCGCGCTTCATCGAATCTTCAAAGACCATGGCTGTGTCGAAAGCGATACCCGCAGTTCTTAACAGGCTGCCGACATAAGTAGCCTGACGTCAGCGCCCAGCCAGTCACAACGCCCACCGCACGATCTGAAATTATGCTGTTAAACTAATCCTCGATCGCTGCAAATGCTAATCAAGCTGGGTTGAATCGAACTGGGGAGTTTATGAAACTTAAGCTATCCGTCCAACGAAAGCGAATCTACTTTCTTACGCTTCTCGCACTTCTTTTGATCGGCGGTGCCGCGGCGCGAGTTCAGCTTCGGCGCGCGCAGGCGATGTCTCCGACAATGCCACCGATGCACGAAGAGTTAACACTTGAAGTTGACGGCATCGAACGTCGTTACTTACTGCACGTTTCACCCAACTACGAAGTTGCGAAGCCGCTTCCGTTGGTCGTCATGCTCCATGGCATGGGCGGCACCGCACTGAATTCGCTGCACGAGACCGGTTGGTCGAGCAAAGCGGATTCCGAAGGCTTTATTGTGGTATATCCCGAAGCGACGCGACCTGATCCTACTAAACCGCCGAGCCTGCGCAAGAACCCTCAAGCTTGGAACGATGGCTCGGGTCGCTTTCACGCGGCTGAACAGAACATCGATGACGTAGCGTTCATCGCTGCTCTGCTCGACAGACTAAGCAAAGATTATGCGGTTGATCAGAATCGTGTGTTTGTCGCCGGCTTCTCGAACGGCTCTTCGATGGCGTTCCGAATTGGCGCAGAGCTCGCGGATCGCGTCGCAGCAATCGCGCCGCACTCTGGTGCGTGCTGGACAGAAACGGTATCGCCAGCATCAGCGGTTTCCGTCTGTTACTTGACCGGCACAGCAGACACTTTGAACCCTATCGAAGGCGGCTTCCCTAAACTCGCGCTAGGCGGAAAAGATCAAGGTGGTAAGCCCAAGCCACCAATCATGTCGACGATCACAAAGTGGGCGAAGGCACTCGGCTGCGGAGACGCAGCGTCAGAGAAAACTGCTAACGGCGTTCGCACTTTACGCTACGGTCCAAGTCGCGCGGGCGCAGAGGTCGTCTACATCGCTATCGAGGGTCTCGGCCATCACTGGGCAGGCGGCAAGAGTCAGGCTCCCGAGTTCCTGGTTGGCAAGAACACTGACAAACTTAAAGCTACCGATGTCATCTGGGACTTCTTCGTAACCCATCCCGCGATGCACCGACCCCAAAGTCCCTGACAAGTTCAGTTTCACAAATTTAGGCTGTGACTTGACTCAGATGTTAGGGATCAGGAAAGTGGTTCTTCGTTTGATAGTCTTGCCGGCGGACGGCAACGCAGCTTTTGCTGCCAGCTTGAAAGCACGCCAAAACATAGGCATCATAAGACTATCGATCGTAGGGCACCGACACTATCGAACGGACTTGACCAAAGTCACGGATCAGCTCCAGCCTGCCTCGTTCGATAGAGCAAATTCGCTGTACTCCTGGTTGAGATGGCGATTGCGCTGAGATTCAATTAGCCTTCCACCGCCAGCGAGACTGAGAACTCGAAACATTGCTATATCTTCTCTGCCAATGCGCGGTGGATGATTTGCACGCAGATGCTTCCTTCGCCCACCGCAGACGCGACCCGTTTCACGCTGTCGGCTCGAACATCGCTGACGGCAATTACACTTGGCAAACTTGTTTCAAATGGATGCGGAAGGCGTTGTTCCACGCGTCGGTATTCGCAACTTCGTTTCCCGTACAGATGAAGCCTTTCTCGTCCGTCATGACGAAATCGCTCGCGAATGCGGAATTGGGAATTGCGACGATCATCAGAAACATGTGCTAGATGTCTCGCAAGGTTTTCATTCATGGATTCTGCTCCAAACGTTGGCTTTCAGAGATTTCTCATTTGGGTTGCGGCAAGCCCGCTCAATTCTTCGGTCTGGGACGCCCCAGAGTATCGCCACGAACAAATACAGGCCCATGGATAAGTAAGGCTCAAAGGCGGCTATGCTTAATGCGGCGACATACAAGGCCAGCGAGACGTATCCCTTCGCGTCGCGACCGATTGCTCGTTTCAATATCGAATCTGTTGGCTGTATTCGCAGAATTGAAGAACACAACAGGCGGTATGCGATACCTGCACCCAGCAAGGTCGTTCCGTAGGTAGCGACCGTTGCCGGATAGACACCAGCGACATTGATCCAATGTGTTCCGAATGGCAACAGCGACAACCAGAACAGCAAATGCAAATTGGCCCAAAGTACCAAGCCGTCCACTCTTTCCGTCAGCTGCAGCAGGTGGTGGTGGTTGTTCCAATAGATGCCAAGGTAAAGAAAGCTAAGCAAGAAAGATGCTATCGGTTTAATTAGAGTTGAGAATGCTACGAACGAGCTTTCATCCGGCGCTTCTATCTTGAAGACCATCAGAGTAATAATGATGGCAAAAACTCCATCGCTGAACGCTTCCAATCGGTCTGTTTTCATGAAAATCTATTCATCATCTAAATGCAACAGATATCGGATTCTTCGGCGATGGCCGTCGAGAGGTCGTCAATGAAATTGCGCACAGGCATGGCAACTTCGTAAGTGTGCTGGATCGGGCGGCCAATTTCAGGCGAGGTCAAATAACATGATTTCGGAATCGGTTGTCGCCTTGCAAGAAAGTTTTGTTTCGTAACTGACGGCTGCAGCATCGCTGGTCACCATGGAGTGTCCCGCCAGATCAATACAACCCCGCCAGCCGTGATCCGCGTGGCCTCGTTCGTCTGCTCGGCGAAGGGTAATCATGCTTTTTTCTCGAAGGGGTGTGAATTCATAAGCCGCAACCGCAGCCTGTTGCTCAAACGCGACCGTCCGCGCCCATGATGGGTTTGTGTTCGTGCAATGGCGGTTTCAAATTGGAATTATCGAACCCGCCGAACCGAGCAACCGGCGACCAGTCAGGACTGACTTTCGGCAACGCTGGAGCGTGTCTTGCAAACTCCTCGCTGCCGTGAACAACACGTCCACCAACCACAGTCAGCACACTTTCCAACTCCCGGATTTTATCGACCTCTATGCTGAAGTAGTCATCGGACAACACCGCCAAATCTCCGAAGTAGCCCGGTTTCAAAATTCCTTTGCGATCGTCTTCTCTGCTGAACCAGGTCGTCCCGTGCGTGTACAGATTCAACGCTTCTTCGCGAGTCAAGCGATCGGCTTCGTCGTTCATCACCGTACCGCCGACTGTTTTTCCCGTTACCATCCACCAAATGCACGTCCAAGGATGATAGCTGGCCACTCGAGTCCCATCGGTGCCCGCACCAACCGGCAATCCCATCTCGAGCATCTTGCGTAGTGGTGGTTTGCGTTTCACTGCATCGACACCGTACCGACGCAAGAAGTATTCACCCTGAAACGCCATTCGGTGTTGGATCGCGATACCGCCGCCGAGAGCCGCGATGCGATCAAGGTTCTTTTCCGACACGGTTTCGGCGTGGTCGATGAACCAGCGCAACTTGTCGATCGGCCGATCACGATGGACGCGTTCAAAGATGTTCAAGAACCGCGAAATCGACTCGTCATAGGTCGCATGAATTCGCCAAGGCCAATGGCTATCGGCCAGCTTGTGAACGATCGCTTCCAGTTCCGCTTCCATCGTTGGTGCGAGGTCCGGCCTCGGCTGCAAAAAGTTCTCAAAGTCGGCTGCCGCCCACAATAAGTTTTCGCCGGCTCCGTTGACCTTTAGAGAGTCCGTTCCGTCGCCAGGCTTTGTCATTCCGATCCAGCGCGTGTAGTCCGCCATTTCTTGGCCGGGCTTTTGAGCGAATAGGCTATAAGCAATTCGCACCGTCAAGTCGTCATCGTCATCGAGTCGCTTGATGACGGAATAGTCATCGGGATAGTTCTGGCCGCCTCCACCGGCATCCGACGCACTCGTGACACCGAACCGATTGAGTTCTCGCATAAAGTGACGAGTTGAGTTGAGTTGATCATCGAAGTTCAGCTTCGGTGCATTTGCGATCGCCGAATAAAGCACCAACGCGTTCGGCTCGGCGATCAACATACCGGTTGGCGTTCCGGTTCGATCGCGAGCGATCAAACCGCCGGGCGGGTTGGGCGTCGTTTTGTCAAAGCCAAGAGCACGCAACGCCGCCTTGTTCAGAATCGCTGAGTCATAAAGGTGCAACACAAATACAGGCGTGTTTGGTGCAGCCTTGTTGATCTCGTCGATGGTCGGCATCCGTCCCTCGACGAACTGCCATTCATTCCAACCTCCGATGACGCGAACCCATTGGGGTGGCGGTGTATTGTCGGCTTGGGTCTTCAGTTGTTCCAAGGCTTGAGTGATTGTCGGAACACCGTCCCAACGCAGTTCGAGGTTGTAGTAAAGCCCGCCACGAATGACGTGCAGGTGCGAGTCGTTGAGCCCGGGAATGGCACGTCGGCCGTTGAGGGGAATTCGTTGCGTCGAATTACCAGCGAGTTTCAGGATGTCTGCATCGTTCCCAACCGCAACGACATTGCCGTCGGTGATCGCGATGGCCGTCACTTCGGGGTTGGACTTGTCGCCTGTCGTAATTTTGCCGCCGTGTAAGACCAGATCAGGTGCCTCAGTTGCTGCAGATTGGCCCCCAGCAGATGCAGCAACGGCCAGTGACGCAGTGACCGTCGAGGAAGCGGCCAAGAATTGACGTCGGGTTGTTTGACTCATAATGTTTTCCTTAGCCACGGTGAAAGGATTTGGGTCAGAGCCGGCATCACAGCCCAGGCAAGCGTGATGACGACGAAAACGTTGACGATTGCCACAACTAAAAGTTGGGGTACTGAGCCCCGGAACTGAGGCAGCGCTGTCGACCAGAGCAAGACCGATGGAAAAATTGCCGCCCATCTAGCAATTACTTCAGAACTTTCCGCGCAGGCGGAGCCTTATGAACCATCGTGTAGGCGTACTCAATTCCGACGCCATACCCACCACCATGCTCACGGAAGATATTCATCACGGCGTCATAGTGCGTCTTGTCGACCCAGTCGCGTTGGAACTCAAGCACAGTGGCGACGGTAGTCATTCGTACTGCGCCGGCCTGCACCATTCGCGATAGAGCCGCTTCATGAGCAGCCTGCGAAGTGCCGGCACAGGCATCGTCCACGACGTAGATGTTGTACCCTTCGGCCAGCATGTTAAGCGTCGGCCAAGTGATGCAAACCTCCGTCCAGAGTCCGGAAAGGATGATATTCTTTTTGCCAGTCGCTTTGATGGCGTCGCGAAACGCTTGTGTGTCCCAAGAGTTCATGCCGGTTCGTTCAATCGGCTTGTGGTCTGGGAAGATGTCCAGTAGTTGCGGCCAAGTTGGCCCGCTGAACGACTCAGTTTCGACAGTTGTAATGATGGTCGGAACTCCAAATTCCTTCGCTCCTTTGGCGAGCATCAGAACATTATTGAGAAGTAGTTGCCGGTCGATGCCGCTCGCGACACCAAAGGACATCTGCGGTTGAAGGTCGATAAAGGCGAGGACGCAGTTGTCTTTTGTGAGCAAGCCACCATCTGTGTCTGAAAGGATGTTCGACATAGTATTTTT
Organism: Pirellulaceae bacterium; assembly: GCA_041742175.1. Classification (GTDB taxonomy): domain Bacteria; phylum Planctomycetota; class Planctomycetia; order Pirellulales; family Pirellulaceae; genus Aureliella. Next base: position 28,933 of record JBGSJB010000132.1, read on the forward strand.
CCTCATGTGCGATAGGGAATGTTGGTCGGTTCGAGAGTCTGCATTGATTGTTACGCAAGCTAAGTACATGCCATGGATGAATGATCAGAGGACAATGGATTGAACATGGGCTTGTCCTCTGATCCGAGCAGATGTAGATCTACGCTTATCTTCGCGATGTTCTCTTCAGATCAATTGCGATTAAACTCCAATCGGTTCTTCGCGAACGTTTTGAAAACTTGCGGACTGTCTGGCGGTTGAACCAAGCAGTTGCATCTCCCAAGCGAACGCGACCCCGCTACCGCCTCCGTGTTCCAGCATTACCTCAACCATGCCAGGGAGTGTAGCTTCACGCGCCCAGTCGCGTTGCCACTCGGAAACAACTGCCAGCCAAGTGATCGGCACCGCGCCGGCTTGAACCATGCGGCGAACCGCCATGTCGTGCGATTCGGGTGTGACACCGCCGGAAGCATCCGTGACAAAGTAGACTTCGTAGTCCTCTCCCAGTGCCTGGATCACCGGCATCGCGAGACAGATCTCCGTCCACAGGGCCGCGACGATCAGCTTCTTTCGACCAGTCTTCGAGATGGCATCGACGACTCGATCATCTTCCCAGGTGTTAATAAACGTTCGATTGATGGGCTGCTGTTCTGGAAAGACATCTTGCAACCCCTTAATGATCAATCCGCCGCGTTCCTCCAGAACGGTTGTGAGCACCGTTGGCACTCCGAACACTTTGGCTCCTTTGGCTAATCCCACGACGTTGTTGATGACCATCGTGGGCTCGTGACTATGGAGGTTTGCGAACTGGAATGGTTGGTGGTCAATCAACAAAAGAACGCTTTCCTCGGGCGTGAGGAGCGCTTTTAGTCCGTTTTTGTTCATCATAACGATCTCCTTCGAGAGAGTGAGTTTTGCGAGGTCGCTCGACCCCGTCTAACCGTATTGAGCGTGACGGGTGGACAGGGCTGTGTTTAGAGCGCAAGTGCGTTGCTTTATTTCTGTAAACACGAAGCCTATAATTCCCGAATGGGCACGGAAAACACCACGATCGCAGTTCAGGAGTACCTGCGGGAACTCGATGGAGATTCCCCCTCAGAACCGATCGTGCGCGCATTGCTTGAGCGGTCCGCATCCCGCTTGCACGTGTTGTGTACAACAATGCTGGTGCGCAGGTATCCGCGACTCATGCGTCACCCAGTAAATCTCCAGTCCGAGGAGATGCTCAGTGCGATCGTGGAGCGGTTGCTGAAAGCGATGCGGAGCGTGCACCCTGAGACCCCACGGCAGTTCTTCGCGCTCGCAAACCGCCATATGCGTTGGGAGCTCAATGACCTAGCCCGACGCTTAGATCAACAGACACATGTTCTGGGGCTTCACGAGGATGCCGCACCCTCGCCTGAAACCTCCGGATCCGTTCTAGGATCAGATGCAATCAGGATGATAGAAGCTATCGAAAATCTCCCAGAAGCGGAACGCGAAGTGTTCGAATTGATTCGAATCCAGGGCATCACGCAAAGTGAGGCTGCGGAACTACTGCAAGTGTCCGCCAAAACCGTGCAACGTCGCTTAAACCGATGCCTATTGATATTAAGCGAGCAGCTTGGTGATCTCCGTCCACCGGATCAGAAGCAGAGTTGAACCCGTGAGTGATGAATCGCACTACCCTACCAAGTCTCCTGACGGATCGTCGTCTCCTGATGAAACACGGATTCAACTGTTGCTTGAAGAGATTCTTGAGACAGACATACGCCCCGAAGAGGTCAGCGGTGGCGATGTGGAACTCGAGCGCGTGCTTTATGAGCGGCTGAATCGCGTACGTGAGGTCAGTGCCCAGATGGAGGCGATGTTTCCAACTCACACCGAACGCGGAAACCCAACTCGGCGTCTGCTAATTGAAAGTCTCCACAACGACGACCAAGTACCGGAGATCGCCGGATACGAAGTTTACAATGTCATTGGCGCAGGCGGCATGGGGATTGTGTACCGTGCTCGGCACCTCAAGCTCGACCGACTGGTCGCGATCAAAATGGTGGCGGCTTTTTCCTGAGCGGTGAAAGTTCTTCGTGATCGTGTCATTTTGAGAGCCTCCTTTGGCTTGTAGAATAACTCGATCAACTCCAAACTCCAGTTTCAGCTGGGGCAAAACACTAGGCTGGAAGGCGATGACTTCGTAGTCGTCACCCCTCAGGAAGGACACGCCGCAATAACTCGGCAAGCAATGTTGATAATTGAGCAATTTACGGGTAAGACTTTTGTTTCAGGCCGAACTGGTGGGCGTTTGCAACAGATTACCGCAGCGCAACTGAGCGCCATGGTGTCCATTAGCAGCGGCGAGTCTGTAATGGCTCAATGCTCCGTCCGCCTTCCCCCCTGTCCATTCGATTTGGTCTGCTAACCAGTAATTGCCCAAGGGAATATTCGCTGCGGCTGCCTTGTAATAAGACCGGGCGCACACCGCGAACGTAGAAGTGGCTCAGCGGCACTTGCTGGCCCACCATCGCTCGAATCCGGTCCAGCTCCGCTGCCGACTCGGCTTCGAAATCAATAGGCTTCGAATTAACATTCATGAGAGACTCCTTCCATGTCGCCACAACATGACGCAGTCACTCGACACCCTAGGTCATCGAACCATTTTGGCTCGAAAGAAACTTGCTTCGTCTGAACGACGCTTCGTTCGGAAGGAGCGCGAAGCCGCAATCGCAACCCGCTTGTGCCGTTCGCCGGCAGGATGCAAATGTTCCTAAAGTCGGAAACGGCCTTCAATGCTAGAGAGATACAGTCGGTTTGCTTCTCCCGCAACTCACCTTCGCCGTCCGACGGCAGAGTGTTTGTCGCTTTCGCCGTTCGACGGCAGGACGCAATTGTTCCTAAAGGCGGCAACCGCTCGCAATGCAAATGAGATCCGATCGTCTTGCTTGTCCCTCAATTCTCCGCTGCCGTCCGACGGCAGAGATTGTTTGTTAGTCGCTTTTGCCGTTTGCCGGCAGGATGCAATTGTGCCTAAAGGCGGAAACCGCATGCAAGGCAAGAGAGATGCGATCGGTTTCCTTCTTCTACAACTTTCCGCTGCCGTCCGACGGCAGAGATTGTTTGTCGCTTTTGCCGTTCGACGGCAGGATGCAATAGTGCTAAAGGCGGAAACCGCCTGCAATGCAAGTGAGAAGCGATCAGTTTGCTTCTCGTTCAATTCTCCGTTGCCGTCCGACGGCAGAGATTTTTTGTCGCTTGTGAATAGGATGGTCCGCGAAACCAAAGCGATCCACACAACGGCCGTGGTCTGCGACGCAAGCCCGTACCAACAAAAAAACGCCCGGAGTGCCCAACCGGTGCGAGTTACGGCTTGGGGTGAAAAATTTCTTAGACTGGTCCAACCAATGCTTCCAAAGCAATCTTGGATTTGCATGGGGCCGTTGTGATAAGCACTAAAATGTGTGCACAAAGGACTCAGGACGGATTCTCATTATGGCCTCGCTTGAGCGGCTTCCTTGTCGCATAAACGACAGGAACCGTTGACAATACATGCGTAGCCGCGAACACCGGGCCATCCTAGCAAGATTTCGTCGACATCGTGTCGACGAGCGGGGGCTCATTGCCGCCCCCTGCACCCCGCTAGCCTACGCCAAGACCCCGAACCTGCCAGGACGGATTGGACTGCGGTCGGCGCCTGCTCTTACTAACAACAGATGCGAAAGTAGACAATCGATTCAAAGAGGCGTGATTGCCCCTGGCCCGAGCCCTAAGCTAACTGAGCTTCCCGCAGAAATTGCGGGGAGAACTCCCGGAATGAATGGACGGTGACCAGGGAAACAATGAGTTTCTACGGCGTGGCACGCGATCGACTCATTCGTGTCACAGTCTCGATCAGCTTCGCGCCGGTCGAGGCCGACCGTCATATAGGGGTTTGAGTGCGTCACGCTGGTAGACAGCCCAGACCGGACGCAGCTGATTGAAAGAAACGATTGCGCAATCAACAACTGCTTTGATCTTGGGTCGACTCGCCGGCACCCGTTAGCTACCTCTGACTCTGTCCGAAGCATGGAACAGCGCCAACGCGTGGGTCCCACAAAAAAGAGAGTCAAGAAAGCAGAAAATTATCGGGACAAGGAACGTGCGCTCTCTTGACATCGGAGGCCATATAGGGGTTCGTCCTGAGTCACGAACGGCAACTGCAGTCGGGCGAGGACTCGACTATTCTGCGAAGTCAAAATGATATCTGCAAAGAACCTCCTGCGCTCGGCAACTGCTCTCAGTCGATGCAATCTTTGTCGTGAGAAGGTGGCCATTGAGGATTACAGTCAGCGAATTTAATAGAAAGTTATCGAGTTCAACAGAACGAATCATCCATGATTCGGACCGGGAACCTTGAAGAGGGCGTGACTATCGTCTTAGAAGTGTCGGGAGTGCAAACAGGCCATGTTGAAACGCGCACTATCAGGAACTTTAGGTGCTCTTGTCATTGGAATATTGACCCCGGTTCTCTATCTGCTGCTGGTTGGGGTACCGGGTAGCTCAATGGAATTCTCCTGGATTGTCCTTATTGGCTCTGTGACGAGCGCGATCCTTGGTGCGATTTTTCCAAAGTTCTTCGGGTTTGTTTTTGAGATTTACATGGATTTCTAAAGATACCGCTACGCCAAGCCCACTTCCAAGTGATTCTTTTGACACTCTCAAACGGCAGTGCAGCCATGACGGTTCTTCGGTTGTGTGCGATCGCGAGTTCGACAGCGATCCCTCGCCTTTAAGGACCGATCGCTTTTGCTCGTTTGTCGGCATCAAGATTCCAAATGGCGTTTTGATATCTATAATTGGAAAGGAGTTTTTTCAGATTCTTGTTAACGATTCCCGTTCGCGTTCGGCATACGCTCATCTCACGGTTGTTTTGCCTCGGTTGAGCGTATGAACGAGAATCAGAAACGAGAAGAATTCACGCATCGCTGGTTGGAGGCCGAGCCTTCCGTATCGGCTTACGTGTTTGCGTCCATTGCTGGGTTTCACGATGCCGAAGACGTCGTGCAGCGGATCGCTCAGGAACTGGCACGTCGGTTTGACGAGTATGACTCAGGGCGGTCGTTCGTTGGCTGGGCACTGTGGATCGCCAAATCCAGGGTGATTGACTACTACCGAGTTCAGGGGCGATCTCGGGTTGTGTTTTCCAATGAATTGCTCAGTCAACTCGCTGGTACGATCGTGAGCCAATCGGATGGTCGCAGCCAACGACGCGAGGCACTCGAAGCCTGTCTGGAGGAACTCCCGCCAAGGTCTCGCCGACTGCTCGATCTGCAATATGTCGAAGAACGATCCGCGGCCGAGATAGCGCAGGAGACTGGATCCACCAGCGGCTCGGTACGGGTCCTGCTTTCGCGCGTCCGAACGGCACTTGCCGGTTGCATCGAGCGACGTATCGCGCTGGAGAACCCATGATGTCGATAGACGATGTCTTCATCGATCGCGTTCTCGAAGGAGATGTGTCCGAGGAAGAGGCTGTAGTGTTTCAGCAATGGCTGAAGGTGCCTGCGAATCTCCAGCGGTTTGCGCTGCGTGGTGAGCTGCATTCACAGTTACGACGTTCTCTGCGACGAAGACGCATTCAATCGTATGTGCTGGAAGCCGGTGATGATGCCTCGGCCGCTACAGAAAACTCACTGCCGGTTTTCCGTTCACGACAGAATTTGTTTCTCACCGTAGCCGGCCTTGTGACCGCAGCCTGCGTGATCATTGCTTTCGTACGGTACGAACGCGACGCCGTACCATTGTCCGTTGATCCTGCCGTGGCGACCGTCGTCAGCAATGTGAGCGGGGTGCTTACTAAGGGCGATCAGCATTGGGACGCCACGCAACTCACCGTGGGCAATTACAAACTGCACAGTGGATTATTGCATCTCCAGTTTGCAGATAACGTGATGGTTTATGTGGAAGCGCCAGCCCAATTCGAAGTCGTCAGTGCTGCGCGAGTTGGGCTACGTAGCGGACGATTGTCGGCCAGTGTGCCACCTGAGGGTGTTGGCTTTACTGTTGAGACGCCCGAAGCGGAAGTTGTCGACTTCGGCACGGAGTTCTCCGTGGATGTTGATGGTGGCGCGAGCGAGGTGCATGTGTTTGAAGGGCTTGTTCGAGTCCAGCCGCGTTCACCTACCGGCGAAAAGATGGGCGATTCAGTTGATTTACGTAGCTCGCAGGCAGTTATGATTGACAACGCAATCGAGAAGCCGGCCGAAATTGAGCTGGCCACAGATCGATTCATCCGCACGTTCGACGAGCCACGACTTCGCTACTCGAGGACCATGAAGCAGCTTTCCCCGGTGGCGATTTATCGGATGGCAATTCGCGATCAGGGGCTAGCCTGCGTCCCTCCCGAGTATTCGGGCGTCGTCTTGACGGGCGACGGAAAACGTCCGCCTCACGCGCGTGGCGCTTTTGCCGGTGGGTCACTGCGTGTGCTGGCTGATTCCATCGGTCGAGGCGGGCGGGTTGACGGGTCACCGCCGCTACGGACAGGCCAGTTTACATTGTCAGCTTTCGTGTACCTCGAAGAAGACGCTCCCAATGGAATTGTCTCAAGCAACTTAAGATCAGACGGCGGCAATTTTGCTTTCGCACTCAATGAATTGGGCGTGCTTGAGGCAACTATAAGAAGCCGCGACGGCGATTTGCTGACAGTCACGAGCGACACTTCGCTTGCACTTCGAACGTGGCGTCACGTGGTCATGACCGTCGATGGGCAGCGGCTTTGCCTATACCAAGACGGTAGTCTCATCGCGTCTACACCCTGCCCGCTGCTTGCTGACAGCAAAGCTGATGTTCTGTGGTTTGGCACCGACGCTGATGGACAGAATCTGTGGAACGGCCGCATTGATGAAGTCGTGTTGTTCGACAAGGCGCTAAGTAATGCAGAAGTCACGAATCTGTATCAGGCGGCACTGGAAGAAATTGAGAAACTAGAATGAGCATCGTTTTATCATCGAAGACAAACCTACTCACGTTTGTCTGCGCGATCTTTACGAGTTGCCACGTGGTGACCGAGACGCGGGCCGACTCTGGCGCATCCAAACCGAACGTCGTCTACATCCTCAGCGACGATGTCGGCTGGGGTGATTTAAGTGTGCATGGCGGTGGGGTTCAAACTCCGAATATTGATCGATTGTTTTCGCAAGGCGTCGAGATGACT
>JBGSJB010000133.1:0-2244 GCA_041742175.1 Pirellulaceae bacterium
CAACTCAACTGTGGTTTTGGCGGAAGGGAAGTAGTCCGACAAGAAGTATCCATCAATGCAACCGACCATTGGACAATGTCGATCTTTGACGACATCTCCCATTGCAGAGAATGGTAGTGGCGGCTCATGCTTTCCATGAAAGCTCAGTGATCTGCTTAGCGCCTCCATTCCTCGATTGGCTTCTACTTGCTTATCGATGGCACGCCTTTCCGTTAGCCGAATGGTTTCCCCGCGCGTAAACAGCGCTTCTTGTTTATTGAAATAATAAGGTGTGGATTTGGATAGATCTGCCAAATAGCAAAGCCGCTCTCCGTCAAAGCGAACGCGACAGTCTCTCCGCGTCGTTGAGGCTTCACTCCCAACATCGCTGAATTCGCGCAGAGTAATTTCGACATCAACTGGACGAACTCTCACGGTTTCTGCGAGGGCTCCCGCTCGCTCATCCGGATAAGCCGAAACCGGGAGTAAGACGATCGCACAGAAAACGATGGTCTTGAAAGTCGCGAACGAAGCCATATAGTCTCGATTCAGAATGCACCCATGCGAGATATTGCCTTGGGTGCAGTTTAGCTCAGTTCAGCTCAATGTCGAACGTGGTCGGCGAAGTTGGTACTCGGTGCGTAAGTCCGGAAGAGTTGTGGTCGGTGAACTTTTTGGGAACAAGGCTCTTCGGAACTTGGACCTTATCTCCGTCAGCTGGGTCATACACCTCAAGTTCTTCATCGGTGCTTGCGAATACTTTGCCGGAGCTAGCCGATTGGGGTTTTTCTAGCTTGGACAACTTGATTTTGTAGCTGCCCTCGACAGCGTTTACTTTATAGGTTCCGGTGGAGTCGGTTTTTCCGAAAGCAGCCAAAGCGCCTTCGCTGTCCGGTACGAAGATCACATCGGCATCCGCGACCGGTGCACCCTTCTGAGAGACAACACCGCTTACTGGATAGGTCCGTGGACCGACATCTTCCGAATTGCATCCACATACAAGCAGACTGGCAAAGCACAGACTGGCACAGCAAACGAGTTGCAATAAGTACGATTTCATAACTTCCTCAATCAACCTGCGATAAGAACTGTAGATGAAGCAACGGCGGCCCGTGACACTTTTGCCACGGGCCAAAGTAATTCTGATTCTGTTGCTAGTCGTTTAGATTGGCGACCTCGCCACCGTTGATTGAACCCAGTGCACCCCATACTCCGTAGGCAGATAAGCCGAAGTTGCCTTGAAAGACAGCTTGGTTACCTGTATCGATCGAGTTCGAGATGAAGCGCACGGATCCGTCACACATCGAAGCGTTCACTCCGCCGGTATGACCACTGTTCGGTGGGAAGACGCCCGAGTTCTGATCACCAAAGTTCCCGAGATCTGCACATGCAGCCGAATTGGGAGCACCAACGGTGTTGAAGCCTCGCAGTGCAAATGGAGCGTCACTCCAATTGATACCGCGTCGGAAGTGGACGTTCAGACCGCCGGTGTAGAACTGTCCCATTGCAGCTCCTCGACAGATGATCGGCGAGGCGCCAACTCCGGGCACTATTGCGTAACCTTGATGGAGCCGCACTTGATTGCTACCAATTGTAAATCCGACATCGGATAAATTCGTCGCTGAATTGGTTTGGATTTCGCTGATGCCAATAGTGTTACTTGTGCCATCGGTAAGGTCACTGATTTTGCGCCATATCATGCGACCAGCGAAAACGCCGCGTGTATCGTGGTTGTTCAATTGCAGCGTCGCGGAACCAGGACTGTCGCCACCGCAAACCGCATAGCTAATTCGACGAACGTTCGTTCCGGTGTAGCCGGCGTCCGAGGGACAGCGATAGGCGTCGGGTGGTGTATTCCAAACCACCCAGCCGATATCTCCACGAGGACCTCCAGGTGCATTGGCGGCATCGCCACTGCTGATTTGATTAAAGAGGTTGGTGCCTTCGAGAAAAGATAATATCCCGATGAAGGGACTGATCCGGCCTGAGTTGTGGTTTCGATTAGCGGCGAAAGTGCCAGTGTTTGCGGCAATCGCGATGCCACCATTGTTTCCGGTCGTGCCGTACCGCCGCGCGGGAAAGCGTTTGTAGGCCGACTCATAGTTGAACAACGCTAAACCCATCTGTTTCACGTTGTTGCTGCACTGCATCCGTCGCGCAGCCTCTCGAGCGGCTTGAACTGCGGGAAGGAGTAAGCCTACTAGGATGCCGATAATTGCAATAACCACTAGCAGTTCAACGAGAGTAAAGCCGTACTTTCTGACG
>JBGSJB010000134.1:0-9304 GCA_041742175.1 Pirellulaceae bacterium
CTCATGCAGAGTATTTGCTGTGGTTCCAAAGTGGCATGAACTTGCCGCCTTTGGTCACGTCGAGCACCGCTGGGACCGCCCGTGCAAATGCAGGCGTGCTGGGGCTCAATTCAACTTCGACGCTCTACGGAGGTGACGATAACAATCTGACTGATGGGATTTCGGGCGGCCGAATTCGATTTGGTTGGTGGCTCGATCGTTTTCCGGGTTTAGGAATCGAAGGCGAATATGTCGGATTAGGAAGAACAACGGAAGAGTTCTTCCGCCAGTCAACCGGTACTCCAATCCTAGCTCGACCATTTTTCAACTCGCTTGACGGCCAAGAGGATGCTGAATTGGTTGCATTCCCTGGCGTTCTGTCGGGCTCAGTTCGGACAGAAATCACTTCTCAGTTGAATGGTGCTGCTGTTCGTTTCCGCAAGCAAGCGTGCTGCTCCACGGGCTGTGGTTACTCGGAGATTTGCTGTCAAACGGTCCCTACTTCGTCGCGATTGGATGCTACGCTCGGCTATCGATTCTGGGAACTGCAAGAAACTTTGCAGGTCAGGGAGCAACTGACCAGCTTGGACACTCAAAACCCGGGCAGCTTTGACATCACAGATCGTTTTGAGACACGCAATCAGTTTAATGGAGCGGAGCTTGGTTTTATGTGGCAAGGTCGTCGCGGTTGGTGGTCGCTCGACGCACTGATGCGAGTTGGAATCGGTAACGTAAACCAAACAGTCACCATTCGCGGTGATACTACCATCAATGACAACGGAACTGTTACGAACTACAACAACGGTTTGCTAGCTCAGCGAACCAATGTTGGAACTTACGATCGCGACAAGTTCACGATGATTCCGGAGTTCGGTTTGACAGCAGGTTATCAACTGACGAAACGCTTTCGAGCGACGGCTGGGTATTCACTGATTTATTGGGGCAACGTGGTACGCCCAGGCGATCAAGTCGACCTAAACGTTAACCCCAACCTGCTAGCACCCGAACTTAACCCGTTTACTGGGCCACTACGACCGCAGTTTCAGTTCCAAGAAACCGATTATTGGGTACAAGGTCTGAACTTTGGTGGCGAGTTCCGCTGGTAACGGCGAACTGCAAAATCAAACACTCGAGAGACATTTGACTGGAAGCAGCTCAAGTGTCTTTTCGTTTAGCGGCGTCTACGCGCCTCCGAAGCTCGGCCACGTTTTTTAACAGTAGCCGAGCTATTTGCATCGATAACGGTTTCACGGAGGGCATTCCATGGTCAACTTCATCGCCCAACTTTTCGCAAAGCTGAAAAGCCGCAAACAGCGAAAGCGCGTTCATCGCCGCTTGCGACTGGAGCGACTGGAAGTTCGAACTTTGATGGCCAACGATCTCGGTGTCATCAGCGGCACCGTTTTCACTGACCCGACCGATGACGGCTTCACAAGTATTCCGCCAGATGTGGCCATCGCCGGTGCGACGGTACAACTGTTCCGCGACGCGGGCGCGTTGAACGGAACGTTTGACGTTGGCGATACGCTCGTTGGAACAGACACCACCGATGCGAACGGTTTCTATGAATTCGATGCCTTGATCGAAGGAACCTACTTCGTCCGCCAGACAGCTGTAACGGGGCAATTGCAACGTCCCGCGGTGACAACTCAAACGGTCACAATAACTGCCGCTGAGGCGGCGGGAATCGCTGGAACCAACATTGATAATTTTGATACAACGGCACAGAGCCTCACTGCGAATGCGGGTACACCCACGGACAGCAGCTCAGTTGTTACGGCGGTTGGCGAAACACTTGGTGGCGAGCGCGATCTACTCGTAAACTATTCAGCTGGACCTGGCGGTATTTCAGCCGCAGTAGCGGGGGGCATCCTGAGCGTTAGTCCCGACGCGGGAACTTCCGGAACAGCTTTCGTCACGCTTGATGGCGCCGATGGCGATCCCAACACAATTAATAATGTCAACGGTCTCAACAACTTTGACTTGACCGATGGTGGGAACGATGTCGCGATGCAGTTTCGTGCCGGGTCCGAAGCTGGCAACACAATCGTAATCACGGTTTACACCAGTCCAGGCAATTTCTCGACGTTCACTACTGCGCTGCCTGTAACTGTCGGCGCATCAGCTACTGAGAGCCTAACCATTCGCTTCGATGATGCGGGTTGGACGGATACCGGCAGCGGCGCTGACTTTACGAATGTGAATGCGATTCAGTTCCAAATCAATGTGGTTGCAGCCGCTGACGCGCAGTTTGACTTTACGCAGACCGTTGGACCATCGACCGAGACGATCAACTTCGCGAACTTGAACCCGATGTCGCTCGGTGACACCGTCTTCAACGACATTGACAACAACGGTACCAGAGATGTTGGCGAAGCTGGAATTGCGGGCGTCACCGTCGAGCTCTATTTGGATGCGGATGGCAGCGGTGACTATGACGTTGGAGATACACTTGTCGCCACAGAAACTACTGACGCAACCGGCAATTACTTGTTCGACGATTTGCTGCCCGGCGAGTACATCGCTCTGATTCCGATCAGCCAATTCGCGGCCGGGCAGCCGCTGTTCGGCTTTGCGTCCAGTCTTGAACCGGCCGCCGCGCCAGATCCCGACACGACGGTAGTCGACGACGATGATAACGGTGCATTGATTGCTGCTGGGGTCGCTTCACTCGCGATCACACTCGCTTCGGGCACCGAACCCACGAACGATGGAGACACCGACGCAGATTCGAATCTCACATTGGATTTCGGATTCGCGCCTCAGATCGACTTGGTGGTTGAGAAGACAGCGAACGTGGCGACTGTCACCGCTGGCAACAATGTGACTTACACACTCGCCGTTCGCAACGATGGACCGGCCAGTGCAGATAACGTGGTGCTTGTCGATGACTTGCCAGACGGCGTTACGATCGTCTCAGCCATAAGTACTGTCGGAACGGTCACTCAAACCGGCAACGCTGCAGGCGAAATATCAGTTGCACTTGGAACACTCGATGCCGCAGATACCGCCACGATTACGATCATCGTAACTGTGCCGCCAACTGCAGCAGCCGGAACAATTACCAACACGACTACCATTACCGGCGATGGTCAAGAGACGGATCCAACCGATAACACCGACTCAGTTGACGTAGCTGTAGTCCGCGAAGCGGTGCTGACTTTGACAAAGTCTGATACCCCAGATCCTGTGGTAGTTGGCGGCCAACTGACTTACACCATTCTCGTAACGAACACAGGGCCTTCGACCGCGACCAACGTGACAGTGGTCGATACATTGCCAGCCGGACTGACCTTCGTCTCAGTTGCCACCACCGCTGGTACCGCTGCTGAAGTTGGCGGAGTTATCACAGCCACCATTCCAACACTTGCCGTCAACGGCAGTGCTACGGTCACCATCATCAGTACTGTGCTAGCCACCTTCGCCGGAACAACGATCGCGAACTCAGCCACAGCAGATGCGGACGAAGCCGTGCTGGTTACAGCCAACGCAAGCACGAACGTGAATCCACAGGTCGACCTGGCGATTACAAAAACGGATAGCGCTGATCCAGTCAACCGCGGATCGCAAGTCACTTACACTCTGCAAGTTGTCAACAATGGACCGAGCGGAGCAACGAATGTGACCGTCGTCGACACGCTGCCCGCTGGACTGACATTTGTCTCAGCGACCGGTGGCACCGTAACTCCACCATCGGGCGGCAACCAACAAGTTTCAGTAGTCGTCGGTAATCTCGCGTCCGGCGGTACTGCTACGGTTACAATTCTTGCCAACGTAGAACAAAGCGCTGGCAACCTGCTTACGAACACAGCCACGGTCAGCTCCACAGAATCCATTGCCGGGTTCGATACCAACACAGCGAACAACACCGACACTGAAACGACTGCGACCACAGGAACCATCGATCTAGTCGTAACCAAAACCGACTCAGCCGATCCGATCGCCCCAGGCAATACGTTGACTTACACGATTGTTGTATCCAACAGTGGACCGTCTGATGCAACGTTGGTCACTCTGACTGACAATCTGCCGGACGGAATCCGCGTGACATCAGCTACGTCGAGCGTCGGTACCGTCACGATTCCAGCAACCGCGCAAGATACGATTGCAGCCAATAACGATGACTTGACTGTCAACATCGGTAACTTGGCAACCGGTGCTTCGGCAACGATCACAGTGGTTGCGACAGTCTTGGGTGCGACGCGAGGTACGCTGACCAACACCGCGACTGCAGCGACTGGCAATGCCAACTTGATTGAAAGCAACACTGCTAACAACACCGACACTGAGTCAACAACGTTGACACCAAGTATCGATTTAGCGGTTACCAAAACCGACTCGGCGGATCCCGTTGTCGCGGGCAATCAGTTGACTTACACGATCGTTGTCACAAACAATGGTCCTTCGCAAGCAACCAACGTCAGCTTGACCGATACGTTGCCCACGGGCGTAACCTTCGTCAGCGGAACAAGCTCGACGGGCGCGACTGTTAGTGCGGCAGGACTGGCGAGCGGCCTGAGCTTAGGCACACTCGATTCGGGCGCCACTGCAACCGTGACTGTCTTAGTTGGAGTCAATGGCGACACACGTACAACTCTCACTAATACAGCCGTTGTGTCTGCGACAGAAACTGACTCGAATACAGCTAACAACACCGCGACCGCAACGACAACTGTTAACGCGAACGTCGACGTGGCTGTCGTGAAGACGGACTCTTCGGACCCGGTAGTTGCAGGCGGAACCCTCACGTACACCATCACAGTTACGAACAATGGGCCATCTACAGCTACGAATGTTGTTGTCACGGATCCGCTTCCAACCGGTTTAACGTTCACTTCGGGAACCGCAACCAACAGTGGAACGGTAACCAACGCAGCCAATGTTGTCACAGCTACGATTCCAACTTTGGCTTCCGGCGCCTCTGCAACAATCACGGTCATCACAGCGGTCAGTTCAACTGCAACTGGAACGTTAACAAACACGGCCACCGTCGATACGACAGAGAACGATACAGTTCCATCAAACGACACGTCGACTCAGTCAACAGCGATTGCAGTTCCAACTTCAATTTCGGGAACGCTCTATCGCGATACTGACCGCGACAACGTTCAAGACCCAGGTGAAATTGGACTGTCTGGTGTCACAATTACGTTGACCGGTACCGACATGCTTGGAGCCGCTGTCAATCGAACGGTAACAACAAATGCGGACGGTGAGTATTCGTTTACGAATGTTCTGCCAGGAACTTATACGGTCAGCCGCCCAACAGCGCTGGGCAATGGAACGACAAGTCCTGGTACGGCTGGTGGTACTGCTGGAACAACGGCGATCAGCAACATTACGCTGGGTGCCGCGCCTGCTACGCTGAATAACTTGGCGATCGCTTCATCACCGCTCAGCAAACGCCGTTTCTTGGCTTCCACGCCAGCCAATCAAGTTTAACGCGTGGTGAGTCCGTTACCGAAATACCATTGCAAGCCAGCAGAAGCCAAACTGCTGGCTTGTTGTCTTTAACGCTGACTGCCTACACTCGTCGAATCGCCGATCTGAAGTAAACTGACACAGTTCCCATCTCAGTTCTCCGTTAGGCAAGTTATGTTTGAGCTACCGAATTTTGGCGCAGTGCAGATTCTTGGGGCAGACGCTTCGAAGGTCATCAATAACCTCTGCACGAACGACATCATCAAGCTTCCTGTCAATGAATGCTGCGAAGCGTTCATCACGAACGTGAGAGGCTGGTGCGTCGAACATGCATTCGTGCTGAAGCTGCCGGACCAAATCCAGCTCATTGGTCAGTTCGGCAACACGCCCGGGCTCTGCGCGCACATCGACCGCTACATCGTTCGCGAAGAGGCCAAAGTTGCCGATCAAAGTGCTGATAAAACGGCGTTCTTGCTCAGCCACCAATCCGCTTCCCAGTGCGCAGCGCATTTCAATTCGCCGTCGCTCGTTCCCGCACGGGCGACTGTTGCGCCGGCCACCATCGGGTCCACAAACGTCGTCGCCGTTTCATTAAGTCTACTCTCAACCTCCGACGTGCTACTGATCGCACAGGCCACAGAACGCGGAAGGCTGCTCGAAGCACTTCTACCCCTCGGCCTCGAGCTAGGTACGGCGGCGGAATTCGAGCGACGCCGGATTGCGAGCTTCTGGCCCAAATCAGGCAGCGAGATTTTGGAAAAGACGATTCCGCAAGAACTCGACCGCGATGCGACGGCGATCAGCTTTACGAAAGGCTGTTATCTAGGCCAAGAGACCATCGCAAGGTTGGACGCAATCGGGCAGTTGCAGAAGAAATTATGCTTGGTCAAAATCGATTCACAGGTCGCGATCGAACCCGGCGCGGTGCTGCTTAAAGATGGACAACAAGTGGGGCACGTCACCTCCTCCGCTCCGTCGCTTGCAAACGATCATCAACTGGCACTCGCTTATCTGCGCCGCGGCAGTTTTGCTGTCGGCACGCAGTTAATGTGCAACGGTGCCGAGGCAATCGTTCAAAAAGTGGAAGCTTAACGAACTAACCAAGCGGCGAGCGATGGAAGTGAACGTGTTTCCAACCGCCATCCTGCTTCTGCCACACTCGAGTCTCTTCAACAGCCCGCGTTGATGGAGTACCCGCAGCGTCCGTCGACTGCGTCAAACGCACGTAGCAAACAATCGCCGAATCGCCCATCAATCGAACGTGCGGACTGGCGAGAGTCGTTTGCACTTTGCGACCCGGAGATTTGTCGAGCTCAAAGTAAAAGCGATGGAAGTCCATGCCCTCGACCAGTTGCCCCAACGCTTCGGGTTCGAAGCAAGTCAAACTTGGATCGCACAGCTCGCTGTACGCCGCCCAGTCACCATGGACGATACTCTTGAGCAAACACTCGGTTAGATTAATCAGCGTTTCTTTGTCACTCATGATCTCGCGCGCACGCGCCGCTTTCTTTTTGAAACCAACTCAACTTTAAAATCCGGATGGCCCGCTAGCGTGACGACTTGTTGGCCCCATTGCAAGATGAGCGCCTCGGCCGAAGTCATTTCACCATTGGCTTTTTCACTGGCCGCAGCGCTCTCGTCTTCAATCAACTCCGGATCGCTCTCAGAGGTGTTCTCGGCTCGCGCCGGAAAGATCGGCTCGCCAAACGTAATCGCCACTCGCGCGGGCATGATTAACGGGCTCCAGACTTCACGACGATAGGGACTGCCGGCAATGTACAGCGGCACGATCGGAACACCAGCACGCTCGGCCACCATCGCCGCACCGCTCCGCACCGAAACCATCGGCTCGCGAGTGTGATTTAATCGACCTTCAGGAAACATGCCAACCAGTCGTCCCGACTTAGTCAAACGAATAGCCGCTTTCGTAGCCGCGGTGTCCATACCGCTGCGATTCGTCGGAATCACCTGTGCGGCTTTCAATATCAAACCGAACACCGGATGCTCAACGTACTCGCGGGCCACCATCCAGTGCACACGTCGGCGGGCCGCCAACTGCACAAAGAACGGATCGACACTACTGCGATGATTGGCAACCAACAGCGCACCGGACTTAAGCTCAGCGGGCGCAGCGTTCGTAAAGTGAACTCGCCACAACAAACGCCCCATCAAGTACGTCGGCAAGTAGAGAGCCGATTCCCAAAAATCGTAATCGCTCGACCGAGCAACATGAACGGCGTAGACAATCGTTCCCACGATCAAGATGCACAGCCAAACTGCGGCGTACATAAGGCTGGCATCGACATCCATCGAATTTTGTTCCAAAAGTATACTAGTGTTCTGTCAACATTTAGTTTTAGGGTGCAATGTCGACTGGGTGTGCCACTGGCTATGCCAGTGCGATCAAAGGAGGCTATTCTTAAGGGAAAGTGGTTGACCCAACACAATAGGCTCGTGCTAAAAAGTCGCCGAAGTGTTACAGTTGGAATCTGCAAAGACTATCAAATACACTGCGACTCGCGAGTTGACCATGTCCATGAACAGTGGGAGTTTTGTGTCAAGTTTTTGGTGTCGGTCCTGCTACAATAAAGCGGTTTCGCTGTCACTCAAGTCCGTGGTCATTGACGACGTCCAACTTCGGCTATTATAGGTCGAGCCCCTTGTACTGGACCGACTATTTTTTGTGAGCATCGCCTCCTTCGCTCGCACTGGCAATGCCAGTGGCACCCGAAATCGACAGAATCGACAGTGCCACCCAAACGATCAACCCTAAGTTAAGCGGTGACAATCCACTAGGCGGGCGTGTCCATCTGTTCAGTAAACCAGTCAGCCAACTGGGCGGCCAACTCTTCGACTTGACTTTCAGCCGTCACAGGCAGTGGCGCAAGCTCTTTCAAGCCGCGAAACCAAATCTCTTGCCTTCGCGCGAACTGACGAGTGTGCGCTTTAATTTTCTCAGTTGTCTCTTCGGGAGGCAACTCACCAGCAAGTTGCTGCAAGATCTCGCGATAACCCACCGCCTGCGCAGCCGTATGACCAAGTTCTCCGTGCCTCGCAAGCAATTGCTCCACTTCCGATAGCAACCCTTCCTGCAACATCTGCTCGACACGTTCGTTGATGCGTTCATGCAGCCAAGCACGATCAATCTTCAGAACAGCCACCGGAGCGGACCTGCGCGGCGCTGGATTCTCAAACTGTTCCTGCCAATGACTCAGTGGCCGACCGGTCACACGCGCGACCTCCAAACCGCGGATCATGCGCCGCGAATCATGCAAATGCAATCGATGCGCTAGCAACGGATCGACTTGAGCCAACCGCGCTTTGAGCGCTTCCGGTCCATAAACCTTCAAATCCTCGTTGACGGAATTTCTGAACTCCCAATCTGCCGGTGGACCAATGAACAACCCACGCAGCAAACACTTCAAATACAGCGGCGTACCGCCAGCGACCAACACACTTTTACCTCGAGCCCGAATGTCGGCGGCCTGCTGATGCGCCGCTTTGACATAGCACGAGACACTGAACGATTCGGTGGGCTCAGCAATATCGATCAAGTGATGCTTGACCAACTGCTGTTGCTCAAGCGATGGCTTAGCAGTTCCGATATCCATGCCGCGGTAAACGGCCATGGAATCGAGCGACAGGATTTCAGCGTCGAGCCGTTTCGCTACCTCAATCGCCAGCGGAGTTTTGCCGCTGCAGGTCGGACCAGTCAAATAGTAACAACCCAACAGTGGTGGCTTGGTCCATTCAGTCGCATACAAGTTTGGTTCGAAGTTCATGAATTTGGGAATTACAGCGTCAGTGTCGTCATCTGGCTACCGAGTGATTCGGTATCATTGGTGATTCAGCTAGATGGAATTATGATATGGCGACTCGAACTTGGTAACCCAGCCTCGGTTTG
>JBGSJB010000135.1:0-2230 GCA_041742175.1 Pirellulaceae bacterium
AACTGACCGTTCGGCGGTTTGCTTTCTGTGGCACTGTCCCTAACCTTGCGGCCGGTCGACGTTATCGACCACTCTGCCCTGCGAAGCCCGGACTTTCCTCTCCTGGCCGTAACCAGCAGCGACCATCTGGCGAACCAACAATGGCGCATTCTAACACATCAATTCAAGGAAGGTGTTCGAGATCATTTAGATCCTTAAAGCGACCACTTGCAAGCTTGTTGATCTTGAGGTTCACCAAGTTGATTAGTTTTACTTCAATTCCGTCGATGCTATCTTCAACTCGAGATTAAGAACACGAAGCGAAATCAACGCCAGAGATACTTGTAAGTATCTCGATACGCATCGGCGGTATTCCCATCCGCACAACTTTTTGTTCGGTCAAGAACAAATCCACGGTGAGTTCAGGAGTATCGAAGCCGAACTCTTTCAATAGCGCGACGAGCTTCTCGGCATTCTGCCTACTCATCGCAACCCAGATATCCATATCATTGGTTGTGCGTGGATAACCATGATAACTGACCGCAAACCCGCCGATCAGCAAGTACTCAACGCAATGGAAATTCGGCAACCTCAAGAACTCTCTGAAGTCGTCCGGAAGCGTTAGGGCCATAGTTGATCTGTCGCAAGAGAAGTAAATGCATCATTCGCAATTCTGGAAGTTGTTCGAACCAGTATTGCTTCTCATCATCGGCCTGATCAAGGCTCGCAACAGTCAAACCCGTCCGGTCCAATCTTGCTAGGTTTTTATCGAATTGCATTTTGTTCCAAGACACAGTGAAAAACTGATCTTTCAAACTCTACGACCGGCCCCTGTTGGTTCAGCGGTTTCCAAAAGCTGTGCGATCAGCGGTAGAAGTTGCTTCTTGCGACTGACGACACCGTCGAGCTGATAGAGATAACGTTCAAGCCGCGGGAAATTAATCTCTTCCCAAAAATCCGGCTCGCGCGACATCAGCAGTAAACTGCCGTTCGAGACAATGTCCGTAACCAACAGTGCCGAGAAATCGAGATTGCGTTCGCGAGTCAGTTGAACGAGCGCTTCGTGCAGTTCGAGATGCCTTCCCCAAAAAAGCTCGAAGCCGATCTCTTCAATTTGTGAGATCGAAAAACGATGGCCGCGTTCAACAAACTCCTTGCAATCCTCTCGCACTACTTCATCCGGCGTGCACGAACGTAAAGCCGAACCGATTGCAAAGAACTCCTTAGCAAACTTATCCAAGTCCACTTCACAAATCCCCCGCAACCACTCGAGCACATTGCGGTCGACTTCTGTAGCCGTCGGAGAACGCAAGAAAAGCGTGTCGGAAATGATCCCCGCTGCCATGCACAGCGCGATGCCGGGACTAGGCGTCAAACCGGCTGCGCGAAACTGGCGAGCCACCAACGTACACGTTGACCCGACCGGTTCGTTAATAAAGCGAATCGGCTGCGATGATTTCAAGCTGCCGCCGAGCCGATGGTGATCGAGCACTTCGACGATGTCCGACTCCTCAGCCCCCAACACGGCTTGACCAAGTTCGTTGTGGTCGACCAGCACCAACTGCGTCTTTGGCGGCGAAATCAAATCGCTCTTCGAGAGAACGCCGAACAGATTGCCGTCGTCATCGAGCACTGGGAAAAGACTTTGCCGAGTTCGTTCGATAGCCGCGCGCACATCAGCGATCGGAGTCTTCGAAGACAACGTCATACAATCCGTTTGCACAGCCGAATCAATTCTGCGAGCCGACTTGATGCGCATTGTCGTCGTCGCGGTATCGAAAGGACATCCGATAACGGTCACGTTATTCAACTTCGCCAACTGCAACAATCCAGGCGACAGCTCATATCCACCTGTCACGACTAACACTCGCACGCCATGTTCCAGCGCTGGCAGTTGAATAGTCGGTCGATCGCCGCTGACCACCAACAACTGCGCCGCTGGGAACTGATGCAATCGCTTAGTAAATCCTTCGGCGCTCATTGCGCCCACCATAACGATCATCTCATCCGTGGCATCGGTGTCGACCGAGTGCAGTATTTTACCCTTGATGACATTACAGATCTTGGAAACGCTACTGACAACTTGACGCGACTTGATCGGGTCCGAGTCGCCTTCAAAAACCACTTTCAGAAGATCGAGCAGCGTCAGCAGCCCGACGAACTTTCCGTGCTCGTCCAAGATCGGCAACGCCCGCAGATCCTTACTCTTCATGCTCTCGTAGATCTCGTAGAAGACCTGATCGATTCGGCC
>JBGSJB010000136.1:0-5689 GCA_041742175.1 Pirellulaceae bacterium
TACGACTTGGTATTGCCTAACGTATGCAGTTCCTGACCAACGGTGTTGCATGATCGCAGTAACGAACGCTTATTGCTCGCAAGCTGAGCTGGCTTGTGATGAGGTCATTGCATCGCTGAGTAAGATCGAGTGGTAAGCCAACCATGGAATGAAAAAGCCGACCCTAGAAGGATCGGCTTCGTTTACCCTATCTTCAATTCAACTCGTGGTACGGCTTGGTTCGTCCGTTCCAACGAGTCTCAACATGACCTTCCACCTTTAGTTCCCAGTGCCAAACGGATCATCCATGGGTGCCTCAGTTGCTGGTGTGCCAAATGGGTCTGTCGCATCCGCTGGAGTTGCTGGCGCGTCTGTGGCCGGTACGTTCGGTTGGTTGTTTGCTGGAACTGCTGGATCGTCACCGAACGGATCGCTGACGTCTGGAGCCGCTGGTTGCACTGGATCGACAGCGGATCTTTCCGAACGCAAGCCCTCAGTAATCGGATCCGGCACATTGCCACCGATTGGAGGCACAACGTTGTTATTTAATGGCGTCGTCGGACGGCCGGCTGCATCAGCTTTGGCGCGTTGTTCAAGCAATTGTTGTTGGCCATATTGAACACGAGCTGCCAAACGAGCTTTTTCGATTTCTCGACGCGCAGCGCCTTGGATGCGAATCAGAGCTTGACCGACTTGGAATGAATTCTTGCTGCGAACTTCGGCCTGAGCGCCGGCTTCGAAGTCTGCAATCCCAGCCATGGGGCCGCCACCTTGAGCTACTTTGCACATGCCCAGGAAGTAATGAACGCGTGGGTCTTCGGCGCCGGACGCTTGGACTTCGTTCAACAATAGTTCCGCTTGAGAATAATTGCCTGCGTAATACTGATGAACGGCCTCACCATAAACCTCAGTCATCGCTGCCTGTTGAGCCTGTAGCGAAGTACTAATACTTAAGCACCCAGCAACTAATACAGCGCGTGCAAACCATCGTCGCATCACTTGTTCTCCAAAATTTGATTGAATGTGGGAGTGGTTCCCAGTTTACTTTATCGCGCTCAAGGATCCGCGAAAGTTTTTTGCAGGTCCCAACCACACTAATTCGTCGGTGCTCCAAACGCAAGTTTTTCAAACCCCTTCGCCTTAGGTTGCGGCGCACCGAAGGTACGGTCCAGTGGGTGCAAATGCCTCATGCGAGGATGTCTTTGGCCAACAATCGCTCGGCAGTTTTGCGACCGCTCAGTAGCGCACCTTGAATGGACGAGGTTTCCAGGTAGTCGCCACAAAGGACGATTCCAGCGTTAAATAGCGGCGCAGAAACGTCCGCCATCTCGTCTTGCGAAGATTTATGGAAGCTTGGAGGCTGTTTGGGCAACGCGCGCGCGATATCGTACGCGCGGAGGAATCGCCACTCGCGGACTTGGGCTCCGAACAGCTCCTGCAGATGCTCCAACACAGCGGGCAATAATTCTTCAGCTTTGCCGCCACAATCCACCAACGAGACGCTGATCAAAGACTGGCCCGCCGGAGCGAAACTGGGAACCGAGTTGCTGGTGACAAACACATGGTTGACTGGACCTGTTGTATCGCCGCGCAGCATCAGCAATCGCGATGCAATTGGAACACGATCGGACGCAAAGTACATACACATCGTCTTCGTCCAATCGGCGTTGAGTCGCTCGTGGATCGTGTCGGAACGTTGCTCGCTTAGCAGCTTCGCAGCCGCATAACTTTCCGTGGCAAGCACCACAAATTTTGCTGCGAGCACTTCACCGGATTCAAGTTCTACTTCGTTCGACCGGACACTGACGACGCGGGTAGCCAAACGCATTGATGCACTTGGCAACTTCTTCGCCAACTGATTTGGGATCGCTTGCATCCCGGAACGGGGCAGCGCGACGTCTCCCGCAGCGAGCATCCGGAATACAAACTGAAAATAAGCCGCTGACGTCGACAGCTCAGCTTCCAAGAAAATGCCCGACCACCAGGGTTTCAAGAACAGATCATAAAACGGCTGTGAGAATCTCCATTTCTCAAGTAGATATTCGCGCGTCGAACAATCCTCCGATGCACTTAGAAGTTCATCCGCCGATTTCGAAAGCACGTGACGACGCAGTTGATAGAGCTTGAACCGATCGCTGAGATTTCCTACCGAGTTGAAGAGAGTTGAAAACGCATGCTGCGGTTGTCGCCACGGGTCAGCCATACGCGCCCACTTACCGCGATGACGAATCAATGCCCCCGTTTCCAGCGGTGTCAAATGCAGACTGGCATAGTCGAGCGCTACCTTCGCTTCAGGATATGCCGTTTGAAAGACCTGAAAGCCGTGGTCAAGCAGAAAGCCGTCGACGGCGTCCGTCTGCACACGACCTCCGATACGATCTTGAGCGTCAATCAATAGGACTCGCTGGTTACGTTCATGCAGCAGCTTGGCACAATTCAATCCCGCTAGTCCAGCTCCGACAATGATGACCGGTGGTTTATGTTCAGTCGCATTCATCGTGACTAGCGCCCGCTCGACTTCGTTCTTGTTTTCGTTGCAACCAAGTATAGCTGATCGTCAAAACAGTCTTTACAGTCTTCGCTACGAACGTTTGTTGCGCCGACGACCACCGCGCCAGTTTCCGCGGCGTTTCTCTTTGGTACCCTCGCGTGCTGCAGCAAATGTGGGCAGCGGCAAATTCTCAATGAGCGCTTGCATCGCTTCATCACTTAAGACATCGCGTCGCTCAGCCCAACCGCGGTAGATCGTTAGACCTTGCTCAGTCGCCATGAATTCTCGACGCGATCGACCATGCACATCTTCGGGCCACGGTTCCAGCTGATCATGCCATTGCATCGTCGCCGCCACCAGTTGCTTGAAGTATTCCCAGTAAGCTGGATTGTCGGTTTGCAGAAACAGTTTCCCCTGCGGACGCAACGTTCGATGAACTAGCGCCATGAACTCGGGAGTTAGCATACGGCGATGCTGACGTTCCGAATCCGCGTACGGCTGTGGATGATAAATGTGAATCTCATCGACCGACGCAGGACTGCAAAAGTGAGCCAGGAACCGAGAACCGTCGCACGCTGCGAACCTACAGTTGCTCAAGCCGCGCTGGTTCGCACGCCGCGTGGCGTATCGAATTACTAGTGGCAAGATGTCGATCGCAACATGATCCCATTCGGGCCGCCGAACCGCGGACGAAAGGACGAAGCGACCATTGCCGCACCCGATATCCACCGCCAACGGCGCTTCGCGTCCAAAGATCTCAGCGAAATTAAGCGTCCCGGAATCGGGTAAACGCTTGATAGCGGTCGCTACCCAATTCTCGGGCGCGAGAATAACGCCAGGAATCGGAACTCCAAACTCTTCTTCGATCGTTCCCGGTGCCGAGGGGATTGCCGCAGGTGCTTTCTGAGGCTTGGACGGGGTCGTTGAATGAGCTGTCGGACGTTTCGAAAGCGGCTCGCGAGGGCGCGAGTTCGCATCATCTGCGATTGGCATGTAGACTTCTGTGAGTGAACGTGAAGCTCGAAATTCGAGCAATTTGCGTGCGCGCAGCATCAAGAACTGCATGTACCGCGCGCGAGTTGCCTGTATCTTAATTGAAACTCCCAAGCTTCGCGGTGCTGCACGACCGAACCAGTCGCATTTTGATTGTGATCCTATGTTAAATCAAAGCCCCAAGTCGAACGAGCAACACGCCTTCGAAGCGAACTCTGGCGAAATTGAACCTTGGTTAGTGGTGCTTGGCGAATCGGAGCAAGGTTCGCTGGCGATGTGGCGACTGTCCGGCGAGATGGCAACGCGACTAAATCTCGCGCCTGGTGCAGAACGCACTTTAGCGATGTTTTCCACCGAGCAGCATGCGTCCGATTATGCTGATAAAAACTGCTCGGGGACAAAGCGTATCGTTCAAGTGGATCGAACCCGTCTTTTGAGCGTAATGGTCGATTGTTTTCGTCAAGGGATTCGCTACGCTACGCTAAACCCTGGCGATTCGACAGCCCACAGTCTGTTTGTCTTGCGCGATGTTCTGAGCGCCGCCAAACGGGAACTTACCAAGTTGAACTAGCTACCCTCCCTCCTTTTCAGCCTCCCGCCGAGTTTTTGCCATGCTCAACCAACGAACCTCATTTGCCATTCACTGTTCAATTCTTGCTTTGCTATTGACCATGTCATTTACCACTTCAACTGCCTTACAAGCCGCTGAACCGGAGACGTTTCGATTATGGGAAGGCGATGCGCCTAACGCACTCGGAACTGAAGAAAAAGATGTTCCGACCGTTATCGTTTACCTTCCTGAGAATGCCAAGGAATCAGCGCCGGTGCTGATGATCTGCCCAGGCGGTGGATACGGTGGCTTGGCGATGGACCACGAAGGCCATCAGCTCGCGAAGTGGGCAAACGATATGGGAATGGCGGGCGTGATTGTTTCCTATCGCCATCGAGGTCGAGGCTACGGGCATCCCAATCCGTTACTCGACGCACAGCGCGCCATTCGATTCACTCGCAGTCGCGCTGAGCAGTGGAAGATCGATCCAACGCGCGTGGGCATGATCGGTTTCTCGACTGGCGGGCATCTGACTTCGACGGTGCTCACTCACTTTGACGAAGGTAGCTCCGATGCAGCCGACCCAATCGATCGACTCAGCTCACGACCTGACTTCGGTATTCTTTCTTACGCAGTCATCGCGCTCGGCGAAAGCTACACGCACATGGGAAGCCAAAGAAGTTTGTTGGGTCCAGATGCATCCGACGAATTGATTCAGTCGCTGTCGAACGAAAAACAGGTGACCAGTCAAACGCCGCCAACATTCCTGTGGCACACAGCGGAAGACAAAGCGGTGCCAGCTGAAAATAGTCTGAGATTCTATTCTGCGATGGTCACTGCGGGAGTCCCTGGTGAGTTGCATGTGTTTACCAAAGGGCGGCACGGTATCGGCTTGGCGGCTGGTTCCGGAGCAGCCGAACAGTGGCCCAAACTCTGCAAAAATTGGCTCACCGACGTCGGTATGCTCGACAAGTAACCTCTTCCAAGCCGAAAAACAATTGCGCCTTTTAATTTAATGATCTCTGGAGAATGACTGTGGCAACAGTGGACGTTTCGATTCCAGCAGCACCAAGCAACGTGCGGCTCAAGTTAATCACGATGATGTTCCTTGAGTTCTTCATCTGGGGCGTGTGGTTTCCTCTGATTTTTGGATACCTTCCCTATTTGAAATTCGATGCGACTCAGCAAGCCACCATTCTCAACATGTTTCCGCTGGCCGCCTTGCTGGCGATGTTCGTCAGCAATCAAATGGCTGACAAGTACTTCTCCGCTGAAAAGACGCTCGCCGTCAGTCACTTGATCGGTGGCGTGAGCATGTTCGCGCTTTCGCAAACGACCAGCTTCATGCCATTCCTGTTGCTGATGGCCGTACATTGCTTCTTCTATGTTCCGACGATTTCGATCACTAACGCAATCGCCTTTAATGCGATGAAAGATCCATCGCGTGAGTTTGGGCCCGTGCGCATGGGCGGAACGATCGGCTGGATCGCTGCCGCGTGGCCGATGTTCTTCCTTCTCGGCTCGAACGACAAGTCGCTAGTGACTTGGTCCTTCGTCGTCGCAGGCATCGCGTCCATTGTTCTAGCCGCGTTTAGCCTGACGTTGCCGCACACGCCGCCTCGCAAAGACGCAAAGTCCGGCGGCTTGGAAGCGTTCATGAAGGCGGGCAAGTCGCT
>JBGSJB010000137.1:0-2427 GCA_041742175.1 Pirellulaceae bacterium
CTAGTTGACATGTCATACCGCTGGAAGAGCAAGTTGATTGGACAAGGGGCAATTGGCCAACAGTCGCACGGGCACTTGACTGACGCACTGAGCCTCATACTAACCGGCCCGAAAACAATTTCAAGCGAATCGAGCCGCCACTTTGGTTACTAGGACGTAGCATATCCACTCGGCGTGGATTTTTCCGTTTAAGCCGGTGCCTTCGACGGATCTTAGCGGCAAACCGAGCGCCCTAATGCTCTCGCCAAAAACTTGGACTTCAGCCTCAAACCCACTCGCAAAAATTGGAAAGTCCGCCTTACTAAGTGTCCTGGCGAAGTGTCGCCGCGACTTCCCCAGCCTGCGCGAATCTCGCTTCTTACCTAGCACATCTCTCTGCGCTGGCAGCGTTTCAGCGCATAATCGGTTCCGGCGAAGTTCAATTACATCTCACAACCCGAATACAAGACTGAAAGTTCTATGATCTGGGCCACGTGTGTTGCGACTCTTATCATTCTCTTTGTGGTCTTGGCACTTCGCTATTCGCCGCAGCTTGCACTAGGGATCGTCAATGCCGTCGCAATCGCGTTCCCAGCTTGGATCATGTTGCGTTTGTTCAACGCGCCCGCCGAAACCGTCGTGGGCACCGGAGTCGACGTTAAAGTTGCTGTCGGGACCGCGACCCTGTTGCTTTACTGCTTCATGCCAGGACGAAATTTTCCAGTTCGGTTAGTCGCATGTGATTGCGCGATGATCGTCCTGGCAATAACGCACATTGTCACAGACAGCTACAATTACGGATTTCGCTGGACGGACGTGTTCCGAGCCTACGCAGAGTGGTATGTGCCTTATGTCGCTGGCCGCGTTGCGTTTCAAAAATTTGAAGACGCGCAGATCATCGTTCGAACCCTCGCAGTGATCGCCGTGGTCCTGTCGGTAGTCGCCGTTTGCGAAGCCTTCACGCGGATCAATGTGATGGAACTGTGGGCTGGTTTGCGACCAGTCGAAGGTGCTTATCGCGCCATGGAACGCTGGGGACTGAAACGATCTTACGGACCGTACATGCATGCACTGTACTTTGGCGTTATTCAGTGCCTCTTGTTTGGTTCGACCCTGTATGTGGCCATCCTTGCTCTTCGCAAAGAGGCTCACGCGATATGGATTTTCTGCCCGCTCGCTTCCCTTGCGGGCATCTACTGCACCGGCTCACGCGGCCCGTTGCTAGGCGCTGTCATTCTCGCCGCGGTGGTCGCCATCAACCTATTCCCTCGAGTTCGCATTCCAGCCGCTATCGTCGGAGTGTGCCTCGCTTTCGCGGCAGTCGCGAAGCGGGACGCAGTGCTGAGTACGCTCGAGCGCTGGTCCGGCGAAGCGTCCGGAAGGTTGCGACAGACCGTCGAAGTCGGCGGCCAAAAGCAGCGGTATTCAGGCACCCGCGGCCGTCTGCTGGTCTACCGAGTCTACGGTAAAGCGATCGCCCAAGCCGGTTTGCTCGGATACGGCACTGATCGCGTCACCGGCTTTCCCATTCGAATCCCACTGTCGGGCGAAGCGGCTGAGCTGATTCGCAGTATGGAGACGGTCGAGAACTCCTATGTCTTGCTCACGCTGCGGTTCGGGTGGATCGGTCTTTTCGCTTTCGTCGCCGCCATCGCGCTCAGCTTGTTTCAATGGTTGCGCCTGCGAATCGGTGAGCGCGAAGAAAGCCGACGATTGCTGACCGTGTGTTTGGGCTCAGCCACCTTTGCCACCGCAGCTGTGCTGCTATCGGTCTGGATGCCACACGAAATTGGTTTTCCCTTAGTCTGGACACTCGGATCCAGCAGCGGCCTCTTCTTAGCGAACGAATTGAATGCAGCTTAGCATCTGACTAAGCACAAACGGTAGCGAGTAGCCCATCGCCGGATCGCTCGCGTCCACTTGCAACTTCATCATCTCAGCGTGGACCAGCATCGGTATCAGGCAGCTCATGAGCGTCATGCCGGTCAGCGACCACCAACCTCCAGCGAACATTTCCCAAAGCAACGCTTGCGGCATCGATCGCATTGTCATCTCCAGTTGCTATTACATTTACTGACTCACACCCGCAACGCACTTCAGCGGCTTCACTTCAGCGGCTCCGCTACTGTGAAACGCGAGTTACAAAGATCTCGTCCAGCGACAGCGCTGAATCGTAAACCACGGTCGCTCCGAGCGCCTGCGCGGCCCGTCGCACCTGTTCCGATTCACCGTTGCAAACATACGTCCACTCGCATCCGCTTCCTTCTTGCGTCAACGCGCCGATCAACTGCGGCGGCCGCTCCTGCAACTGATCAAACCTCAGCGTCACGCGTCGATGCGATTCCTTGATCTCATCCACCGCTGCGTTCAGCAGTATCTGTCCCTTATGAATAATCGCGACCCGATCCGCCACACGTTCCACTTCATCGAGCAAGTGCGAAGAGAATA
>JBGSJB010000138.1:0-4317 GCA_041742175.1 Pirellulaceae bacterium
GTCTGGTTACGCCTTTTCGCCATTGTCCAGTTCTGTGCAATCATCGCGGTTGAAAACTCGAGTCCGTCAGCGTGTGTTTGCTCGCCCAGCCCGCAACTTCATTCAAGTTTGCGCAGCTCACCGAAGCCAACTAATCAAGGATAGCGTACGTTGTATAAATATCGAGCTACAAAGTTGTCAGCCTCGCGCTACTTTTCCAACTTCGTCACCTACAGACTGAACGTCTCTCTCGTCACGACAATCTGTCGGCTAATTCCGGACTTGCGCGACTTCAACCGAATTGCACTTTGTACAGCGCAGCCGTCCCGGACGACGTTTCTATCGGCACTTTCGCTACAAGAGCTAAGCGGTTTCAGCTTCGTTCCAATCGTAGCGACAATCGCAAAAAACCAACCGCAACTTTTCTATTTTCTTATAGAATCTTTCAAGTCAACCAAGCAGCAAGACACTTACTTCTCGACTCTCCACAATCCATCAGGACAACTTCGATGCCGACTCCCCCAGCTCGACCCTGGCTGCTCGCCGAATCCACCCTCGCCGATGTTCGCGCTGCCGATTGGCAAGTTGCAGTGCTGCCGATGGGCGCTACCGAACCGCATAACCTGCACCTGCCTTACGCCACCGACACTATCGAAGCGACGCAGTTGGCCAACGCGTGCTGCGAGAAAGCGACCGAACTCGGCGCCCGCGTCGTCCAATTGCCTACCATTCCGTACGGTACGGAATCGAACATGCAACAGTTTCCGCTTGCGATGAACTTGCAGCCCTCAACCGTCTTCTTAATGCTCCGCGACCTCGTGAACTCGCTAGAATCCAGCGGTTTTCGAAAGCTGGTGATCTTCAACAGTCATGGCGGAAACGACCTAAAACCGTTCCTGCGCGAAATCGCCGGCCAAACCCAAGTGCATGTCTTCCTCTGCAATTGGTACCAAATGATTCGCGATGCAGCCGACATCATCGGCCAACCCCCAGAAGTCCACGCCGGCGAAATGGAAACGTCCATGATTCTGCATTTTCGCCCTGAACTGGTTATTAAAACCGACTCCGGAACTCTCCGAGCCGATGCAGGCGAACGTCGGCCACTCCGCTTCGAAGCGCTCAAAAACGGCTGGGTAACCCTCAGCCGCCCGTGGCATCTACTGACCACCAACTCAGGCTCCGGCAACCCGCACTCCGCGTCCGCTGCGAAAGGCCAGCAAATCACTGATGAAGTCATCGCCCGCATCGCACCGTTTCTCGCAGAGCTTTCTCGATCCGAAGTCGATGCGTTCTTTCCCTTCGAACCCGACTAAGGTCAGACTAAGTTCCGACAGAGAACCGCCAACACTAAAAACCGCCAACCAGGCGAATCAGGGATCGCGCCGCAAGTCTCCCATCGGAGCTGCATAAGTATTGGCATACCACCGCATCCACTTGGCTTCGTCAAACGCAAAGTTCTGCCCAGTGAGCTTCGCCAACGCACCTAGAACTTCTTGATTCTGACTCTTCTCGATCGTCGTCTCCGATTTGCCACCCATCGAAAATGCGTTTGGGTTGTAGTTGTCCTGCTGCTTGCGCGTCACTTTGTATTCAGTAACCAGCGCATCGATCAATGGCAGCACCGCATTGCCGGCGTTCAGCGCGTTCAAACCCGCCGCCGCTCGATTCACCTGCACGGTCGAAACCCCACTTCCCTGAGGCTTAGCCGCAATCGTTCGCAAAACACTTATGTAACTCATCACTGCAAAGTCGCGACCAAATCGAGCCAACGAATCGAGGCAAGCATCGCGAACTGCAATGTCATCGTCGACCAACGCAGCTTGCACGAGCGGCCCGACCGCGTCCGAACTCTGAAACTGCGTCAGCAACTGCACATACAGCAACTGTACCTTCGTCGGCGTTTTCGGGTCCACCAGCCGGGCTCCCAACGCTGGCACCGCATACGGATCGTTGATCGCCATCAGCTCTTCGAGCGCTCTAGCCGCGTTGCTTTTGCCCGCCACAATGTCGCGTTGCAACCGAGTCACAATCACGTTCCAAGCACCGCTCTTCTTATCAAAATCTTCCTTCTGCGCTTCAAATGCATAGACTTCAGGATAGACGTAACGACCGCCAACTTTGACTTTCCCTTTGCCCTCAGTCATCAACTGATCGCGCAGCACCCAACGCCCCGAATCATCTTCGCGATAGTTCAATGCATAGCGCGCCGTCCGAAATTCCGGATCGAAATCCAGCGCGCGACGATAATGCGCTTCCGCTTGTTCCTTCAAACCGTTGCTGTTACACCATCCCGCCAGTCCAGCATGCGACTCCGCTGTCGGTTCGACATTCTTCAGCGACAGTCGGTACTTATCAAGTCGATCGTCCAGTTTCAAATGTCCGTTGTACTCAAGCTGCTCGTTATCAAACCGCACGAAAGTTTCCGCAGCCAATTGAACCGTCCATAGCTTCGAATCCCCCTTTGGCGCCGATATCAACTGGCCAACCAACGTCCGCCCATCCTTCAACTTGAATTCGTCAGCATGCGAACCAGCATTCAGCGCTACGATCACCAAACCAGCCAACATGGTTTGCAAGACGGTATGCAGGGGAACCTGTATTGGTTTCGATTGCAATACTTTTCTCATTTCTCGCTCCAAGTGCTCGTTCGATAACGCGTCATCAATATGTCCGTCTTACACAATTCATTTTGACCGCCAAAAATCGAAAAAGCTAGCGAGTTCAATGACTTCTCGTGACCAAACAGTCGTAAATGCCCTCGCTGAGTTGCTTGGAATGAGAGAACGAGAATGCGAGTCCGCCAGCACGCAGAGTCCAGTTTGTAGCGTCCAGCACGATTGTAACGCCTGCAATCGACAACCACGTCCGATGCGGTAGCACATTTTGTAGGATGGACTTCCTAGTCCGTCAGCTTCGCAAAACAGACGGCCCAGGAAGCCGGACCCACCCTAATACCAGGCTGTGCGACAAATAGCAGATGCTGATTTTGCGGCGACATTCTTTCGATCGGTTTTTGCTCTCAGTCGCAACGCGACGGCATGGACGAGCCTGGGAAGCAATGGCACGAATGGCAAGCACGCTGTGCCTGCGGCACTGCGAACGCCTCGCCTTGGTACTAACCTACGCGATCAAAAAACTCTGGTTGGCGAGCTGCTTTAGAATCAGAGGCAAACGTGCTTGCAACTGCGCTCGGATCTCGTTCGGGCTAGTCAGCACATGACCTTCGAACTGCACCGAAATCTTCTCGTGAGCAACGTGCTCGATCAACTTCTCCAACAACTGCTCTGTATCGATCGATCCATCCAACTTCGTCACGATCCAGCGTGCGACGGAATCGAGCGCGATGGCGCTGTGCATGCGATTGGTCACGCGTTCGCTTGATGCCGCTTGCTGCCGAGCCAACGGACAAGCGACCGGCCGCGCACTGACATCCAGCGTGAACGTCGGTTCGCTTGCATGGAGAGTTATGGCGCCGAGAATGAACGCTTGCGTCAGCGATTCCGCAAGTGCCCGCGATTCGCGCTCATAAGCGTCTTGGCTTTGCATCACCACCGAATCACGACTGAACCCCTTTCGCACTTCGGCTTGCAGTTCATTGTAGGGAACCGAACGCGGCCACTTCATCCCCAACTGAACAAACGCCGATTTCGTTTGCGGATCGCGAATCGTCAACTCCGATCCATTGCCGGTCTTGATGACCAAAGGCTGATGTTCCTGGTCCTTCTGCGGCGGCCCAATCGGCATGTGAGTCGCTAACCGCAGTCCGCTGATTCGACTGGCCATCGCAGTTCGATCAACTGAGACTTCGCGATGACACATCAATGTTTGGCGAAACGTTCGCCGGGAAAAAAAATCGAGGTACTGCTCGCGCTCGATGATTTCCATTTTGGAAAGCACTTCCGCGATTTGCGGAGGGTAGCGTTCGAATTGCAAATTTGATTGCTCCACTTCACAGAGGTACTGCAACTCATGCTTAGCGATTTGATCTGCGAACTGATGGAAGTAGACCGGTTCGTTTACCTCTTCGAGTTGCTCATGAAAGAGATACGATTCATCGCTCACCGACAGCATCCGAAATTCTTCGTGTAGCGACCGGCCGTAAGCGCTCTCATTGCCGGTTGCTTGGGTCATAAAAGTCAGGAACGCTTTCGCTTGTTCGATCCGCTTCGCAGGCTCGGTGAATCGCTTTGTATGAAACAACATCATGTCGCGAATCATGCGACGTTGATGCCAGCCGGGAAACGTGTTGTAGCTGACGATCGCAACCCCCTGAGGCGCCAGATGGTCGCGACAAATCTGCAGAATCTTGTCGCGAACGACTTCAGGAACCCAGGAGTA
>JBGSJB010000139.1:0-1715 GCA_041742175.1 Pirellulaceae bacterium
ATGAAGGTATCTTCTACGAAAATGTAACGAACTGCATTTTCGATGATTTCGTTGCCGTTGCAAAACCTCGCTCCGCGACACTCGAAAGCCACTGGGGCGCACGCGGCGGAATCACTAGCATCATTACGGTTCATTACACAGCAGAGACCGAAAAGCGCTAAGCACCCGCAAAGCATTTTTCGAAAGCGGCCTTTCGGACTCGATACTTCGAACGCGACGTATCAACGCGAATAACGCACGCTGCAGCCATCCCCGACCACCCCAAAACGCGAGCCATAATCATGAACCCACCCAACTCGATCATCCTCAGCGGATTTGCGGACGAAGCGGCCAATCAAAAACTTGCTGTTCAACAATTCGCCGCACTCGCCGCCGCTGGATTGCAGTACTATTCGATCCGCTTCATCGATGTCGGCAACGGCATCAAGAACTCAATGGCCCTTACAGCCGATGAACTGAAAACGGTCTGCACGATGCAAGCCGAATACGGGCTGAATGTCGCCACCATCGGTTCGCCAATCGGCAAAGTCAAATTGCTGGACGTTGAAGACGGAACCTCCAACCGCTTCGTGCCTTTCAAGCAGTATCTCGAAACCGAAGTAAAACACGCTTGCGAAGTCGCTACGACGCTCGGCACCAAGTTGATACGCGGTTTCGC
Source organism: Pirellulaceae bacterium (assembly GCA_041742175.1). GTDB lineage: Bacteria > Planctomycetota > Planctomycetia > Pirellulales > Pirellulaceae > Aureliella. The sequence continues at coordinate 659 of JBGSJB010000139.1, forward strand.
CTTTTATCATCCCAAAGGTACCGATCCATGGCAGCACATTCCGCAAGTCTCCGATCAGCTCGGTCAAATCGCTGACGTCTGCAACGCCGCCGGGCTGACCTTCGGCCTTGAAGTGGAAGCGAACCTTGTCGGCCAATCCGGAATGTTGCTCGGCGAAATCCATCGTCAAGTCAACAGTGAAGCCCTGGTGCTGATCTTTGATGGTGCAAACCTGGTTTGCCAAGGCATGACGCCAGACGAAGTTTTTGGCGAATACCTCGCGATGAAACCCGGACTCGGCTGGATCCACATTAAGGATTACCGCCATCCCTCAGCCGCGCAACGTCTCGAACACGTCGACGAAGCTTCGCTGAAGAACTTCGTTCCGGCCGACCTGGGCGATACCGGCCACGAAGCCATCCTGCGGGACTTGGCCAGCGAATTGCCTCGCATCGATTCGATGATGAAGAAGCGCGGCGCTCCAGGCGTGATCTTTGATCTCGAACCACACGTCAAAGGCGGCGGACAGTTCGGCGGCTTCTCCGGCCCAGATGGCTTCGGCGTGGCACTTCGCGGACTCTGCAAAGTTCTCGACTACGTCGGCATCGGCTACCACTTAACCGACTTCACCGACATCCTAGCCCGCCGAACATAACTTCGCTGGCAACTCGCAACTCGCTACTTGCTAAGCAATAAAATTCTTCAAGTAGCGATAGCTCTGACGCAGTGAATCCTGGCGAGCCTCCAGCGAACCTTCATACGCTCGATCCTCGACTTCAACACAAACCGGTCCGCTGTAACCCGCGTCCAGCAACGTTGAAAAGAACTTGCCCCAATTCACTTCACCCAACCCCGGCAACTTCGGCGTGTGATACTCGAGCGGATGAGCCATGATGCCGACCTCGTCCAGTTTGTGGCGGTCCAGTCGCACGTCTTTCGCATGCGCATGCGAAATGCGATCAACAAAGTCGCGTATCGGTTTCAAGTAATCCATCTGCTGCCAAACCATGTGCGACGGATCATAATTCAATCCTAAATTCGGACTTGGAATATCCGCAAACAATCGCCGCCAAATCGC
>JBGSJB010000140.1:0-3394 GCA_041742175.1 Pirellulaceae bacterium
ACGGTTTGGCGGGAGATATTGTGCCCCAGCCTGCGCATCGCCTGAACGATCTTGGTGTATCCCCAGCCGGTCTCCTTTCTAATGCGAATGATCGCTTCACTGATGCTCTCCTCGACGCGTGGCCGGCCAGGCTTAGCGTCCTTTGCCTTGGGCCGCTTATCCGGCGCGTCCTCAACGTTCCGCACCCACTTGCGGAACGTTGAATAGCTGACGATCGAGATCAAGTCTTTGATCCGCGCTCCGAGACTCTTGCCGTGCTTTACGAGCCGGCGGCGCTCCTGATTGCTTAGCTCGATCCGTTTGGGTAACTTACTCCGCAGGATTTGATTCTCCGCTTTGAGATAGGTGACTTGGCGGGCTAGCTCCTGGCGAGTCAGCGACGCGAGCAGTGTCAAAAGCGGATGAATGATGGCTGCCATCGAAGCTACGAAATCCTTGAAAGACTCGGGAAAATCGGAGTGGCGAGGTTTTTGTACCCCGCTCAGCCGATGAGCCTAAACCAAGCTTTGAATCGGGCGATCCCAAATTGGGTTTGCCGTCTGCCATTCGTCGATCGAGTCGAAAAACAACCGAAGCAACCGGCAAACTCACAGCCAGCGTTCACGGTATCTCTAGCTGTTAACCCAAAGCGTGGTTCGCTTTTCGAAGCGAAGAAAAACCTCTAGCCACCATTCTTCTGTTAACCGATATCGAATGCCGTTCGTGATAGTCTAGTTCGCTAAACTGCCCCACCGAACCAGCCACGAAAACCGAAAAACATTGCCAGAAAGGCGTTTTTTGAAAAAGCGCTCAGAGACTCTTTGCAGAGAGCGTTCTGTACGGGGACTTTCCCGTCACCCTTCACACCACAATCTTGGTTAACAATTTACGTTCTGCTCGAAACGTAGTCGTAGGTCGGTTCGAGATGTGCGTCGGTCGTGCGAGCTGGAATTAGATGTCGCAGGAAGAATGGGCTACGCTGCGACGTCTTACCCTCCGACGGTTTTGACGCATTTCAACGGCGTTCTGTACCTCTGGAGCCGACGCATTCAGCCACCCAACCCTCCTACTCTTAGCCTGCCTGCCCCCTTGCCTGAGTCGCGGGTATCCTGAGCAGGTTTATGGGCTGCGATTGTGATGGCTGTTTCCTCGCAAATCGCTAATCAGGTAGTCGATACCCAATCGTCTAAACCCGAAAAATCCTCACCTTCTTGGATAAAAAGCAAAATACGCGGTCATGGAAGAGGGACTCGCGGGTTGCCCCGTCTCAGTTCCGCCCGGCAAATTCCCGGAATCGCAAATTCGCGTGTAAGAATTCCCGAGATCGTGGATGATTCTTTATAGGAGAAGAATATGCACGAGTTTCCTGACACCAGCCACAGCCTCATTTTCAGGGTCAAAAACCCTGCGGATGCAGCTGCGTGGACTGAGTTTCTGGGGATCTACCAGCCGGTTGTCTTTCGGATGGCCCTGCGGCGGGGGTTGCAGGATGCCGATGCTCAGGACGTGATGCAGCAGGTCTTTCTGTCGATTTCTAAGTCGATTGAAGGCTGGACTCCGGGAGACTTGCAGCCGCCGTTTCGGGCCTGGTTGACGACGATTGCTCGCAATGCGATCACGAAAGCGTTGACTCGGCGACCTCGTGACGCGGCCACCGGTTCGACTTCGATGGTGGAACTGCTTGAGGCTCAGCCCGATCCACAGGCAACCACGGCCGAGATCCAGGCGGAGGCCCGTAAGGAACTCATCCGCTGGGCCACCGAGCAGATTCGCTCCGAGTTCAGCGAAGCGACCTGGAACGTCTTTTGGCTGACGGCCATTGAAGGCGTGCCGATCGCCGAAGTGGCGAAGTCCACGGGGCGCTCGGCCGGGGCGGTGTATGTCGCGCGGTATCGAGTGATCGCCAGGTTGAAGGAAAAGGTTTTGGAAGTCTCGCAACTCTGGGACTTACAGGAGAATGAATCATGACCATGCAGAATCCGCAAACGTGCTTGTCGGCCGAACTGCTGCGGCAGTTGTCTCAGGACGAGCTATCTCCCGCAGAGTTGAAGGACGTGGAAGACCATGTCAGCGACTGCGAGCGCTGCCGACAACTGCTGGAAGTCCCGCAGTCCGATTCGCAGTGGCAGGACGAAATCGTCCCGATCCTTCGCACTCCGTTGGAATCACCGCACGTTGCGGGCGATCACGACGAACGAGGCTGCGAAGGCGAATCACTGGAGTCCATCCTGCGGTTGCTGGGACCGACGGACGACCCGCACATGCTAGGACGGATCGGTTCTTACGAAGTCGTCGGCGTGATTGGTCGAGGCGGAATGGGAGTCGTCTTCAAAGCCTATGAAGGCACTCTGAATCGGTTTGTGGCGATCAAAATGTTGCTCCCGCATCTGGCTGCATCGGGAGCGGCTCGCAAACGGTTCGCTCGCGAAGGGAAAGCCGCAGCGGCGGTGATCGACGACAACGTCATGCCGATCTACAGCGTGGCCGAATGGCAGGGAGTGCCGTATCTCGTCACGCAGTATTCACGCGGCGCGACGCTTGAGAAACGCATTCGGGATCAAGGGCCGCTGGAGCTGAAGGAGATCCTGCGGATCGGAATACAAACGGCTCGCGGACTGGCTGCTGCTCATGCGCAGGGGCTCGTGCATCGCGATGTGAAGCCGTCGAACATCTTGCTCGACGGCACGGTCGAGCGAGCGCTGCTGACCGACTTCGGGCTGGCTCGTGCGGTCGATGACGCCAGCATCACGCGGACAGGAATCATCGCCGGAACTCCGCAGTACATGTCGCCCGAACAGGCGCGGGGCGGCAGCGTCGATGCTCGGTCGGACCTGTTTGGGCTGGGCTGCGTGCTGTACGCGATGTGTACCGGCCGCCCGCCGTTTCGAGCGGACATCCGTCGGACGACGGAAAGGAGTACTTGACGTATCACTCGACAAATTCGAAGTGGATGCTCATGCGGTGCTATTATCCTCATGGAATAGCACTCGACAGCGACTCACCCAAAGACTTGGCAACCTTCGAGATGATTGCAACCACAGTCAATGCGAAATCAGTAGGATGGAGATATCGATGGGCTTGTTTCCAGCGCCGATTCATGCCGTCGCGATTCGCTCGAAATTTCGGGGGCGATCGACTCGTGAGCGATCAGGTCGGATAACCAAGGCATGCACGAATGGTACTGGAAATAGTTGATGACGAGTGAGTGTGAATCTCTCCTGCGTAGCTGTAGTCCGGAGCGAGAACTTCGAGACAATTGAGTCCCTCATCGCGTAGCAACGTACCTTCTTGTCGGTGGCAGAGATCGCATCAACGACACCTAAGCTGTTAACCCAACTGTCGAGAATTTCGTAGAGCGTTGCTTCCGCTTGCTACACCTTCGTATTCGAATCCGCCAGTGACGACGCGCACTTGG
>JBGSJB010000141.1:0-6930 GCA_041742175.1 Pirellulaceae bacterium
CAAAAGGCCTTAGATCGCGATATGAAGAACGTAAATACATTTTGACCGTCTCAAATCGATTTCGAGTCGCTTGAGCTTACCCCTGGCCACCGAACGCTGATCGCTCACGAAAATGGCATTTTTCAACGGGCTGTTAGGCGTTCAAATTTTAGTGTTCCTGGACCAGCACCAAAAACAGAATCTCGGTTAACAGTGTTGCAATATTGGTTAGCGATATTCCAAGGGAAGTAACCAAAGTTTTTTGACGCTGTTAATGTTGGTCTAGCGTCGTCAATAAATAAAGCTTCCTGGAATGGATCACCAGCAGTATTTAATATGGGGCGTCCACTAATGTCGTAATCAATTGGAACTTCATGTTGTTCATAACTAACACTGTAAACCCAAGGTTCGCTAAGTGGGTTTTCGTCTGGGTTCTCACCTTCACCATAGTTAACGGTTATAGTCCATTGGCAAGGGTCACTAGTTTCAGCTATTGCAACGCTTTGTATTGGATAACCATCATAAATTTCGCCTACGAAAAAGGGTTGATTGAAGCCTACAAAATTTGGGCTATCAGATTGGTTATTAGTTAAAAGGCTAAAAGAAGCTGAATAACTTACTTTACCGTCTTTGTCTTGGTTTGCGGTTCGTGAACCTGCAATTGGGATTATGTTTATTACTGCCATGCTTTTATTTAGCTGGCAACAGAACGATTTTACAAAGGGTCCAAATCGTAATACAGTTAGTTAGATTGCTACTTTGGCAGTCTGAAGTAACTTTGTTTTAAGGGAATGAATGATGGGTAAAGTGAATATGAAACCAAGTAACAGGCGAAACAGGGCGATGGATTATTACCAAGCGAACCCAACAGCAACAATGTCTGAAGTTGCTCGTTCAACTGGTTGTTCAATGACAACAGTACAACAAGCTAGGAAGAAACTAGGCTTGGTTCGACACAAGCCCCAAACAATAAGCGAAAAATATTATGAAGCTGGTAAAAAAGACATTATGGAAAGGTTTAAAAAAGCGCCAGAACCAGAACAGACTATTAACGAAGTTGAATTAAGAAAAGCAGTAGAACTAGCTGGAAGTTGGGAAGAATTACTAAAGACTTTAACGGCGTATCGGTTACCAGAAATCTGGCAACAGGTTGAAAAAGCAGGTGGCTATAACGCAGTCATTACAACCCTGCAAAATTTCAAGGCACTAGCAGACGAATACAAAGACTGGTCAAAAGTCTTAAAAGCCTGATTTAAAACCCGATTAAAAAAAGCCCCTGAATCAAATCAGGGGCTTTTTTATTTGTTGCGCTTTGTTATTTTCAATAACTGGTTGTTGTTTTTAACAAAGTTACAAAAAGGAAGTTAGGCACATGGCAAAAAAGAAACCAGAACCAGTAAAAGCACCTGAACCAGCACCAGTTGTCAAAAAGGTATCGGAAAAAACGAGGGTGATAAATTTCTTGACTGAAAACCCAGCGTTCAAAGACAAAACAGGTAAGGAAATTGCCGCAGCTTGTGGGGTCAAGAATGCGACGATAGTAAGCCAAGCCAAAACCGATATGGGCTTGACCAAATCAAGGGGTGGTAATGCCAGTTCTGGACCAGTGGCAACGAAGCTGGATATTGCCAGTTTGAAAAGCGCAGTTAGCGCCGCTGGTTCATACGAAAAGCTTCAAACGATTTTGGAAGCTGTTCAAAAGGCTGGTGGCAATCAGGCTGTAGCCAAAGCCATTGACGATTACAAAGCACTTGCAGACGTTTTCGAAGTCTAGTGCCTGTTCAATGCTGAATGCGTCAAAACGCAGATTAGAAGCCCTAGCCCCTGGATCACTTTCAGGGGCTTTTTTCGTTCGGGTAATCGTCCCTAATTACCCAGTCATTTACCCGAACTATTTACCCGAAATTCGACTTGTCGTAAGTCCTTGGTAATTAAGGACTTAGAAGTGAGGGCGGTGGGACTCGAACCCACGACCAACGGATTAAAAGTCCGTTGCTCTACCGACTGAGCTACGCCCTCTTCACGGGGAAACAACGTTTTTAACGGGTTTCCAACGTAACTGACGCCGCGGGATTGCGAGATCGAACCGTGCGAGGTCAGTGGTGGTGCCCGTTCGAGCGGAACGGTGCCGTGTTAGAACTCTAACCGTTCAAAGCCAAGCGTCATAACGAGGGCAATTTTACCGGCGTCTCGATTTCCCGCAACTCCAAACCGGTTTCGGGTCCCACATAGCGTTCCGCAGCGTGTTCTGGCGTTTTCGGCTGGGAATTGGGCTGGGAATTGGGCTGGAATTATCGCGAAGTTGACAAAGGGGGAGTCACCCGCATCGGGTTTTAGCCAGGGGTTGCAGCGTGGCAAGGCGTCACACTGCGGCGGACAATTCATGACTTTGAGGTCCGCCTGGGAGCACTAAAGATGCCTATCCCGAGTTTGGGAAAGTGCGTTTACAATGGCGGCTTGCAGTCCAGCGAGAGCAGTCGACGTTTCGCGATCGGCGACTGAAAATCGCCACCACTTTTTTGCGGATCGGCGACTGAAAGTCGCCACCACTTGCTGGTACGAGGACTCATCCAAAGATACGCGCACGACTGAGTTGATCATTTTGAGAAGCATTCATTTGCAAGGAGCTACAACATGCCGATCTATGAATTCTACTGCCGCGACTGCCATACGATATTTAGTTTCTTCGCGCGACGTGTGGACACTGAGACGATCCCCAAGTGCCCTAAGCACGGCAAGCACAAGTTGCAGAGGCAGATGTCGCGGTTTGCGATTTCGAGCGGTCGATCCGAGTCTGAAGCGGGAGGCGAAGGGTCTGAGATGGATTTCGACGACGAAAAAATGGAAGCTGCCATGATGCAAATGGCGGGCGAAGTCGAAGGCATGGATGAAGAGGACCCGCGGGCGATGGCGCGAGTGATGCGGAAACTGATGGATACGACGGGCATGCGCATGGGGGAGGGAATGGAAGAAGCGATTCGACGAATGGAAGCGGGGGAAGATCCCGACAAAGTGGAAGAGGAACTGGGTAGCGTGCTCGATGGTGAAGATCCGTTTGCGACGGGTGAAAGCAAACTTAAGGGCATTCATCGTCGCATGACGGAAGCTCCCAATGTTGATGAAGAAATTTACGACATGTAGCGGCTTTAACGCTTGTGCGCGCATTGGCTAGAAGCTGTTTTTCAGAGTGCAGATCGCAACTCCGTGCTGGGATTTATTGAGTTTGAGCGCGGCCATTGTCGGCATTAGGCATGCCTACTTGCGAAATGGTATCCGATAGCAAAATGACGCAGTAGCAATTAAACTGACGACGCAGAAATCTTTGTAGAATCATCGACTGAAGCACGCGATTCGGCTTCGTGCCAGAGCGTTCGGAACAGCTCCTCAGCGAGCGACTCGTCTTTCCCTCCCCACCGTATAAATTGCAAAGGACCCACCGTAATGAAATTGTTTCTCCTGGCGTTAACGCTAGTGACATTAAGTGCCGTCTCAAGTACGGTCTCACTGGCCGCCGATTTTAAGTTGGAAAAAGGGGATCATGTGTGCATCGTTGGCGGCACGATGGCCGAACGCATGCAGCATTACGGTTGGCTGGAGACTTTGCTACACGCACAGTATCCGAAACATGAGCTAGTGGTCCGCAACTTGGCTTACAGTGGCGACGAAATCGACGGTTTTCGCAATCGCGACAAGCGTTTGCGTTCAAAAGATTTCGGTACCTTTGACCAGTGGCTCGAAGGTTCGGCGCCGTGCCCGCAACCGGACAAGCTGTCTCCGCGCGATCTCGACAAAGTTCGTGAGAATCGCTTTGAGCTGACGAACACAAAAGCGGATGTGATCTTCGCGTTCTTCGGTGCTACGGAATCCATGGCCGGCGCAGCTGGTTTGGCGGACTTCAAGAAGAACGTTGCAGACTTCATCGATCACGTTCAATCAAAACAGTACAACGGAAAATCAGCTCCGCGGTTGGTCCTGTTTTCACCAACTGCGCACGAGTATATCCAAGACCCCAACCTGCCTTCGCAAGAATCCGTTAAGTCGCGCAACGCGGCACTTCGCATGTACGCCGACGCGATGTCGGAAGTTGCGAAGTCGAAGAATGTTCACTATGTCGATATCTTATCTGCGACTGCGGGCGACAGAGCGGTTGGTAAGTCATTGACGATCAACGGCATTCACCAGAATGAGGCGGGTGATCTAGCGATTGCGACCGCTTGTGAAAAGGGAGTCGCGGGCGATTCGAAGTATTCGTCTGCGTTGGAAAACTTACGCAAGGCAGTTGTCGAAAAGAATTTTTATTGGTTCAACCGCTACCGAGTTACCGATGGCTATTCGACGTACGGGGACCGAGCGTTTCTGAAGTTCTCCGAAGGACCAGGCGGCTATGGTGATGGATTGTCGAATTACTCAGTTGGTCAACGTGAACTGGAAATCCTCGACCTCAAGACTGCTAACCGCGACAAAGTCGTTTGGTCGGTTGCGAACGGTAGGGAAACGAAGGCCGACGATTCCAACATCCCAGCTTTGATTCCTGTGATTTCAAACAAGCCCGGTCCGCTCGAAGGCGGCAAGCACGAGTTTCTGACCGGCACGCAATCGATCGACAAGATGACCGTTCATAAGAACATGAAGGTTGAGTTGTTCGCTGAAGAGTCGCAGTTCCCTGAGCTAGTGAATCCAGTTCAAATGGCCTTCGATACCAAAGGGCGCCTGTGGATCGCTGTTTGGCCGACTTATCCCCACTGGAATCCAACGGAACCGATGCAAGAGAAGTTGCTGATTCTTGAAGATACCGATGGCGATGGCAAGGCGGACGTTTGCAAGACCTTCGCCGACGACATCCACAATCCCACTGGATTCGAATTTTGGGGTGGCGGCGTGTTGGTAGCTCAAGGACCGGACCTGCTGTTCTTGAAGGACACTGATGGCGACGACAAGTACGATGTGAAGGAGCGGATCATTCATGGTCTCGACACGGCTGACACGCATCACACTTCGAACAGTTTCGCGCTCGACCCAGGTGGCGCGGTTTACTTTCAAGAAGGAACATTCCATCACAGCCAAGTTGAATCACCGTGGGGCGGCGCTCGACGCGTAGCGAATGGAGCTGTTTTCCGCTACGAACCGCGAACTCAAAAATTCGATGTTTACGTTTCGTTCGGATTTGCGAATCCACACGGACATGCGTTTGAGAAATGGGGCCAGGATTTCGTTTACGACGGAACCGGAGCCCAGCCTTATCACGCTTTGCTGTTCTCAGGTGATATTGATTATCCCAACAAGCATGGACGTCCACCGCAAGTTTATCAACAGCGTACGCGACCCTGTGCGGGCGTCGAAGTGCTGAGTAGCAGCCACTTTCCGGACGAGTTTCGAGACAATCTGCTGGTCTTGAATGTGATCGGTTTCCAAGGTGTGTTGCAGTACAAGTTGGAAGAGAAGGGATCGAGCTTTGGTGCGACCGAAGTCGAGCCGATCGTGTTCTCGTCGGATCCTAACTTCCGTCCTGCTGATATCGAAGTTGCTCCGGACGGTTCGATCTATTTCACCGACTGGCACAATCCGATCATCGGTCACATGCAACACAATTTGCGGGACCCAAGTCGCGATCGAAATCACGGACGCGTGTATCGTGTGCGGTACGAAGGTCGCGATTTGCTGAAGCCAGAGAAGATCGCTGACGAACCGATTGAGAAGCTTCTCAGCTTGCTTGAATCAAAAGATGATCGCGTTCGTCATCGCGCTCGCATCGAACTGTCCGCTCGTCCGAGCGCAGAAGTTATCGCTGCAGCAAAGGCTTGGACCGCCAAGCTGGGCAAGAGCGATGCGGCTTACGAACACCATATGATGGAAGCGCTGTGGTTACATCAGAGCCACAACATGGTGAACGAAGAGCTGCTAAAGACGATGCTCAAGTCGCCCGAGTCGCGAGCTCGCGCGGCGGCGACACGCGTGCTGGTTTACTGGCGCGACCGAATCGCTTCGCCGCTCGAATTGCTGCAAACGCAAGTCAACGACGAAAACGAACGAGTTCGCTTGCAAGCCATCTGGGCGCTCAGTTACTTCACTGGTGCGGATGCCGAGAAGGCTTCGGAAATTGCCGTCGAGTCGCTTATCTACGACCAAGATGACTTCATCAAGCACACGCTGAATGAGACGAACAAGACGCTTGATCGCCGCGTGAAGTCCTTTAAGGCATCCGCAAATTAGATAGCGAATGCAATCTACAAAGCAACAAAAAAAGACTCGGTCAGAATTTCTGGCCGAGTCTTTTTATTTAAAACGTGCCGAACAGGTATTACGCTTGCTCGAGGACAGGTATTACGCTTGCTCGAGGAACGGAAGCGGAATCAAGTTGCCTTCGATGTCGCGTAGGTCGCATTCGAAATGCTCTGGGAAGAGCGTTTCGCTTCCAAGAATCTGAACCGTGACGTTGCTCGATTCTTCCATTTGCATGATCGCTTTACGCTTGCGGTTGTTCAAATAGGCGGCAACTTTGTCATTGACTCGAATCGTGATGCGAGCCGCTCGCGGTTGCTGACAAGCCATCATCAGCACACGCACCACTTCGATGGCCATGCTTTCGCCGGTCTTCACCACGGCTCGACCTTGGCAGCATGGGCAGTCCTCGTACACGCTACGCTTCAGGCTTGGTCGAATGCGTTGGCGAGTCATTTCGATCAGGCCGAAAGGACTGGTGCGAAGGATTTTTGTTCGAGCTCGATCACGCTCCATTGCATCGCGCAACGAACGCTCCACTTTGCGACGGTGCGTTTCGCGACGCATGTCGATAAAGTCGTTGACGATCACACCACCGAGGTCACGCAATCGCAACTGACGTGCGATTTCCTTTGAGGCGTTCATGTTAAGTTTAAATGCGTTGTCTTCAGCCGAGTCGTCCGAGCGGAAATTACCGCTGTTGACGTCGATCGCAACCAGAGCTTCCGTAGA
>JBGSJB010000142.1:0-3309 GCA_041742175.1 Pirellulaceae bacterium
TTGGTGCGATACGATTGGCCAGGCAATATTCGAGAACTACAACATGTACTTGAGCGTGCCTTGATCACTTCGCCGAAAGGCAAGTTGAGTTTTGAGCTCAGCTCTGCCGAGTCTACCAAGGCGACAGCAACGAGTTCCAAAGCGACTTCGAAGGAGGAGATCTTGTCTGCATCGCAGCTACGATCTTTCGAAGCGGCGAACATTCGTCGCGCGCTGCAAGCATGCGACGGTAAGGTCTATGGTGACAAAGGCGCTGCAGCTCTGCTCGGTATGAAGCCAACGACACTAGCGTCTCGGATAAAAAGCTTAGGAATCGCGATTAGAGATTAGGCACCCGAACAACTTGGTCGCGATTGGACGGATCGGACTCGTAGTGACTCGTAGTGAGGACATGGCTGCGCTTTAAGGTGGCGTGTTAGTCGTTCACGGCCATTCGCTGTAGCGCTAGCGTCCAAGGCGAGTTCCGCCATCCTCGCATCGCTCAGTCCTGTGATTTGGGGCACGACATCATCCGTGAGATGATCAAGATAAAAGATCTTTGTCAAGAAATTTACGCGACGTTAAAACTCATCAACCACATCGGAAATATGTTTCGGTCTGGGCTTGGACAATTCAATTTGCAAGAAGTGACGGAATGCTTGAACCAAGACGTCTTGTTCTTCAAGGGCCGAGAACGAAAGCTCCGAATCCATCGTCGGTTTATCAGGCTGTTCGTCACTCGGAGTCGTCTTTCTGGAATTTTGTGAGCCAAGGTGATCGCTGCAATGCTTCAGCAGTACGCAAGACATCGGCTAGGGTCATCGGGGAGATGTTGCCGCCTTCTAACAAGCCGACTTTAAGTTGTCGTCGAAACTCATCACAGATTGCGTTCAACGTTTGCACAGCGTTAGATGTTAACGATGCTTCAGAACTGTTCATAACGTTTTACCCTCCGTGGATTGCGTAAATTCGATCGCTGGTCATTGTCCTGGAAATTACCAATTCAATTCAAGCTCGATCAAAGCGCCGAACATTATGTAGAGTGCTTTTTTCGCGACTTTCAACGGCAAAGGATCATCGAAATTTCGAGCTTCGACCGTCGTCTGACAGCTGACTTCATTACTGCACAGACTGGTCTAGCTAGTTCGCTTGACGAGCCGTTTCCAAAGCATCCGTTGCTTCTCCCAGTTCGGGACGATCGCAATTGTGCGCACTTCGCGTTCGCGGAAGCGGGGGACGTGGTCGGTGGTGGGTTCAAGGTTGAGGATCGCTTCTTGGATGTCAGGGGCGAGCTGGGTGAGGTTGATGATCTGCGTTACGCGGGCACGGGTGATGCCGGCGGTGCGGGCGATCTCCGCTTGGTCTTTCACTTGCCCGGTGGCGATTAGGTGCTCGAGCCGAATGGCTAACGCCATCAGCTTGGTGATGTGAAGAAGCTTGGCCGGTGCGCTGGACTTCTTTGGCTTGGGTGCGTTCAGGCTGCTGACTGTCGTGGATCCAGATTACCAAACTGCCATTCCGACAAAGATTGGTCAGGACATGGAGCAGTTCGTCGAGACCATGCAAGCGGAACCGATCGACTTAAAGGCCCTTGGGATAAGGGGCGCGACTAAGGAAGAACTACTTGGACAACTTCGAGAAATGTACCGATGATATCCATTAGCCCGCAGTCTGGTCACTAGAATTGCCAGATACGATGCGGCCAGAATCAACTCGACAGTTAACCGCCAGCCAGTCTTTTTCGTGGCTGCATACGAATTCCATCTAGGGTTAACAAAATGCGTGTCCGTCCGCGCTCTTGTTCCTAGGAAAAACGGGCAAGGGCGCGCAGGGGTTCTCGGCCCAAAAGAGCGTCCGACTGTATTGACCAAGGTCGCACGCCGATAAGCAGCCAAGCCATCTGCAACCTGCGCAAATGCAACGTCGCCTCGTCCAGTCGCCGCTCGGATGAACCGACGCAAACCTGCAAAATCCCTGAGGAAATGAGGTTTTGTTTTGCATTGCAGTTAACTGTCGGGTCAAACCTGATGCAGGCAAAATTTGAGGATGTTCGCCCTGGCAACTCAGACGTCGGGATGGTGCTGCCATCTCCCATTCTAGCAATCAAGAAAGCAGACTAAAACTCGGCTTGCTTTACAATCTTACGGACGCCTATTGTTGCTTCCGCCCGCGCCCACTGCTGAATTTCAATGGGCTTTCAAAATAAACCAACAGTGAATGAAAGTTCCTACCTGCTATGATTCGGACAATTTCTTGTGGGCAAGGTCAACGGGCCAAGCGCATCACGGGAATTGTCCTGCTCGTGCTCGCTAGCATTCTGCTCGCATCTGGGGGCTGTCATCTCCCAATGGTAAAAACTCCGGCCATTGCAAGCGCGCCCATTTTCATCCAGCAAGTCAACAGGCCAGTTGTTTCATCGGATGCTCCAAATTTAGCAACGTTGGTATCCGACGATAGCAGTACATCGTCACACATAGCACTATTGGAGGATTCTGACTACACCACGATCGAGTCGGCCGCAACTTTAGAGCCCGTAACGCCTACCTTATTCGATGAGAAACATTGGTCGTTAGACCGAACATTTGATTCTCGTTCAGACAGCCCTGAATTCGGCCACATGCTTGAATTCGATCGTCCTTCGTCACTATTGGGACGAATTTGGGATGACCAAAAGAACCTCTATTCAGCTGAATCATTGACACTGTTGGGTGGCGGCCTAATCATCGGTGGCGCGATGGCGAATTCTTCGATTGACGATGGAATCCACCGTCATTTTCAGAGTAGTGTGCGCGGTGCCACGTCGGATGATTGGTTTGAATCTCTGCATGCAAGTAAAGAACTCGGCAACGGAATGTACACACTACCGGTTTTCGCGACAGCGTGGGCTGCGGGGGAATTTTTTCCAGATAACAAGCTAGTGGAAACGAGCGGCAGATGGGGCGAGCGATCGATGCGGGGTTTCGTGGTAGGTGCGCCCCCCCTGATTCTCATGCAACAGTTGACGGGTGGATCTAGGCCGACCGAAACCGATGAGAGTTCAGAATGGCATCCGTTTCGAGACGACAACGGAATTAGCGGGCACGCATTCATGGGCTCGCTGCCTTTTATCACCGCAGCCAAAATGACTGACAACCGTGGCTATAAGGTTCTCTTCTATGCAGGTTCAGCTATTGCGCCACTTTCCCGCGTAAACGATAACGCACACTATCCGTCACAGGTTGCGTTAGGTTGGTGGATGGCTTACTTGGCTGCGAGTGCGATCGACGCAACGGACGATCCAAACTCGCGCTGGCACTTTTATCCCTATTCGACCGGAGACGGATCGGGAAT
>JBGSJB010000143.1:0-2004 GCA_041742175.1 Pirellulaceae bacterium
CGACTCGGGCAAACTCGGGAAGATCTTTCACTATCGCGCGAATTTCCTTCAGGACTGGACGATCAACGCGGACGTGCCGCAAGGTGGCGCGGCCACTTGGCGGCTTGACGCAGAGGCGGCTGGCAGCGGCGTGACCGGCGATTTGCTGGCTCACTGCATCGATTCAGCGATCTGGTTGAACGGTTCGATTAAGAATGTCACTGCGATGACGGAGACGTTCGTCAAGGAACGCGTGCATGCGGAAACTGGCAAAAAGCAACCTGTCAATATCGATGATGCGTGTGCGTTTCTCTGTCACTTCACCAACGGTTCGCTGGGATTGTTCGAATCGACGCGATACGCTCGAGGTCACAAGGCCCTGTATACGCTGGAGATCAATGGTGAGCATGCGAGTTTGAAGTGGGATTTGCATGACCTGCATCGCTTGCAGTATTTCGATCACTCCGATCAGTCGATCGTTCGCGGCTGGCGGAGTGTCCACGTTTCCGATGGCGATCAGCCTTACATGGGCAACTGGTGGGTTCCAGGTTTGCAGATCGGTTACGAGCATTCGTTCACGCATCAAGTAGCCGACTTCCTGACAAGTCTCGACACAGGTACACCCGCGCATCCCAGCTTCCGCGACGCTCTTGAAACGCAGCGAGTCTGCGATGCCGTGCTTGCGAGCGCAAAGGATGGGGCTTGGAAGACGATTTAAAGGTAGAGTATGACATTTGAATGTAGCGGAACTCGCCAGAGTTCCGTCGCATGGCCCAACTTGTCCAAACGCTTCGAGGAGCACTTTCATGTCTGCTTTGGTCCGCTTGTTCGGTTTTACGTTGGCGTGCGTTTGTTTGCTCCAGCAAAGCATGAGCGTCGATGCCCAGCCACCGCGGTCAACGATCAAGGTCGTTGGGGAAGCGGAAGCGAGTGTGAAGCCGGATAAGGTGCTAATCACTGCGACGATTGAAACAAAAGCAGAGGACGTTGCAGGCGTTCGCCTCAAGCACAGCGAAGCGACTGAACAAATTCTGAGTTTCTTGAAAGAGCAGGGGATCAAGCCGGAACAAATCAAGACGTCTTTGCTCGAGATCAACCTCCTCGAAGTGGCCAACGAGAGCTACTCTAAGAAAGCTGGCAACAGGCAGCAGCCCCAAAATCAGCGGGCTGAAGATGACAATCCATTTAGTGGCGACACAGAAGATCAAACTAATGGAAACCAAGGTTCGGGTAATGAAGCGACAGTAATAGCCGCTACAAAGACAAGTTACGTTGCGCGCCGTGAGGTCGCAGTTACCCTAACCGAACTGACCAAGTTCGAAGACATTTATTGTGGACTTCTAACTCGCGGTGTTCGCGGCAGCCCCGACGTTGTTCTTCAAAACAACTCTCCGCAGACGTTTCTGAACCGAGTCAGTGAGGAAGCGGTCAAGGTCGCTAAGGAGCGAGCCCGAGTGGTGGCTTTCCAATTGAATAGCAGGGCGACTACTAGGCTGACCGCGATCGACACAATCGTCGAATCTCGCTCCGGCGGTAGCATACTGGGAATGCACGATCCGTTTGGAGGCGGGCCGACTTTCAGTATGAACGTTGGCGAAATCGTCTACCACGCGAAAGTTAACGTCGTTTTTCAGATGAGCGATGCGGATTTGAAGTAGCGCAAGTTCGTCGCACCCGCCCAGGCTGTGACTGTCAACTGGTGGCTAAGCCGGCTTAGCCTAGCTATCGCCCCATTGTACGCACTTTGCGATTTTTTGTTGCCGGAGTTGGCGCATGTCGCCCGGTACTTCTTTTAAAATCAAAGTCAACACCGGACGGCTTGCGCCGGTTCCGCTACAAAGTGAGTGCCATATGGCTTTCGCCGGGCGGCTGGCAAAATCGTATCGAATGCTAGCGAGTAACTCCTCTTGAGCTCGGCTGAGGATTTTTACTAAAGTCGCTTCGGAACCGCCAGATTTTCTCAAGTTGGTCGGTTTGGCGAGAGCGATCAGATCGGATCACTTAGAGGAACTGTGGCATGCAAGG
>JBGSJB010000144.1:0-13395 GCA_041742175.1 Pirellulaceae bacterium
CAGTCGAGTCACCTTCAATGGTGAAAGTATCAGCGGCCGCAGTTGGCGGATCGTTCACTGGAGTCACATTAATGGTTACCGTAGCCGTCGATGTCAAACCGGTCGAGTCTGTTACCGTGTACGTGACTCGATCTTGACCGCTAAAGTTCAACGGCGGAGTGTACGCCAGGCCGTTGACGGTTCCTTGGGTCGTGCCAGCGATCACGTTCACTGCCGTAACCGTCAAGGTTCGCGGAGCGGTAACCGTGTCGTTTTGAGTCAAAGGAGGATTCACTGTTGATCCTGGACCAGCCAGAATAATTGCAGTGTCTTCAGCAGTACTCACCGTGTCATTGACCGCCACAGGCGCGGTCGCATCGGCAACAATGGTAATGGAAACTGGACTGCTGTACATGATATTGGCGGTTGGAATGGCTGTTGTGTCATCGTACAACAGAGTCTCAGCCCCGGCTGTTTCAGCAGCGTTTGGCGCAAAGCTGATCGTGCCAGGCTTAAGAGCTACGAAGTTCGCACTGAAGAATGACTCAATGCGCGTCGGGTCAATCGGAGGATCGCGATCAGGGAGAGGTGGAGCGAAAACGTCGCCGTCCAGCAAATTCACCTCATTGAACTCTTGGTCGGAGCCGTCAGCTCCGCGCGAGCCCGCTTTCGCAGCGCTCAATCGCGAACCCGGAATGATACCTTGTAAGAATGTCTGAGTTGGAAGAGCAGGGAATCGAACCAAATTTGTTTCCAACTCAGAACCAACTAAGTCCAAGTCAGCTCCTGCAGAGAAAACGCCCGTTGCTTCACTAGCTGCCCGGATGTCTTGAACAAAGACGCGAACCGTAAACGTTTCGCCCACACTCACCTGAGATATTGGATTGCCGGATGTATCTGTGACTGCCACAGTATACGAGACAAGCATGTTGCCTTCGCCCTCAGCATTCAACTGATTGATAACGAGCAAGGCATCCAGCGGCGACAGAACTCCATCACCCGATACGTCAACAAAAGTCGGTCTTGATGCTTCGCCTTCGCCGCCTGCAGCGGATTGGGCAGCGGAATTCCTGTGCAGTGCATTGATTACCAGCAATGCGTCAAGCGGCGATACCGTAAAGTCCTTGTTGACGTCCGTTGCAATCAACCCATTATGTAACGGCAACGTGTCAGCGGCCATCAACCGACGACCTTCGAGCATTTCCATCCGCAGACCGCGATGCTTTTCAGCACGAGTTCGTTTGTAACGCTGCAGGTTTGCGAAAAATCTATTCGTCTGTTTTTTCATCTCAACGCCCAAATTGTCGACAAGGATATTGCGTCTGGGTACAAGACCTGGGACACGTTCGCGTCCCAAGTAACCGATGGAAGGCCAACTGATTTTGTCTGCCAATCCTAAGCGTCTAACTCATTGATTGGCACCGATGCGGTTCGAGACTCCGATTCTCAAGGCCTTAGATTAGTTGGGCTAGGTATTTTTTGCAATTCAGGAAGCATGTACAGGATGCGAATTCAGGGCAATCTGGGGATGCAGTGCGGGTGCGGTCGTTACTCCCGTCACAATAAAACCTAATTGGCCTCACCAGCGTTAGAGAGCGCAGCACCCGAAAAGTTCCTACAAATCATTTTTGCGGCTCAATCAAAACGCTTTTTTCAAGGAATGCCGGCCTCCTAGCGGTAATTCAGATCAAGCGACTCTCTGCCAATAGGTGAACAATCTTCTCAAAATCCTCGTCGGATGCATCGCCACGCTTGCCCTTACGGGTCACGGCATCCTCCAGCCCGGCCGGAGCGAAACTAAACTGGGCAAAATTCACGGCTGATCCCGAAACGCTTTCATTCGTGACAACCGGTTTTGCTGGCTGCCACGCCTCCGAAAACTCGCCTTCACCGCTGAGTGAAGCGTTCGAACTGCTGCCTGAGCTGCCAGAATTTCCGAATCCAAATAACGGCGCCATCTGGCCCTCGCCCTCGCCGCCGCCCTCGCCCTCGCCGCCGCCGCCCCTCAAAGAATTCAAGTAGTTGATGATTAGCAGCACGTCGATTGGCGAAACAGTGCTATCACCGTTCACGTCAATGAATGGGGGCGGGATGAAGTTTGTGCCAGCTAGATCGCGGCTTCCTCGCGCATTTAGATCATTAATGACCAGCAGAGCGTCGATTGGGGAGACTTCGCCATCGTTATTCACGTCATGACGATTGGTCGAATTTTGCCACTGACTGCTGTTCAGCACAAATCCAAAGTCGACATCAGTTGTCGCGACGTTGGCAGCCACCGAAGCATTCTGCCGACCATTCGCAGGGCTGAGCGAACTGGCGGTTGGTGAAGTAACTTGGATGCGGTACGTTCCCGCCGGCAAGGATGGAAGCGCATACTGACCAAGGTCTCCGGTGGTGGTTTCCGTTTTGGCGCCGAACTGCAAGTTGTCAAGCCGAACGCTGCCAACGGTGTGCCCCCCTGCAATCGCATATGCTATGTCTGCGGTTCCACGCGCCAACCGCATTGTTTCCACGCCACCATTAGCTAGCCTCCCAGTCGTGTAACGCCCTAACAGTTGGCCCGCCGAGTTGTAAATCTCCAGCCGCCCGTACGAACCTGTCGCCGCTCCAATCGCGTCGATTTCTACGACGCTCGTCGGCGAAGTGAAATTGATTTGCATCCGGCGACTCGACGCGGTCCAAGTCGACAAGTAGGACTGCGCGGCCCTGGAAAACGCTCGGAAATTCTTTGTGCCGGTACTGTTTGCGGAATCGGTAAAGACCCCAACGCGACCGTCGCTGTCGGACCCGATCGCACTTAGCGAAACAAATGGGTTGAAGTTACTGGCCAATTGCCCGTCCGGTAATGTATCGGGCTCAACGACTTTGCGCAGGTTTAGCGCCTCACCGCTCGGCCCCAACGCAGTAACCGTCCAGCCGGCTTGCCCAAACTCATTTGTATCGCGCAAGCCATTCTTGTTCGCGTCGATCCAGACAAAACCATTCACTCCGGGCACTTGAGTCGCATCAGCACGTCCCAACCGACCCGTGAAAATATTGCTGACCACTGTACTCTTCGAATCGCGAGCGCGGATTTCAATCGTGGTCGCACTGCTCGGCACCGGAATCGAAAGATCGAGTGTTGCGACGGGTACGTTTGGCTGAGTGAATGTCTCCCAAGCTCCGCCGTCGACTCGATATTGAATCTCTCGCACGCGATTAATGGTGATATCGTTCCTGAATCCATCCGTGTTTAGGTTAGGCAAAGTCTGGACCGTCGCAACACCTTCAAATCTGTAGTTGCCGCTCGCCGTATCGAGGTAGCCCTCCCCAGTCAGCTTCAATAGCACATCGAGAACGTCGAAAATGCCATCGTTGTCACTGTCTTGCCAACCGATCATCGCCAGCGTTGTGGCTGCCGAAACGTGATTCGCATACGCGGTATCGAGCAACGTTCCCGCCGCCATAATGCTCGGTTGTTGCACAAATCCAGGCGTGTTGTTGTCCGCAGCGTTGGTGTTCTGTGTGTTGTAATAACCTCGGCGCTGGAAAAAGGATCCGCCTCCCAGGTACTCATCCCGAGCCCAGAACATGTGACCGGTTTCGTGGGCAAAAGTCGAAGCGGGACGCGTGGAAGGAATCACTTGAAACAGTCCGCCAGCGAACGCAAAGGCTCGAGAAAATGATCCGCCATTCGCGAACTGACCGTCGGCATCATTGACCGATGGAACCACGAAGATCGTAAAAGACCAGTCGGTATCCAGCTTTTCCCGCTGACTGTGATTGAAAGCTCGTATACCGGATTGGATATTCCCGCTGTACCCCTTTCCAGTCAAAAACTCTTGGACCCACAGCGAGTAGTCGTTCGAAATGCGACTTATCGGTTCGTAAGCCGTCGCGACAGGTGTTTCAGCATAGATGGGATCGATCACGAATTCGAGCTCGTGAACACTTTGGAACGTTGCTAGCGTATCGACCCACCACTGAAGCCCCTCTTCGATTTTGCCCATCACCTCTTCAATGTGCGTCTGCGTCCAGTTCTCCGTATTGGCATCGATCACTCCATTACTCTCCAGGAAAACTGGAGTAACCGCCACGCGGCCAAGCATGAATTCGCCGGTGTCCTCTTCGAAAGCACCAAAAGGTTCTACCGAAAATACCTTGCGAACTTCCAACTGCTCCAACTGCAGCCGTCGTCTACGATAGACATTTCGTCTTTTTCCACTTAACAGCGCCATGTCAGCTCGACTCGTTGAAATTCGTTCCGCCTAAAGACAGACTACTTCTTTGACTCTAGACACCGCTGCGCGTTCCCTCAATCTAACGAAGTAGCATACGCAAGTTAGGAGTTTTTCGCTCATTGTATAACCGCTGCGATCGGCACAATTAATTGAAAATCGCCGCCACTCAAAGGATGAATGGCGGCGATTTTTAAGTTTTCGCTAAGCTCGTTCGCTTCGTCGGAATTTACTTTCGGAAGAAACTGGCAAGCAGCTGGTGACGAGGCGAACTAGGCTTTTCGCTCGACTGCTCCAATTCTACTACATCCGTTTCGGCGATAATGTCATCCAGCAGGCTGTAGTTGATGGCCGACGTCTGAAACACGACATTGAGGTCTTCATCTTCTTGAGTTGCCAGTAAAGCCGCATCGGTAATCGACTCTTCGCTCTCCTAGTCGCCCTCGCCTTCCGCACGGCTGCCTATTACCAAGTTCTCGAGCCCCGCTGCCCAATCGCTTGCTAGTGTTATCTCGGAGCCGAATGCGACATTAGCCCCATTCAAGTCGCTCGAAAGTTTGCCGCCCGCCAAGTATTCGCCTTCACCCGACCCCGCACGTGACGCGTTGAGGAAGTTGATTACAAGCAGAGCATCCAGCGGTGAAACCACGCTATCGCCGTTAACATCAATGTAAGGTGGTAACGGCTGATTCACTGGCAAAGTGAGCTGCCGCGGTCTAGCAGGATTGTTGAGGTAGTTGATGACCTGCAGCGCATCGATCGGCGAAACAAAGCCATCGGCATTCACATCCAAGTTATTTCCATTCGCATCCATTACCGAAGGCAGATTCGATGGATTTTTGTATGGGCTTGGCAGAATGTTAATTGCAAAGTCAGAAACTTCGCCGTCTGAAGCTGCGCCATTCGGTGTCGCGACTGCATCGCGATCCGTACTCAAACGGAAGCGTGCATAAGTCGTTCCCGAAACCGCACTCGCCGGCACTCTCGTCGTGAAGGCAGGCAACGTAATCGGGTTCGGTGATGAAGCCACCGCGAACTGTCGCAATCCTTCCGATGCTTCGAAAACGCCGTTGCTGTTGTAGTCAAACCAGTAGGACAAGTAAGCGGTCGAACCGGTTGAGTTCGTCACCGTGACAGTGAATGTCGTATCGAATGCAGCATACAGCGACGTGAAGGTAACTCCGTCATCGCTATCCGCGTCCGGCAATTTCGCATCGGCATCTGGCGAAACAGATAGGCCAATGCTCAGCCCCTCAACAACGGTGTGCCGTGGTCCATCGTTTGCCGCTGTCGATGTGTACTTCGGTTCAGGAGCATCGCCGTAATCAAGCCCCTCACCAAGGAAGATAGTCAGCGTTGTCGATCCATCCACTTGGTTGGCCTTGAGCACGTTGCCAGCATGATCTCGAATTTCCTCGATCTCGCCGACACCGATTCCCGCAACGCCATCAGCTCCTTCAACCACAATACGATTACCAAATTGAGTTGTAGTAACACCGGCTAGATTTTGTGCATCGATCGAGGCTTTGATGATCGCAGCAACATCTTGAGCTGTAATGCCGGATGACAGTCCGAGGTCGGTCAGCCTGATGGCCACAGCCGCTGGACGGCCAGGCAATCCCTGCTGAGTCAACACGGTCGACGTGAGCGTCAGTCGCGTGTTCGCGTCACCACCCAACTGCACAAAACCACCACCGAGGTAGCTTGGGCTGAGTCCAAGCCCCGAACCTTGGATAGCCGACACGAGTGCATTACCAATCTGCGTGGCACTTGAGTTGGAAGCGAAACGAACTGGAATATTGCCCGCTACAACCGAACCATCAGAATCCAGTTCGAAAGTTACCGGAGCTCCACTGCGATCAATCACAAAGGTCTGCCCGTCAGTCACACCGAACGGTACACCAGCTTGCAATGGAATCTGCAGACCAAACGTTGTGCGAACACCGGGCTTGCCCGCCACCGTCAGCCCGCTGGTCTCGGCCAGCATGACCACTGAGTTCGCGCCGCTAATTTGCAATACTCCATTACCCAAGTCGGTGACATTCACTGCCAGCGATGTTGCATCGATCGCATTCTGAATCGCAGTTACAACGGCCGCAGGCGTTGCACTTGCAGGCAATGTGATAACGCGATTCGGCGAAGTCGTTAACGAATTGTTGTCGAACTCAAAAGTGAATCGACGCACGCCAGCATCAATGGTGAAGGTTGTTCCATCGACGATGTCCGCAACCAATCCGTCAGCCGAAGGAACAGTAACGGTATAACCAAGGTCAATCTCAAACGTAGTGCGACTTCCATTTGCATCCACGATATCGAATGATTCGCCGTCATTGTAGTTTGCCGCAGGTTTGGCAACGATCGCCGACTCCGAAGTATTTAGGAAGCGAATCGTGTAGACGCTCTCCGAACGCCAGATTCCGGCCAGTGGTGTCAAGCGGATAATGCCGCTGGTGTTGTTGTAACCGAAGCTATAATCGACGCCTTCGACCAACGGAACGTTGTTGCGATACAACAGAACCGAATTCGAAGTTACCGTCATGTCATCGACGTTCGAACCGCGACCTGGATCACTCGGCTCGATACCGTCGATCAGTTGAATGTCGAAGTACCGCAAAGTCGTTCCAGTCAATTCGACAATTGACTGCTCAGGGTTTCCATCCGCACCAAAAATGTCATTGTCTGCGGGCTGCAGCAAGAACACCGATGGTCCTACAAAGTCAGCGCGATCCTGAGCTCCGCGGTCCTTAAAGACGTTCTCGCCCAAGCCGAACGGCGTTTCAACGGAAGGATCATCCACTCGCAACTGACCAGTAGAGTCGTACTGCGGCGCCAGAATCGGCGATGACGCAATGCCAAGCGGTTGCTTCACAGCGACCAACGATGGACGGTCTTCGAGAGAGTCAATCGAGCTGTCGATCACCGGCGATGAAGGAGCTGGGTAAACGTTTCCGGTTCCAGCACTAACAAATACTGGCACGTTGTTTGTCACTAGACTTGCGAACTGTCCAATAACTGCAACTCCACCCGTGTTAGCCGTGTTGCGTTGGTAAGTTGTCCCACCGATCACAGTCGAGCCACTTGATGCGTCAACATTAATGCCTGTGGAACTATTCACAATCACGTTGTTCAACAAAGTCGCTGTCGCGTTGTTGGTAACGGAAATCCCGGTTCCACCAGCGTTGTAGTTGTCGACCGCCACGCTCGACAGCGCACCGACAGCATCAATGTCCGCACCGACCGAATCGCCCGTCACGGAACCTTGGTTCGAAACATCTGTCAAACGAACAAAAGCGATTCGACTATTCAGATTGAATCCAAAAGCATCGATATCGATCGCTGGCGAAGCGGCCGAAGCACGTCCAACTGAGGTGAAACGATTACCATCAGCGCTGACTTCAACCAGGACTTCTTCCGAATCACCAACTTCGAAGACGACTAAATCGGGATTTGCGTCACCTGAGCCGGTAAGCAAGTTATCGTTAAATTGCAGAACAATTCGACCACCGCGACCAAGACTTAACACGCCTTCATTCACCAGCGGCTCGCCACTACCACTGAAATTCGGCGCGCCAACCGCTGACGCAGGATTGTCCAAACCAGCGATCGGAGCCGGACCGCCACCGAACAGCGGTGAATACTCGACGACAGCATCAGCAAAAGCTAGATCACCAATGTCGAACACTTGGTTGTCGTAGATCGTTGGCAAGAAATTGGTTACAGAGCTGACCGTACCGCCAATGATCGTGTTGTTAACAAGTCGGACAAACGGCACAGACGTAGCCGGAACGTTTGCGGTCAACGCATCCCCTTCAACACTAATTCCGCCGGCACCGTTGAACAGTAACTCGCTGTTCATCACAACAGCTCCCGGTGCCAATCGATCGGTGTTAATGGTTACCGTGTTGCGAGGAGAACCCTGCAGGGACGCATTCGTAATCGGATCGCGTGGCGCTGAAGCGATTGAGATACCAAAGCCTTGCGAGTTTGAAATGCGGGCACTGTTGACCACGATCTGACCCTGAGGCCGCTCGCGATTCTCACCGCCCTTTCCAGCCGAAACAATCTTCTGACCAATCGAAGTGGGCACGGTAGTCGACGCACTTCCAAATAGCACAACCGTATCGCTAGTCGATCCCGTTCGATCGTTGTTCGCTAGGTTCGCAGTAATCTCCAACTGAGCTTGCAATGGCGCCGAGTTCAAAATATCTCGGAATCGAGCTGCAATCACGTTCGCACTTTCCGAACTGACCGCGCCGGTCGCCGCATCCATCACTGCCGTATTGAAAGGAAAAGCGATGTTTCCAGCTTGAACTGCCATTCCGTCGTTGACATCGTCCATTTCAAAGGTCAATGTCCGCGATCCGTCACCCACCGTGAACGTTTCACCGGCGACCAATGCTGCGGCCGCATTGAAGCGAATGGACAGCCCGTTTACCGGACGCGCATCAGGTTCAAACGCCGTATCCAGGAAAAATGTTTGCGGGAAGCCATCGAGCAGTGGAGTTCCATACTCTTCGCCGCCACGGATTTCAAATTGATATGGCCCAAGCAACACCTCAGTGTTGATACGATCAGGGTTGGTTACCGCCAATTGAGGGTCTGCCACAAAATTGGTATTCACTGGAGCGCTCAGCACCATCTCGCCACGACCAGCGATACCGATAACGAAGTCGTCTAGATAAACTCCTTCGAACGCGTTGTTTCGCGCCCCAAGCGCACCTGGGTTGCCGTTGTTCGTAGTGCCATCAAAGTTGGTCGACGCGTTAAACGCGCTGAAGACATCGCCTACAAAAGAAGTCGTCAATCCGAACGATCCCGCATCGATGACAGTTAAGCCGTTCAGTTCGAGCGTGTCGGAGTTGCGAATGGTGTAGGCAGACACCGTGCCGCCCGCGAACTGATCAGCAATGCTCTGACGAAGTGCCAATGCGACTTCGCCAGCAGTCATGTCAACGGTAATCGGAACTGCCGTGCCCGATGTGCCAACCGAACCGCTCACGGTAAACGGTGAACCAGCACCCACCACCACTTCTCGAGCTCCGTCCAGTTGCAGACGATTGCCGGCGACGATCGGGTTCAACTTGCGAACAACATTCAACACCAAGTTGTAGTTGCCCGTGCTGCCAGTAGCCGCAGTTCCTTGAACGCCCGCGTTGTACTGCTGATTGCCTGCACCGCTCACTCCGATGTAATAAGTGCCGGTGTAAGGAGCAACAAATGTCAGCGCGCTGTCGCTCGAACCAGGTCGATTGTCGTTCTGAACCAGAATTCCATTGGCATCACGTAACGGACGGCCTTCGGAATCAAAGACTCGCAAGAAGCTATCCAAACCGCTACCGATCGATGCCGCTTCAATCGATGCCGAGAACGTAGCACCCACATCAAGATCAAATCGAACCATATCAACGTCTTGACCAGCAGTCACGTTGGACGCATTGTCGCCGATATTGCCCGACCCAATCACTCGGATCGTATCGCCAGTAATTCCGCTTAGTGCAGCCTGTGTGATCGTGTCATTACTTTCACTGCTGAAATTTAAACCTGCAACAACCGTTGGCGTTACAGTTGCCGTTAGAATTGCCGTCTGCAGGGCCACTGCAACTTGCTCTGCAGTATCGCCTGCGGAGAATGGAACTGCGACATCAGGCGATGCTGGAGGAGGTGCACTGCCATCGGTGAAGACATAACGAACGCCTTCGATAGTGACGCTGTCGCCGTTGGTGATCGAACGACCACCCGGCAAGTTCAGCGAGCTGCCCATTTCGATTTCAAACTGCTGCCCATTGATGTTCAGCGTTTCGCCATCGATCAATCGATCCGCTGCGATGGTGCGAATTTCAGGTCCCTTACCACCCGAGAGTCCGTAACCAAAACCACCCGCCGAGGAGAACTCAACTCGCAATCGAACATTGCGTTGACCGGCAAACAGATCGAGAGGCACGCGAGCTTGACGCCACTGACCGTTGTTATCAAACAATCGCTGGACAGTTGAGTTTCCGGAGACAGCTGGGTCCAGCTCATCATCAAAAAAGCCGACGTTCGATCCAGCTTGAGCTGGGTCGTTGTTAGTCGCAAGTAGGATCCATTGACCGTCTTCTCCCGAAGCATACACACGCAACGAATCACGCATGTAATCCGTTTGCGAATCCCCGAGACCCAGATCCGAACTTGCACCTTCCGTATCGAATCGATAGTTGAAGTACAACGTTGGAAGATCAGCTGCACCGATACCTGCCAAATCAAAAGTCGCGCTTTCGATCGCTCCAGCCGCACCACCAGGGAAGTCGTAGCTGTTCGTAATTCCCGGTGACGCTGGACCAGTCAGATCAGGTACACCATTGGCCCCAGGTCCTTCATATCCGAAGTAGAGACTGGAACCACCGTTCGTTCCAACACCGCGACTGTCGTTGGGCGTTGGAGGCAAACCGTGACCCGCATCGCCACTGCGTTGTCCGGTAACGTGCCACAGGTTGAAGTCCAAAGTTGAGAACGCGAGTCCATTTGCATTGAACAAACCTGTGCTAACACTGGTCGCACCGTTCGCGAAAACCGGTTGCAACTCACCCGCTGTGTTAAACGCGTGAATGTTACCGAGAACATCGACACCGAATAGCAGCTGAGAGTACCGACCGTTCGAAGCATGCGTTGGGCCAGCAACCAAACCGGTGAACTGAATGCCCGTCAAATCATAGGACGACGCGACATAGGTACCAACATTTCCGGCTGGTCCGAAAGCTGGCTGAGTCAACCCGCCATTCAAACCAACGCGGTACAAACCGCCTTGATCACTGACGCCGTACATCGTATTGCCGATAACAGCCATACCACGCACGATTCCACCAGGAGATACTCCGGCAGTTCCCAGCCCGCCAGAATCTTGAATACTGCCACCGGTCAGCGTGACTAACTCGCCATTGAATGTCGCTGATAGGCCAGGGATCAGCGATCCGTTGATCGCTTGAGCGATTCTCGCCGCAACCATTTCAGCGGTATCCGATGCGAGCACACGCACTTGCACATTACCACCTCCGACACCACCTACACTTCCAAGGTCGGTAACGATGCCAGCCAACTCAAGATCAGTGAACGATCCGTTCAAAACTCCCGCGAACGTCATCCGCCCCGAGTCGAACGAAACCGTTATTCCAGCACCAACGGCTTGGGTGATCGCGTCGACAAACTCACGCGTTGTCGCTGATTCCGAAATTGGAATCCGTACAGCACCCGCAGAGACACCAACCGTGCCGCTAACCGCAAGCCCAGTACCTGTTATCTGAATTGGAATAACTGCTGATGTATTGCTAAACGAAACACGATTCGAATTCAGATTGACACCCGCAGTGACACCGAATCCAACCTGACCATTTACCGCAGTCGCCAGCGCCCGAGCCATTTCAGCTTGACTGCTTCCCACATTGAATGGTACCCGCACGTTGCCAGCACCAACGACCGATGCATTGTTATCGAACTCGAAAATCCTTACATCGCCGCCCGAGTTCACAACTCGGACAGTTGAACCATCCGCAAGCTGTGCGCCGCTGATCGCATTGATGACGACTACCGAACCGGTATCAAATTCGTAATCAATGCCATCGAGCGTGAATGTCATACCGTCTTGGACAAATCGCCCGCTGCTCGGATTGTAGTTGACCAAGAGGTCAAGTCCGAGGTCGAACTCAAAGCGAGCTGGGAAGTTCACATTGTCGAGCAGGGTGAACGTATCGCCGTCTCGAATCACACGCGTCGGTATTCCATTAGCATTCCCAGTTGTAACTTCGCGAGCTACCAGAGTCGTTGCCAAAAGATTCGGATCTACCAGACCTGATGGAAGTATCGGCAGCGTTTCGATGTAGCCGCGATCACGAATCGCTGTGCCAGCTCCTTGACCCGTCGGAACACCCGTCTTGTCCACAAACGGAGCGCTTGTTGCCGCCCCCGTATTCTCATCAAATTCGTAAATCACATTCGTGAAATAGGTTGGACCAGGACGAGCGGTTCCCACGTTCGGCAAACTATTGATCACCGGCGAGTAGAAAGGCTGAACACCAAACGGAGTTGGGCGATTCGCGATAAAGAAGCCGCGTTCTTGTCCACCCACAACTGCAAAGGTAAGTGCTTCTGGATTGAAGCCGTCATCGCTTGCAACCGCAGCCTGCGTGGGAGGATTACCGGCCGTCGTTTCGACATGGAAAGTCTGCAAACCCGTTGTGCCGCCAGCCGTTGCTACCGCCGTGCCTGGGTTGATGTTGATATAGTCAATCAAGCCGTCGCGATCAACGTTGTTTTGCTGCGTCTCAAGTGCGCGATCGAAAGCGCGCAGTTGACCGTTATCGCGGAATGCAATGTCTTGAACATCAAAACCGATACGTCCAACTTGGTTTTGGAATTCACCGGTCAACGGATTGAAGATGTAAATGTTCGTCAGCTCTTGGCCCACGTCTTGGCTGATATAAAGTTTGACATCGCCCAATCCAAAGTCGACGATCGAATCATCCGCCGTCGTGTACACAGTGCCAGTTACAGGATTGAAGGCACCTGGGGTTGGGAACAATACAGGTGTCACGGGTGGTACGGCTGTAGAACCGCCTGAGAAATTAACGTGATCTTCAGCGATCAAACGCACGCCTTCGATCGGTTGAAGTCGAATGCCGGGCGCGTTGCTGTTGGAATCGGTGTAAGTCGCTAGGACTTCCGGTGCCATGGCGCTGTTTGTCACAGCAATGAAGTAACGGCCACTCGGCAATTCGTAAGAACCGATGTACGGATCCTGTCCGCCAGCGGAGCCACGCGAAAGATCTGAGTTGCCAGCCCCAGTGCCTGGAATTGCTTGGTCGTCGACCAAGTTGCTGCTCAAACCAGCCAAGATCAAGTTGCCGCTTGCATTGAATACATAGATCGAAGTATCCGGTCGTCCAATGCCGTCTGCATAATCCATGTCGATGACGGTTGCAAAATACTCCCGCAAACCTGTCGCCGAAATCTTTTGATAATCCACATCAAAGGAGAACCAGTCGACATCGGTAAAGCTGTTCAGTGTTCCCGCGACGCTGATGGCTTGACGATTCGTTTGCAGCAAGTTTCCAAGATTCTGTGCGTTCGCGAACGTATTGTTAGAAGCACCGCTGGCAACAATCTCGACTTCTGCATTTTCACCTAGCAGAGGTGAATTGCCCGGCACGCCGACGAACGACAAGCCGCT
>JBGSJB010000145.1:0-3733 GCA_041742175.1 Pirellulaceae bacterium
GACGCTCTCGGCCAAGGTTGCCTGCTCGCGCGACGACTCGTTCAAGCCGGTGTGCGTTTCATCGAAGTTGAATTCGGAAGCTGGGATCACCACCAAGATATCTACAATCGCGCACCCAAGATGATCGAGAATCTCGACAATGCACTCGGCGCATTGATTCGTGATCTGCAGGAAACCGGCTTGCTCAAAGAGACACTCGTTGTTCTCGCAACGGAATTCGGACGCACTCCAATCATCAACGAAAACGCTGGCCGAGATCATCACCCTGGAGTCTTCTCCGGCTTGCTGTGCGGAGCCGGAATACGCGGCGGCGCAGTCTACGGAAAATCAGATGAGATCGGCCAGTCACCCGATGAAGACTCCGTCCAACCCGCCGATTTCAATGCGACGATCGCGAGCGCGATGGGCTTACCGCTCGATCAAGAATTTATCGCACCGAACGGTCGTCCCTTTAAGATCTGCGACAACGGCGAACCCATCCGAAAACTGCTCGCTTGACTTGCGCAACCCGACAGTTAACCTTCTGGCGGTTTGGAAGCGATTTCCGAACGCGGCTCGATCGAAAACAGCCATGACTTTGCACAAGCCTCAACGATGTTTGCACTGAAAACTGTAACAACTCACACTTCTACGACACCCTTTTCGAAACTCTTCGGCGTTGTGCTTGCTGCGGTTACAGTTCTCGCAATCGACCTGCGGCCCGCGCACGCTCAAGCTCGTGGATTCGCTATTCAAACTCCCGCGAATCAACTTGCCGTGGGCGTTATCCTCGACAATTGGCAAGCAATTCAAAACGACTTGCGAGTCACAGTTGGCAAGGATCGTCGACCTGAATTCGAATTCCGCTTGCTCGCTCCATCAGAGAAACTGCCCGAACGTGTGATTCTCGTTCTCGGCGGATTGCAAGGTTCTTTGCAAGCCGCGGAGTGCTTCGCGCGAGCTCTCGATGACACGATGCCACATCCCGCTGATACACACATGGCGGTGTTCGGGTATCCGAACGATGGTTCCATTGCGGAATCTGGAGCGGTGCTAAAAAATATGCTCGCCGAGCTGCATGAGAAATCGCCTGCAACCAAAGTGTCTATCGTCGCTCACAGCATGGGCGGCTTAGTTGCTCGTTGCGCGCTTGAACCCGTCGCGCCTCTAGCGAAGTGCGAATCGCCTTGCGTCGATCAGTTGATCATGATCTGCCCGCCAAATCACGGTTCCGTTCTCGCACAATACGCCGACGCGTTAGAGTTCTCAGACGCAGTTAGCAAGCTGCACGCTGGTACACCATCGTTGCAGAAACTAGTTGAATCTTTAGTCAACGACGGATTAGGCGAAGCCTGCGAAGAACTTGTGCCGCACTCGGCTTTCCTCCGCGAGCTGAACAGCCGACCGCGGGCACCGGGAGTTCGTTACTGTATCGTCGCTGGCACCGGTGGTCCCATTTCACCGCTCGTTCGACTCGCCAGTTCCGTTGCCATTCGCGAAACCAAAGATCGCACGCGCATCAACACTCTGCCAAACGCCAGCGACCTGCTCGCTCGCGCCGACGAACTGCTGCTCAGCGACGAATTCGCACAAGGCATGGGAGACGGCGCCGTGTCCGTCGCATCGTCACGCCTCGAAGGAGTCACCGAGTTCCAACTTGCTCCCGTTCAGCACGGCGAATGGGCTCAAGTTGACAAACCTTCGGTGCAAGCACTTGTTCGTTCCGTCGCCAGTCTGCTAACCCGCAAACCGCACCGAGCCAGTTTCTAACTGCACGTTACTGGACCAAATCCACCGCCGCTCGCGTGCGACTCATCGTCGGTGGCTTAATGAAAACACTCGATCCAACAGAATCACGCTTGCACTCAACGAACTCGTCGCCGCTGAGCAACACTAGATACGTTCCGATGCGCTCTTCCGGAATATTGAACAGTTCCGAAACCACACGCGCGTAGATCTCTAGCTGCGGGCGATGATGGTCGATGCGATCTTGAACCCACAGCAACGTCATATCCGAATCGAAGGCATCGGTTTTGAAGTCGATAATCTCCGCTGCATAAGGTCGACCGTCTTTCATCAACACGACCAGCCTATCGATTGTGCCTGAAATCAAGCGATCGTTCATCACCAGATTAATCACGCGCTCGTTATCGACTTCCACTTGATCGGGCACGCTGCCGAACAGCGAGCGTTTGTAACGCTGCGTACTCAACGCTTGCCGCACCGACTTCAGATCCAGCATCGCAGCGAACGATTCGATCAGCTTGTCGACATTCAAATGCCGCAGTTCCTCGGGGCTGACGGCCGCGAGTGCCACGCGTCGCAGCACCACTGGATCCGCCTCGTACTCTTCCAACCAGCGAATCTGTTCGAAGAAAGCATGGATGATCGTTCCAAAACTTGCACCCACACTCTGACTGAACGAGAATGCATTCCCGAGCGGAACGGGCTCAAACGTCTGACCGATTGTCGACGGCGCCGCAATCCGCAAACTGCGCACCGGGGCTGATTCAGAGTCTCTTCGTAAGGTGATCGCGCGCGATTGCACTTCCGGAACTTGAACCTCTTCAGCACTTTCGCTAGAGATCGACTTGTGCCACAGCGGATCGCCCAGCTCGTACAAAACCGCTTCCGCTTTACCGAGCTCGTCTTTGTTTTGCCCGAGTATCGACTGCAGCAGTGAATCGAAATTCTGCTTTTGATCGCTACCAGCCGGATGAGTTGAAAGGTACAGCGCGTTGCGAGCTCGTGTCATTGCGACGTACAACAAACACAACGACTCAAACACTCCCCGCGCCTTCGTCTGCTTGAAAGCCGATTGCCAAGAATCGGGCAACGTCTTCTGTAGCGCTTCGTTCATGTAACGCAGCACACCGTTCGGCGGCTCCGTTGGATCGTCACCCCGCAGCACCAGCAGCGGCGATTGCGGTTTGAACTCGATCGCCAAGTCGGGCAAGAACACAGCGTCGAACTCCAAGCCTTTGCTCTTGTGAATCGTCATAACCTTCACTTGAGCTTCCGTTGGCAGCGCGATGCGCTGCTCCATCACCGACCGTTCGAAGTCAGACAAGCGACTCAAACCGGACGCCTGAAAATCGAACGCACTGCGCACCAGTTGCTTCAGTCGATGTTGATCCCACCACGACAGTTCGTTCGCCAACCAGTCGGCAATCATCTCAATCGATCGTCCCAAACCAACGCGTACGACTTGACCTCGGAACCAATCGGCAACCCGCTGCGGCTCAACGCGCGGATCCGCCGGCAAGTGTTTGAGCAACGGCGAAGTGCCCACATGAAATGCACAGATTCCGTCGCCCGGATGATCCGCCAAGTGAACCAACGACAGCACCAATTCGACCGCGGCCGAGTCGGTTAACGGATTGCCACCATCCTGACTCGCCGAAATACCGCGATCGCGCAGCAGCGCAATCATGGTCGCGACGTCCGCGTTTCGGCGAAACAAAACGCCAACGCTCGCGCCTGTTTGCGCCGTCAACTCAGCGATCTGTTCCGCAGTGAATTGCAAGAACACAAGGCGCTTTTCATCCGCTGTCAAAGACTTGTCCAGCACCGGCCCGTTCTGCAATCGCACATAGCCAGGCGTCTTCTTGCGAGCCGTCTTGTGCTCCGGAAACTTCTCAGACCAATCGCGAGCGACATGATCACAGTCCGCAAAATTCGAATGCTGTGGCAAGTTCTGGAAGACTTGGTTGACGACTTCGATGACTTGCGGGCTACTTCGGAAACTCTCGAA
>JBGSJB010000146.1:0-2319 GCA_041742175.1 Pirellulaceae bacterium
GGCTCTGGAATATTTGGTGCGTCGGCCAACGTCAGCTTGATCGCCCGGACCAACTCGCGTTGCCAGCCATCGAGATCCGTTCTCGCTTGACTGCCGTCGATCCAATACTCTTGATCGTTGTAGGTCAACCGTGATGTATGACAGGCCGCACAATTCAACTCGATCGCATCTTTGCCGGTGAATCCAATCGGATAACCTTCCGGGTTGTCGGAGGAATGTTTGCGAGGCAGAAATCCGAAACTGGCAAGGTAGTCACTGTCGCGGAATAGGTCAGTGCTGTCCGGTTGTTCGAGTTCGTTGAAGAACGCTTTTCGCATCAACAGTGATCCCTGCCGTAAACCATAGAACTCGAGCGATTCTTCCGGGCTCCAATTTTGATTGAGGTAGACGACCGGCTTGTCCGACTGTGCAAATCGGTCAAGAGGGAACGATGCACGAGCTGCAATCGGAAGCGAAGCGGCAGCGATCACCGCTGGCGGCGCCCCAGCGATCAAGGCATTGCGGGCGAAGGCGATGTTGGGAGCGACCGGTGTTGGTGCGACAGTGGGCGTTTTATATTTGAATTGAGCAAACTGTGGAGCGTTGTTCGTTAGACCGATGTAGAAAAGATTCTCGTATTCGTTTTCGTCTATCGTGATTGTCTGCGTAACACTCAGTTTGGCCGCGATTGAGCCAACTGTATTGCTGTGTGCTACGACCAATACACGCTCGCCATCTAAGCCCAGCATCGCTGTGGTCAAGTCGTTGACGTTGTTGTACTCGGTGACGGGAACACCGACGGCGGCCGCCGTCGGTGCGGCGGTCTGTTGCGTGCGACGTTGAGCGGTCGAATAGACTCGTGTCACACCTGCTTGGGCCATGAAATCTGCGAGCTTCTGCGCTCGCGCCGCGCCTGTCTGCGTCAAGTCTGGATCGCTGCCGGAAGATTCTTTCTCAGCATGTCGCGTCAGATAGACTTGCACCTTCGCGGATTGAACACTGAAGTTCTTTGGCGATACAGCGAAGAAAACATTGTCTGCGGCTTCGACCAACACTCGCAAGTTGTTCATCGCCGTAGCTGGCAGAGCGACCAACTCGCTGCCATCGTTAGGTGTGCTGCTGGCTAGTGTCTGTGAAAACGAAACACCGCCATCTGTCGACAATCGAATATTGACGGACTTGCAATTGATTGGCGACTGATCGGTATTAGCGACATCCCATGTCACTTCGATCAGGTTACTCGTCACTGAAGTGTTTGATGGCTGATCCACGCGAAACGGCCCCGACCCCGCGTGGACGCGAACGAGTAAACCATCGCTGTTAACACCACCACCGCCGCTGCGATTGTCTCGCACCGTGATGCGGAAGTTCATTGTGCGATCGAGCGAGGGAAGTTGTTCGCCTCGCGTCTTCATTGAACTGAGAATGTCACTCCATTGAGGAAAGACTCGCCAGTTGTCCGTCGACGGATTGAATGAACGAAACAGCGGGATATCGCCGTCGTCGGCCGCATCCGCCGCCACAGCGGCACCAAGGTCTCGTTGTTCCCAACAATAGAGCAATGGATCGCCATCCGCGTCACTTGCACTGGCGGTCAACCTAAACGGTGTGAGCTTCGGGATCACGCGATCAGCTCCGGCACTGACCGTTGGGACCAAGTTTCCCGTCGGTGTTGGAGTGACGACATTGCCGCCGCCCAAAGTTGAATGGGCAATAATTTGGTCGAGGCTAACGGAATGAAAGTAGGGATCGCTATTTTGTTGCAAGTCATCACCACCGCAAATACCCGCGTAAGCTTGAATAGTCGACCCGCTGCCGACTTCGACAGCTGTGGCTGCATTTCGATTGCTGCCCGAACAGTTTTGTGACACGCCGTTGAACGTATGATCGCCACCGAATTGATGACCCATTTCGTGGGCAACGTAGTCAACATCAAACGGATCGCCGACCGGATCCGATCGACCCGTCACACCACGAGCTTTTTGGCCCGTGAGACCGACAACTCCCAGTCCTGCCAATCCGCCTGCTCCTGTACTGAACGTGTGACCGATGTCGTAGTTGGCGTTGCCAATCTTGTTATCGATGACGGATTGCGATTCATCGATAAGTTCATCCGCATCATTATTTGTGAACGGATCGGTTGCCGCGTTGGTGAAAATGAGTTCGTCGTTATCGTCCACTAATTCCAATCGAATCGCAACCTCTCGCTCGTAGATTCCCGTGACTCGATTAACGGTTGTGTTGATCGCCGCCATCGCAGCGATCTCTGTCCCACCAAAGCGTTGTGCGTACTCTCCTGTGCAAGCGACTGCCAAACGATACGTTCGCAGATCGGTCCCC
>JBGSJB010000147.1:0-1642 GCA_041742175.1 Pirellulaceae bacterium
GCCTTAACTGAATCAGCAAACGCCGGCACACTGAACAGACTCTGGAAGCTCGCCACCGAAGCTGCACCTGCTAAGCTCCCTTGAAGGAACAAACGTCGATGCACGCGATGGTCAGCGTTTCCAGTCGCCAAACCAGAAGAGCAAACGCCTTTTGTGGCCTCATTTCTAACTTGCATAGCAAAATCTTAGGTTAGTTGCTGTTGAACTAGTTTCCATCGGTTCACTTGCCCGAACAGTCTGCGCAGACTTAGTGTGGATGAGCAGTCGAGTTCAATTCATTCTCTGGAGTTTTGTTCTGGGCTTTGTAGCTGGCTTTGTTTCGGTTGAGCGGAAACCAACGGACCAAAGCTCTTCGCACTCATCAACTCTTTTGCGAAGTCTCTTAGCTCGTCTACGATTTCAAGCCTACGTGTTATCGCCTCCGGTGACATGTCGACACCGATTCCTCGCGACTGATCTTTAAGCTCATTGGGTTTTGGCTGAGATGACTTCATCGTGAAATTCCAAATTAAAAGCGACGTTGCGAAGGCCCTTCGCATGCTATGCAACACTAGTGGTTGAACCGGAACTCGGCACTTGTAAGCAGCGCCCAGGTGAGGCTCTCCACCGCTTGCTGAAGATTGTCTGCTCGTGAGGTCAAGAACTTAACGCAATGTGTCCGCTCGTCCTCTTCCGGGGCACGGCCCATGACCAGTTCAAACAACCGTTCTACCAAATGATTCGGGTCTTCGATCTGCAACACCACTTGGATTACTTTCGAGTTCTTCGCCGAAACCATTTCGCGAATCGGTTCGCTGTTCGTCAGCCACAGGCCTTGCGAGACGTTCGCCAGCGACTCCTCAGTGAGCACATCGGGAAACAAGGTTGCAAACTGAGTTCGCTTGGGCTCGGCATTCCAGTCGTCTGCATTGGTAACGTCGAGCGCGACTTGCATCGATCGATACAACGACTCAGCCGTCAGAGGCTTGGCGATGGCCGACGCGAACCACTTCGGATCACTTCCCGCCTGAGCGTTCGACTCCAGTTGATACGCTCGACTCAGCGCCAAATGCCTGATCAATCGCCGCACGTCGTAATTCGACTGCTCAAAGTCGCGTGCGAGCCAGTCCAACAAACCCGGGTGGCTCGCTGGGTGAAATGAATCGAGCGCATCGACCGGATGGACAAGACCGCGACCAAACATCCAGCCCCACAGGCGATTGACCATCGCTTCGGCAACTAACGGATTGCCGACGAGCACTTGATCGACGAATTGCTGCCTGCGGGAGAACTTGGGAACTTTCGGTTCGCCATCCGCCGCTGGCAGGTAGAGTTCGTCGCGATCCTCGACTTTTTCATCTTTCCCCGGTCGCGCTTCTTCGATCGGTTTCGCGCGAAGATACACCAACTTGTTCTCGGAAGACTTGCCACCGATATTTGTAAACTCTGAAAAGCCACCGATCGCCGATTCAGCAAGGCGAGGACCGTTCGGCGTATCGACGTTCTTACTGCGATTGAAGAACGCAACCAAACCCCAGTAATGCGCCTGTTCGATTTCAGAAGACAGTGGATGATCGTGGCACTGCGCACAGTCAATTCGCACACCGAAGAAGTCCTTCGAAACCGCTTCGGCGATATCCTGATGTTTGTCGCGTCGCGAATA
>JBGSJB010000148.1:0-2540 GCA_041742175.1 Pirellulaceae bacterium
GCGCGGAACCATCGGAACTTTGGAATTGATAAGCGGCGAGTCGAATTGATCTTTATCGAGCGGTTCGCCGGGATGAATCTTGTTTTGCACGCCATCAATTGCAGCCATCAAAATCGCTGCAAACGCGAGATACGGATTACAGCTCGGGTCCGGGCAACGAAACTCGATGCGTTTCGACTTCGGACTAGGACTAAGCATTGGTATGCGGCAAGCTGCAGTGCGACTTCGCTGCGAGTACGACAGATGCACCGGAGTTGTCGGTCCAGGCGCGAGCCGTTTGTAAGAGTTGGTGGTGGGATTGGTCAGCGCGAGTAGAGCAGGAGCATGCTTCAAGATTCCGCCCAGCGCATACAATCCAGTGTCGCTCAAGCCACCATAGCCCTTGCCCGCAAACAGAGGTTCGCCGCCCTTCCACATCGAAAAATGCGTATGCATTCCCGAGCCATCATCGTTCATCAACGGCTTGGGCATAAACGTGACCGTCTTGCCGTGACGCCGCGCAACATTTTTCGTTACAAACTTATAAATCATCACATTGTCAGCGGACTGCACCAACGTACTGAATCGAAAGTCGATCTCCGATTGCCCAGCCGTAGCGACTTCGTGATGGTGACATTCGACTTCGATGCCGCAGTCGATCAGCTCCATCATCATTTCAGATCGCAAGTCCATCGTTTGATCGACCGGCGAGCAAGGCAAATAACCCTCGCGGTGGCGAATTTTGTGGCCAAGATTCGGCGCTTCAGAAGTACCACGATTCCACTGCGCTTCGACACTATCGATACGGTAAAATGCCTCACCCGCCGTTTGATCAAACTGCACGTCATCGAAAATGAAGAACTCCAATTCAGGACCGAA
Organism: Pirellulaceae bacterium; assembly: GCA_041742175.1. Classification (GTDB taxonomy): domain Bacteria; phylum Planctomycetota; class Planctomycetia; order Pirellulales; family Pirellulaceae; genus Aureliella. The sequence goes on from JBGSJB010000148.1 coordinate 859, forward strand.
ATACGCCTGATCAGCAATTCCCAGACTCGTCAGGTAGTTCTCCGCCCGCCGCGCGATATGCCGCGGATCGCGCGCAAACTCAACGCGAGTTATCGGATCATGAATCGCGCAAATCATCGCCAAAGTCGGCAGCGCCGTGAACGGATCCAACAGCGCCGTTTTTGGCTGTGGAATCAACAGCACGTTCGGTACTTCGATTGTCGTCCATCCGCGGATGCTTGATCCATCGAACCCGAACCCATCCTCAAACGATTGATCCGTCAACAACGAAACAGGAATCGTCTTGTGATGCCACTGGCCGAAGAAATCGGTAAACCGGAGATCGATCGCTTTTACATCGTGTTCGCGACAAAGAACGAGCACCTCTTGTGGAGAATGCGGTACCGATTTGCGTTCCATAAATTTTCCAACAACCTAAGTTTCAAGACTGGCATTCAAGACTGGCAAGTGAACGGCTCGCTTAAGCACGAACTATGAACCATCATCGGCGATACGACCATTCGCATTTTGCCACAGGACGAAGAAGGCAGGCACCAGGATACTGCGCACAACCAGTGTGTCTAGCATCACTCCGAACGACAACGCAAAACCAAGCTCTGTGATCCCACGCAGCACGGGCGCATCATCCAGAATCCAGCCGTCCGGCAACACCGTCGAAAGCCACTGAATGATGGCTGGGCTGGTCATGGCGACGAACGTGCCCGCCATCACGAAACCGCAACTAGTGATGATCCCGCCAGTCAAATGCAATGCTCGTCGCACACCTTCTTTGCGAGATCGCACGCGTTGTTCTTCCAAGATGCGAGTCGTCAGGTACACGTTGTAGTCTTGCCCCACCGCCACCAAGATCACAAACAAAAACAGGGGAACTTTCCAGTCCAATCCATGGTACGAATCTCCATGCGCCGTCCAAAATACCCAATAAGTAATTCCCAAAGTTGAGAAGTAACTGAGTAAGACTGTAAATATCAAATAGGTCGACAGTATCAAATGACGAAGCAGCACAAGAAGAACTAACCACACGCCTAAAGTCACCAAGATTTGAATGCGCGTCTGATCGTTTTGGGTAATCGATCGCAGATCGGTGATACCAACTGTCGTTCCTGCAGTAACCACTTCCGCTCCAAACCACGGCGAATCGCTACGACGCGTTTCTGCCATCATCTTTTCGCGCAAATGATTGAGCGTTTCGCTGGCTTCGGGCGAGAACGGATTGTCTTCCAGGATCACGTCGAACTTTGCGAGACGTTGCGAAAGATTATCGACAGTACTAATAAAGCGTTCGCGCGTGATACGATGATTCTTCAGAACGCGTCGTCGCCAAGCATCGGAATCGAGCAAACCCATTTTGCGATCCGGCGGATAATCACCCAGTGGGTCACCAAGCGAACGAACCGAATTGACACCTTCGGAATACAGTTGCTTCGAAATCTCCGCACAGGCCGCCTGCAAAGTCTCCTCCGAGTCAAATTGCTTGTTGCGAATCAGCATGATGCTAATTGGGCTGCCATCTTGAACTGGAAAATAGTTTGCAATTAACCGTGCGCCGCGGCGACTAGTTGCATTCTGCGAAAGCTCTTCAGTTAAATCATAAGTCACCCAACCTAAACAGAAAAAACCGTACGTGGCTGGTACAGCTAACAAAACGATCGCTCCGACCAAAAACGCTCGTGGTCGATTGA
>JBGSJB010000149.1:0-1987 GCA_041742175.1 Pirellulaceae bacterium
TCAGTGGCGGCATCTGATCGGCAATCATTTGCAAGACTTCTCGCACTTGAATCGGATCAGCAGCATCGCAAGCGACCACCTTCACCATCGCTCCCGTTTTCTCCAGGTCTGCGATAAACGCTCGTTTATCCTCGGTATCAGCGCCTCGTCTTCCTGTGAGCACAACCGCACTCACGCCATTGGCGACGAGCCATCGCGCTGTTTGTTGTCCAAAGCCACCAAGTCCGCCCGTGATTAGATAGGTGCTTCCCGAAGCAAATTGATAGTTGTCTTGCTGAACAATGGGCAGATCGACATTGTCCGTATCCATGGAAACGATCAGACTTTGTAGCGAAACGTTAAGCGGAAGTTTTTGCCACGCGATGTCGGCGACAGGGATTTCCAAACTGTTCGCGCCAATGGTCTGGCCGGAGCGAATCATCTCGACACCCTGCTGAAGTGCAGCGATGAACTGCGAGGGAGTTCGTGATAATACTTCGATCGAAGTACGAACGATCTTCGAAGCCTTTTTGGGGAGTGCAAACGAAGTGATCGCTGGATCGGTATCGACGATGACTCCACCTCTGGCCAAGTGCATCCAGCCCCACGTTCGATTCCAACGGGCCGCATCAACGGCCACAATGTCGAATCCGCGATTGCAAGTGTGCTGCTGCATCCATTGATCGAGTTGCTCGGCATCGACCACAAAACAGGGATGATCGAGTCCGCTTTCTGCTGCGATCGCGTCTGCCGAATTTGCCAACAAGATGACTTTGGCACCACGTCTTGCCAGCTCGTTCGCCAATTCGATTCCCAGTGGCGACAGCTCCACGATCGCAACCTGTCCGCGTGCTATCTTCAGTTCGTTCGCTGCGGCGGCAACTCGGCTGGCGTTCTTAATCTGACTCACCAAACCGAACGCGTCATCTTCCTCGGCGATCGCAGTCAATGTAAAGCTGCTGTGCTTGCCGACCAAATGGCTTCCTGCCTCGGCAGGTCCAAAACCACAGACACGCACGCCATGCTTGAGCTTCATTGCATCATCGGATACACCGCTACTGACTTCCACAATTCGACCAACGAACTCCATTACTGGACGCTCGAGCAGATGGTCGGACTCGCCGTTGAGGAACTGAATCGGAATCATCCCCTTTTCAACTCGAATACGAATCGAATCAGGTGTAAGCGTTTGGAACGCATCGGCCAAAACACGCGCGGTTCCAATGTCCGACTCCGAGAGATTCGGACGAAGGACGATCGGATGCAGGTCATCGCAGTAAGATACTCGGGAGTTGTCCTTGGTCAGGTCGTCAGTCAGCGCCAATTCGCTCGTGTACCGCTGACCTTCTCGCAGAGCGATTTCGTCTTGCGGTGCGTCGCAAATCAATTCTTGAATCAACGCTTCAAACGTTGTTTCATCGATGCTTGATGGCAAATCGATCGACGTTAGTTGTCCTCCTTCGAGTTCATTGAATGCGACTCGGGCAAATCCATTGAAGGTCGCCTGAGCGGGATTGACTTCGGTATCCGATGGCACAACGGAGAATCCAGCTTGAGTCAGCAGGTACAGTCGCGGAACGTCCTGCAAGTTCGCTGCGAACAGTCCTTGTAGCATGGAAACCAACGTTCGTAGTTGCCGCTCACCGGTCGGATCATCAGAAGTCAGCCAGGCATTGAGCGAGTTCGCAATGACGACTCCGTCCAATTCTTCACAATGCTCGACAACGCGTTGCCAATCTTGGCCGGACTCACCCGAGACACTGAATTGATTGCCTTCAGCGGAAAATTCGTTTCCGATTTGAACGTAGGCAGCAATCCGAGCGCCGAAGTTCTCGAGCTGTTGGCAAATCAACTCGCTCATTCCGATCTCATCGGCCACAACCAACCACTTGCCCAGCCGACGCGGTTCCGGCAAACGTTCGCCTTCGTTCCAAATGTATTTCAGCAACTGCAACTTAACGACTTCGCCCCATTGATCCACACGCTCTTTGTGAGGAGCCGCGTTGGC
>JBGSJB010000150.1:0-1630 GCA_041742175.1 Pirellulaceae bacterium
GAGCGGACGGTTGGCGATGGACGCGTGTTGCATGGCATCGTCAAGCGTTTGATCGCTGTCGCATCGCAAGCTACTGCGGGTGCTGCGTTGACTTGGGATCAATGTTGGAACGCCGTGTACGATCTTGTTCAAGCCACCCAACCGGTCGTGCGGCTGGGCGATATCGAGCGTGTGGTCTGTGAAGTGTTCGGACTGGCACCGTCCAGTTTGCAATCTTCCAGCAAGACGCGCACCATAGCACAGCCGCGGATGTTGGCTATGTTCCTCGCTCGCAAGTACACACCAGCGGCTTACAAAGAGATCGGCGATTATTTTGGAAACCGTCGCCACAGCACCGTAATCTCAGCCGAGAAGACCGTCGAAGAATGGCTGCGCGATAATAGTGCGATGGGTGACGCGCGCGGCTTGACGGTTCGCGACGCCATTCGTCATGTCGAGTCCCATTTGCAAGTCGGTTAACTGCCCCGCGTTCTAAGTCAGAAATGCACGCTATGCTCGAATCAGCTCTTCCGCGCTTAAATTCATTGCTGGGGTTGGTGGTGCTGCTACTTATCGCTTGGGCGTTCAGTACGAATCGTCGCAAGTTTCCGCTGCGAATCGTCATCGGTGGAGTTTTATTGCAGTTCGCATTGGCAGCGGCGGTGCTGTGGACAACTCCGGGGCAGTGGTTCTTTGCGCAAGCCAACGCCGCTGTCGAAGGCTTTCAGTACTTCGTCGGCCAAGGAAGCGGATTCGTCTTTGGACTGTTCCCAGATGCGAACCAGCATGTGGCTGGCGATCGCCTGTTCATGGTCAAGTCTTTTGCGTTCGGCGTGCTGCCAACGGTCATTGTTTTTAGTAGCCTCATGTCGGTGTTGTATCACATCGGGTTGATGCAGTTGGTAGTGCGCGGCGTAGCGGCTGTCATGCAAAAGACGTTGGGGACAAGCGGTCCGGAAACACTGGCTGCGGCGGCCAATATATTTGTCGGTCATACCGAAGCGCCGCTAGTTGTCAAACCTTACCTCGAGCGCATGACGCGCAGCGAATTGAATGCGTTGATGGTCGGTGGCTTTGCGACAGTTACTGGCAGTCTGCTCGCCGGTTATGCGAGCATGGGCGTGGAAGCTGGGCATTTGATCACTGCAAGCGTCATTTCCGGGCCTGCTGCACTGATGATTGCGAAGTTGATGGTGCCGGAAGACGATGGCGTAGTCGTCGAGCAATCGTTGGCAATCGATGCGGATTCGCAGAGTGTAAATCTGGTCGGAGCGATGGCACAAGGAGCCAGCGATGGTTTGCATTTGGCTTTGAATATCGCTGCGATGTTGATTGCGTTCTTAGCCTTAATCGCACTCGCCGATTTCGCGCTCGGTCAAGCGGGCGCGCTAGTAGGATTTGTCGATTCGCAGGGCAGTCCAACGCTCAGCTTTACGATGTTGCTGGGCTACCTGTTTGCTCCGCTCGCTTGGTTGATCGGTGTGCCTTGGGCAGAAGCGCTCGACGGCGGCCAATTGCTGGGCGTTAAGATGGTGACCAATGAGTTCTTGGCTTATGAACAGCTCAGCGAAATGATTCATCGCGAGAATCCGATCAGCGACCGCACCAAGCACTTGATGACTTATGCGCTGTGTGGCTTTTCTAACTTCGG
>JBGSJB010000151.1:0-20416 GCA_041742175.1 Pirellulaceae bacterium
ACAACCAAAATCACCGACAGCGGCAACAGCCAACTCTCGTAAAGAAACGCCAGCACCAAATACACCAGCAAGACAGCCAACAGAAAGATCGCAAACTCGCCACCGGTCGCTTCACTTTCCTGTCGTGAGACACCGCTCCACTCATATCCCATCGAACTCGACAGCGACTGATCGGCAAACGAATCCATCAACGCGAGCGCCTCACCAGAGCTCCGGCCCGGCGCGGCTGATCCAGTAATCGTCGCCGAAGGATATAGATTGAATCGTCGAATGATCTGCGGACCATAAGCGTCCTTCATCGTCACTAAACTCTGCAATGAAACCATCTGACCTTCGTCGTTGCGAACCTTCAGACGTCGCACGCTGTCAACACTGTTTCGGTACGGCGCATCCGCTTGCAAAGTTACTCGATAAGTTCGCCCGAATTTGTTGAAGTCGTTGACATAAGCAGACCCAAGCGCCGCTTGCAAAGTGCTGAACACATCTCCCAGCGGTACTCCCATACTCAATACTTTCGCGCGATCCACGTCCGCGAAAAGTTGCGGCACGCCGGGGCGGAAAGAAGTGTTTACGCGCGCGAGCGCTGGATTCTGATTGGCTTTAGTGATCATCTCCTGCACAGCCGCTTGCAACTGCTCGCGACCGACTCCACCACGATCTTGAACTTCCATTTCAAATCCACCGCTGACGCCCAAGCCCTGAATCGCTGGCGGTGTAATCACCAAAATAAACGCCTCTTTGATCTCGCCAAACCGCTGCATCAATGTGCCGACCAGCGCGGGCTGCTGCAACTCAGGAGTCGTTCGGTCTTCCCAGTCCTTGAGCCGAATAAACATCGTCGCTGCGTTAGACGACTGACTGCCTTCGAGCAAAGAAAGACCTCCGAGCGTAAACCAAGTCTCAACGCCTTCGACGTCCGCCAAGGTCTTGTTCATCTGTTCAATAACATCGCGAGTGCGCTCTTGCGAAGCTGCGTCGGGCAACTGAATCGCAGTTATCAAATACCCTTGATCTTCAGTCGGCAGAAATCCGGTCGGCAACACCGAGTACCACCACACGGTTCCGCCAACAGTCAGTACGAACACAACCAATACCGCATACCAGACTCGCAGCAAGCCGCGAACGATTGCGACATAGCCGCCTTCGACCCAACTGAACGCTGTGTTAAACCATCGCGCTAGAAAGAACTTCTTCTCCTTCGGTGGCTTCAACCAACTTGCGCACTGCGCCGGCTTCAGCGTCAGCGCATTCACGGCGCTCAGCAATGCTGTGAAAGCGATTGTCAACGCGAACTGACGATACAATTGCCCCGTCACTCCGCTCAAAAACGTCGTCGGAATAAACACCGCCATCAACACAGCCGTAATACCGATGATCGGCCCTGTCACTTCACGCATGGCCAATCGCGTCGCTTCGACCGGCGGCTTGCCTCGCTCCACGTGATGTGCCGCATTCTCAACAATCACGATCGCATCATCGACCACAATCCCAATCGCCAGCACGATCCCAAACAGAGTCAGCAGGTTAACGGAGAAACCGATCAATGGCATGATCGCAAACGCACCAATGATAGTCACCGGTACCGTCGTCGCAGGAATCAATACCGCTCGCCAATCCTGCAGAAACACCAGAATGACAATTAACACGAGCGCGCCGGCTTCAAGCAACGTCTTGTAGACTTCATGAATCGCCGCTGAGACGAACACCGTAATGTCAAACGGAATGTCGTACTCCATTCCTAGCGGGAACGATTCGCTGAGTCGATCCATGGCCTCGCGAACTCGATCGGCAACGGACAAAGCGTTGGCACCAGGCAATTGATAGATCAGCACGCTAGCCGAATCGATACCGCCACGTTGTGCGAAACTGTCGTAAGATTGCGCACCAAGCTCTACGCGCGCAACGTCGCGCAAGTAAGTCAAACTTCCATCCTCTCCAAACTTAACGATGATATTCTCGAACTCTTCAGGCGTCGTTAAGCGGCCCAACGCTGTTACCGTCAACTGAAAATCGCCAGCACCAGCCATCGGCGGCTGACCGATTTGTCCCGCCGCAACCTGCACATTCTGTTGTCGCAGTTGTACAAGCAGATCTTGAAACGTTAGCCCCCGCGCATCCAATCGCGTTGGATCGACCCAGATGCGCATACTGTACGCACCGCTGCCGCTCACCGTAACTTCACCCACACCATCCACACGACTCAGTTCATCTCGCAAGCGAAGACTCGCATAGTTCGATAAGTAAAGACTATCAAACGTCTTGTCTGGCGAAGTTAATGAAGCAACTAAAAGGATGCTCGTCGACTGCTTCTTGACACTGATGCCCAACTGCCGCACTTCAGTTGGAAGCAGCGGCTCAGCTAGCGAAACACGATTCTGTACGAGCACCTGAGCGGTATCCAAATCGGTACCAACTTCAAAAGTTACTGTCAGAGAATACGCGCCATTGGATGACGACGTTGACGACATGTATAGCATCCGTTCAACGCCGTTGATCTGCTGCTCCAGTGGTGCTGCGACCGTGTCAGTAACCACTTGCGCGTTGGCACCTGGATAAGTCGCCGTAACTTGAATCGTCGGCGGAGTGATGTTTGGGTAGCGCTCAACAGGCAGCACCTGCAATGCGACGACACCGAGTATCATCGTAATGATCGCGATCACGTTAGCTGCAATCGGGCGACGAATGAAGAAATCAGATATCAAGGGGCAACCCCTTCACCAGCAGCTCCTTCGGCAGCAATCCCTCCGGAATTAGCGCCCGGCGCGGTCTGTCCCAGATTGCGGTCGATTGTAACTGGCGCACCTGGTCGAACCTTTTGAAGCCCCGACACAATGACGCTATCTTCAACGGTGATGCCCTGCGTTATAACGGTCATCCCGCCGCGTTCAGAACCAACTTCAACCGCGCGCCGCTCCGCTACGTTTTGATCGTCGACCACCATCAAGAATCGACCCTGCTGATCCATTCCCAAGGCGAGCGTCGGCACTAATAGCGCCTCGTATTCTGCCGTAAACGGAATCTGCACCCTGGCAAACAACCCCGGCGACAAAGAATTGTCCGCATTAGGAAACGTGCCCCGAATACGCGTGTTGCCTGTGTCTGGATCGGTTTGGTTGTCAACGAAGTCAATGTAGCCGCGATGCTCGAACTCGTTCTCGTTCGCCAACGCCATCGATATTTCAATCTGCGAATCGCGCGCGCTTTGCACTGAACCGGTGCGGATGCGGCGGCGATAATCAAGCAACGATTCCTCGTCGACATCAAAGTAAACGTACACCGGGTCCGTCGAAACGACCGTTGTAAGAATCGTCGTATCGGCTACCACTAAGTTACCGCGAGTCACGAGCGCTTCACCAAGTATCCCGTTAATCGGCGAAAGAACTCTTGTGAATTTGAGGTCCAGCGAAGCGCGATCTCTAGCGGCTTTCAAACTATCAACTTGCGCCTTCGACTCCTCCCTCGCTGCCAACGCAGAATCCACCTCAGCTTGACTTATTGAGTTCGTAGTTCTCAGTTGACTAAGGCGCGCGTACTCCTTTTCATTTCGAGTCAAAGTAGCCTGCGCCGCTGCGATGCTGGCCGTCGCTTGCTTGATCGCAAGTTCGTATGGCTCAGGGTCGATCAGAAACAGCAGATCACCCTGTTCGACGTTTTTCCCCTCGCCGACTTTAACATGATCATTCTCGACCGCGTTCTGCTTCGTTCGCGGCGTCTCAAGTATATAGCCGCTGACGCGCGAACGAATTTCAACACTGTCCACCGCCGCGGTTCGACCTGTGTACTCGCGATAGTCCACAATCGTTTCCACAACAGGTTGAACAACATCAACCGCCGCCAGCGGAGGTCCTTGATTAGGCCCCGCACCTGGCATACCTGGTTGCGCGTCGGTGTGACAGCCGCTTGCAACTGACAGAATTGTCCCTAATGTCATTCCCATAGCGAATTGGCGGATCGGGTACCACGGCGGTGGTTTTGCTGCCAAGCTCTTCGCGAAACGACTTAGTCTGTTAAATGAACGCATCGAGTTGTTCTACTGGAATCAAAGGACTTAACAGCTTGGCGTTTCAACACGCGAGCTGAACGTTCTCCACTCACCAGCAACTCATGGGCCAACGATACACGTCAGCACTAACGATCAATTCGCTTCAACGATCATCGTTCCGTTCATGACCATCCAGTGGCCGGGGAAAGTGCATAGGTACGGATACCGGCCGGGCTGCTCAGGCGCGCGGAACTGAATCGCAGTCTCCTGCTTCCCATCCACGATATCCGAAAAGCAAACGACATCGCTCGACTGTGGAACATAGTGACGAATCAAAGCCTCAGGATCGGCAACCATCTTGTTCGCTTCAGCCCCAATCGATTGCAACGTTCCAGGACGAATCAATACCCAGTTATGCGGCACAACATCAGGATTTGTAAATATCAGCTTGATCGGCTCACCTGCTTTAACACGAATTTCACGTACGTCATAAGACAAGTTCTGCCCAGCAGCGATGCGCACTTCACGCGCACCTGCAAGGTTATGTCGCCACGGATTCGGGACTCGTTTAGTTGCCATCAACATGTCCTGATCCAGCGGATGCGCTAGCGACTTTTCAACCAACGGTCGCAAACCATCGAAATCGGTTCGCGGCGTATCGAGTTGATTGCAAGTGGCGAACACATCAACACGGCTGTTCGCGGATGTTGCAATTTGCAAATGCAATTGATTGCATGGCACCAGCTCTGGAATCTCTAGGAACATCGTGCATCCATCATCCACGACATGCACCGAAGCAATCTCCAGTCGATCGTGACCCCGCGCTCCGTAGTGCAGCGCCGAATATTCCAGCGAACCGTAAGCCGCGCTGTAGCGATAGTTCCACGCTTGCGCGAAGTGCTCACTCGCTTGCTCGACAAAGTCGCGATCGAACTCGGAAGAAAACTGAACCGCAACTCCGTTCGAATGCACATGAAAGCCGATCGGAATTTGAACTGCATCACCCGTGTATCGCACTCGCTGAAAACAGCCTTGATCCGTCGAGTAATTTCCCCAGCCGTTCATGCCGCTGACATACAATTGCCCATCCACCGGCGAGAAACGGCCCCGATGAGCGCCCGATGAGAACTCACCTTGCAACTGCACTACAGCTCCCTGCAACTGATCACCCACTCGATCGCGCAGCAACAAAAAATGCGAACCCGTTCCGAATGACAAGTGAACCATATTGCCTTTCAGCGGTACCCATCGATCGCTATCGACATACACTTGCCCACCTGCTGAATTATCCAGTCCCCGCGGCAAATAAACCAAGGGCAACTCAGGTCGCTCGACTGGTCGCTTCGCAAACTTCGCTCCGCGATAACCATAGAACGGAACATCACTACGCCTCGAATCCACCGCACAAATCATCGACGCCGGAGTCCATTCACCTTCCGAACATGGCACCGTCACCACACCATCCGGATAGATCCCCAAACCATCCGCATTGCGAAATCCTTCGGCGATCACTTTCGCTTCAGAACCATCGCGACTGATTCGAACCAAACCTTGATTACCGGACGCAGTATAAAAATTTCCCTCCGCATCGCGTTCCAATCCACAAATGTAATCATGCCCAGAAGGCGAAGTCTCAAACGCTTTCGAATAGCACTCATAAAAGTCCGCTTCACCATCGTTGTTCAAGTCATGCAACCGCGTCAGTTGATTGCGGCACTGCACGAAGATCCCATCTTCGTCAATCTTGACTCCTAACGCATGGTGCAAGCCAGAAGCAAACCGTCGCCAAGTTGCTTTCTCACTCTGCAGTCCCGACACATGCCACACGTCGCCTTGCATCGTCGCCACCAGCGCCGAACCGTCCGGCAGAAAAGCATGAGCTCCGATGTACATCGGGGCACGCCAAGGATTGTCGAGCGGCAATTCAATCGTATCGATCGCATACGGTCGTTGGTCGCCAAGCCGAATGCTGGTTTCCAAAGTCACCTTCGACATCGCGTTCGCTCGATGCAACTCACCCCGCAACGAATGCTCTTCGCGTGGCGCAAACTCGCGCACAAATTGTCCATCTTTCGTCCACGGCGCATCGAGGTACTCAATGTCTCCGACGCGATAAGCAAACACTGTTCGCTTCCCAATGCGATAATAACCGTGATACGCAAAAGGCTCTTTGGGAGCAGCAATATCCTGTTTCGCGAGCAACGGACCATTCGGCGTCACGCCACTGACAAAGCCATGTCGCACACTCGAGAACTTTAGAAACGATCCACTCCACAATGCTGGATAAGTCAACGTGTCCGGATCAAAGCATGCGAACACTTCGCTGCTATCGCCCAACTGCAAACAGACACCACGAGCCACAGTTGAATTGTTCGGTCCCGTGAATACGCCGCACTGCACGCTTCCTAGCTCAGCTTCATTCCATTCATCGCTGGCCCAAGTTGCTTCCGATTGAATCCCCCAATGCCCGAACTCGCCGCCGTCCAGTCCAGGAAAATCCATCAGCAGTCGTTGGTCGCGGTCTTGCACACGGAAGTGATTCGCTTCTTTCGTATAGAAATCGTACAGTCGCTCGCGATTGATCGGAGCTTTCCAGTTCGGCCAAGCTTCTTCATTCAGCGGCTTGCGATCAAACTCAAACGTTGCCGGATCATGCGCCTGCACATGCTGCAAAACCGACTCAGTTAACTCAGCTCGCAACTGCTCATGATGCCCCAGATCGGTAAGAAAGCTAATCAAGTCCGCGATCTGCTCTTCACTCCAAGCATTGGCCAAACCTTCGGGCATCAGCGACTGTACGTGCTTGCGATCTTCGATGTCGCCTTTCGCCACCGATAGGCGATCGCCCGTAGCCGGATCGACGATGACAACTTGCTGCTCATCATCCATCTGAACATAGCCTCGAAGCACTTCGCCATCGCTTGTCAAGACTTGTGTCACGCGATACTTGTCTTCAACCATTCGATTGGGCCACAACACCGATTCAACAAGTTGTTCTGCTGTTCGCAACTTTCCGATCGACGTCAGATCGGGACCAACGCTACCCCCTAAGCTCCCAACTTTGTGACACGACACACACGCCGACTTGGCAGATGCAAACAAGGCAACGCCACGAGCTGCATTGCCTCGCGACTTAGCGCTCGCCGTTAACATCGTGACATCGTCAGCATTGAACTCAACAAACTGCCTCGCAGGATTTGGCTGGGCATTGTTCGACTGTGCCGGCGGCAACTCCCAAGTGCGATACTTCAGTTGCTTCGCGGGCGATTTGCCTTCCAACTGTGGCAGCAACCAATCGAGTCCGTCGAGGTTGTCTTGCAAGCGTGCTTCAGCATCATGGTCCGTGTGGTTCAAAATGCCGATCGGACCGTTGTAGCCGCTCGCTCGCACAACTTCCAACAACCGCTTATCGAGACTCCCGGCGCCGATCGGAACAATCTTTTGATCGATCTGATCACCTTTGGGAACCATGCCGTTCAAGTTCAGCGCGTATAAATGCGGCTTCATCTTCGCCAACAATTCTGCAAACCGTTCCACATGTTCGTGACCGTGATGCTGGTTGTAAACGATCCCAACATTGGACATCTTCAATTTGTCGATAATCGCCAGTTGGTTCTCCGGTTCGCCGAACCAACCTCCGTGGTTGTACAAACCGATGCTACTGCCGATCTTCTCCGCTGCCTCTGCGATCGGTCGAATGCGGTCTGCTTCCGCCGCCACTCGCGCTGCGTGTTCTTCAGGCGTTTGTGTTGGAGCACCGCCACCAGTGACCCACAGTTGCGTTTGAACCTTGTGTTTCTCAAGCACGCTAAGAATCAACTTCGCTTCGTCATTTAACTGAGTCGGAAACCACCAGGCGAGCAATTTGATGTTGTGTTTCTTCAGCTGTTCGAGTTCTTCGTCGAAGCTGGGTATATGTTCCGCGCGGTAATCGTAAGCCAACTGATGTATGCCCAGCTTCACTAACATCTCCGCGCGTTGCTGCGGAGACCGATGTTGACTATCGAACGGAACAATGCACCAAGCGACTAAGTTCTCGCGACGAAAGACGTCTTGTTGTGCAACCACAGGTTCGCACAGGACAGTGCAAGCAGTCGCGGCGACAAAGATCAGTGTCAGAAACCTGGCCGAAACAGTGGGCACAAACAACAAGCTTCGCATGTTAGGTTCTTCGCTGGAGGGAGCAAAAGTACAGTAGCGTACAGTAGGGGGTAGGATGCGCGACACAAGAAACTAAACTCACCCGCGTCGCGGTTCAAATTATATTCGAACACCACCCGCGATGCTCATCGTTAATCGCTCGAACAGCATGGAACGCTTGCGAGTCGCTGGGGCTGGCTTCACTTGGCGGGCTTCAACATGTTGAGAACATCTTGGTGCACCAGCGCATTGCTGCCGACGCCATCGCCACCAAACACCGTCGACTCACCCGACCAACTCGTGAACTTGCCGCCAGCCTCTTCAACGACCGGTTGCACAGCCGCCAGGTCCCATGGGTTGGCAATCGGATCGACCATCACTTCAGCTCTACCAGTGGCCACCAGCAAGTAACCATAGCCATCGCCCCAAGTGCGGCTGATGTAGGCGGCTTGCTCCAACTGGCGATAGCCCTCCCCTGCCCCGCGTCTACTGAACGAATCGAACTGCGTCGTAACGAACAATCCTTCAGCCAACTTGCGCGATGAAACGTGACACTGCGTTGGTGCGTTGCCGCGAATGGAATGCCACGAACCGTTCCCTTTCGCTGCAAACACAATTTCATCAAGTGCTGGAATATAAATCACCCCACCTAAACACTCGCGATTGCGCACGATTCCGATCAACGTCGAATAGATCGGCACACCGGAAATGAAACTCTTCGTCCCATCGATCGGGTCGACAATCCATTGATACTCAGTGGTTCCAGCTTGCGTACCGAACTCCTCGCCCAAGATCGCGTCATCGGGGAACCGCTGACTGAGCTCTTGGCGGATCAGTTCTTCAGCCTGTTTGTCAGCGATCGTGACCGGCGAATCATCGCCTTTGCGTTCCACGTCCACACCGCTGGTTTGGAAGTACTTCAGCGTCAGCGCGCCGCCTAACTTGGCAAGCTCCACCGCGCACGCGAGCCGACCTTCGAGGCATGATTCAAGTTGTTGCGAAAGCTGCATATTTTTGACTCAAGTTTGATAAGGAAGGAACCGCGACTCGGCAATCGTCGCTTGACCAATGTTGTTGCTTGGTTGCTAACATAGTGCAGGCGCAGAGGCCTGCCAACGGTCCCAAAAAGCGACTTCGCAGCTAGCCACCCAATCAAACTAAATCTGCTATAGTCTTCGCAGTAAAGCTTGGTCAGCGATCTGTGGGAGACGGGAACACTTTGAAAACGATGATCTTGTGTGGCGGACAAGGTACGCGTATGCGCGAGGAAACGGAGTTCCGTCCCAAACCGCTCGTCGAAATCGGCGGCAAACCAATTCTGTGGCACATCATGAAGATGTACGCTCATTACGGCTTCGCCGACTTCGTGATGTGCTTGGGTTATCGCGGCTCGATGATCAAAGAATACTTCCTCAGCTACGAAGCGATGAATCACGACTTCACGCTATCGCTCGGAAGCAAACAAGCGATCGAACTGCACGGACGATCGGAAGAATCTTTCAACGTAACGCTCGCCGAAACTGGCCTCGCGACCATGACCGGCGGCCGAGTTCAACGTGCGGCACGATATCTCAAAGACGACGACTGTTTCATGCTGACCTATGGCGATGGAGTCGCTGATGTCGACTTGCGCAAGTTAGTCGCCTTTCACAAACAGCACGGCAAATTGGCGACCGTGACTGTCGTCCGCCCTACCTCACGTTTTGGAATGTTGGACGTAGCCGACAGCGGACTTGTAACACAATTCGCCGAGAAGCCGCAAAGTCTTAATTGGGCGAGCGCCGGCTTCTTCGTTCTCAATCGACGCGTGCTGGACCTGCTCGATGGCGACGAATGCGTATTCGAAACCGGGCCATTGGAACGATTGGTTGCTGAGCAGCAGTTGGTCGCCTACCGACATGACGGCTTCTTTTTTGCCATGGACACTTATCGCGAGTATCTCTTCTTAAATCAGTTATGGGACAGCAAGCAAGCTCCCTGGAAAAGTTGGTGAAGCATGTTCGAAGAGGCGTTTCGCGGCCGACGTGTTTTTATAACTGGCCACACCGGTTTTAAAGGCGCTTGGCTGACGCAATGGTTGCTAAAGCTGGGGGCCGAAGTTTGTGGCTACTCATCCGATGTGCCTACTCTGCCCGCCCTCTATTATTTTTTATCGCTCAAAGAAAAGATCCGCGATGTACGCGGCGACATTCGCGATGGCCACAGGTTGGTCAAAGAACTAACTGAGTGGAAACCAGATTTTGTATTTCACTTAGCCGCGCAGTCGCTGGTACGACCGTCGTACAACAAGCCGCTGGAAACTTTCGACATCAACACAATGGGCACGCTTCAGTTGCTCGAAGCGCTCCGCACGACCGCACAACCGTGCGTCACAGTTGTCGTGACCAGCGACAAGTGTTACGAAAATCAGGAACGAACAGAAGGTTACACCGAACTCGATTCGCTAGGCGGACTCGATCCTTACAGTTCCAGCAAAGCGATGTGCGAGCTCGCTGTCACGACCTATCGTCACGCTTACTTCAGCAATGGCCCAGTTCGACTAGCAACCGCCCGCGCGGGAAATGTAATCGGTGGCGGCGATTGGGCTGAAGATCGTATCGTGCCCGATTGCATCCGAGCTCTGCAAAGTTCAAAGGACGTTGCCGTTCGAAACCCAAACGCAACGCGACCGTGGCAACACGTGTTGGAACCCTTGTCCGGTTACTTGACCCTCGCTGCACAGTTATCCGAAGCGGACACTCAGGCACGCAAGGCTGAGCTGTGCAGTGCTTTTAATTTCGGCCCTTCACAAAACTCCGAAAAGACCGTTCAGCAACTGGTCGAATTGCTTCTGTCGCAATGGCCATTGAAAGCCGGACCAGCCAAATGGACCGACCAAAGCGATCCGAATGCGCCGCACGAATCGAAGATGCTCAGCTTGAACACCGTCAAAGCGCAACAAACTCTAAACTGGAAATGCCGCTGGGATTTCGAGAAAACAGTCGCGGAAACCGTTCAGTGGTATCGCGAGGTCCATGGTGCAGGCAACGCTCTTCAAGTAACCTTGCGACAGATCGAAAATTTCGAACAGTCAGTTCAATTGCTTCACAGTTGACCATTCAACACTGGAACGAAGGCAACGCTCGACAGTCCACCGCAACACGATGCCTAGATCGAATGACCAATGAGACCGAACCACAACATCCCCAGCGGCCCAGTAACATGTTGCCAAATTTGCGGTAACGAAGATCTGCGTCTGGTCATCGATCTAGGATTTCAACCGCTGTGCGATACGCTGTTATCAGCCGCTGAGTTGCATCAACCAGAAACAACGTATCCGCTCAGCCAACTGTGGTGCCCTAACTGCACGCTCTCTCAAATGGGTTTCGTCGTTCCTGGCGAAGTAGTCTACCATCCAGATTATCCATATCGCACTGGCGTGACTCGTGAACTCGCTGAATACCAAGAAGCAATGGCCGCGTCGATCGTCGATGAACTGAAACTGCGACCCAGCGACTTAGTCGTCGACGTCGGCTGCAACGACGGCACATTGCTGTCCAGCTTCCGCAAACGCTCGGTGCGCGTTGCTGGTGTTGAACCAACCGGAATCGCGAAGTACGCGCGCGAATCCGGAATCGATACCGTTCAAGCTCCCTTTGATCCCGCCGTCGCTCGTCAAATCGTCGAGACACATGGACAGGCGAAGGTGGTTACCGCGACCAACGTTTTCGCTCACATGGCAGCCCTGGGCGACGTCGTCGAAGGTCTAGAAATCCTGGTCGCAAACGATGGTTACTTCATTCTGGAGAACCATTACCTTGAGCCCATCATGGAACGTTTGCAGTTCGACACGATCTACCATGAACATGTGCGAACGTATTCGCTACGGTCGCTGGTGGTGCTGTTCGATTACTACGATTTCAAAGTGGTTCATGCGGAGAAAGTCAGTCGCTACGGCGGCAACATTCGCGTTTATGTGGCCAAAGGCAAGAACGTCGCACGCCGCGATAGCGTGGACAAGATTCTCGCCGATGAAGCCAAACATTTCACCGATCCCGCATACTACGAACGATTTCGCTTGCGGTCGTTTCAGTTGAAGAACGAATTGTTGGAACTAGCTCTCAAATGTCATCGCGAAGGTCACACGCTCATCGGCAATTCATGTCCCGGACGATGCAGTACGCTCTTGAATTTTGCCGGCATCGGACCTGACCTGATGCCCTACATCGCTGAACAACCGACATCGCTGAAGCTCGGCAAATTCCTACCCGGCAAACGCATTCCCATCGTTAACAACCAGCGGCTGATCGATGAGCAACCGCAGAACGTGCTGCTGCTCGCTTGGCATTTCGCTCAGCCGATCGCGGAACAGTTGCGAGCTCGCGGTTCGAAATCGAATTTCTATGTGCCGATGCCCGAAGTGAAAGTGATGGATGTCTAGCGAGCCTCAGCAAGCGAAGTTTCCATTGCTCCGCGTCGCACTCTACGGTGGTGGACGGTGGTCGCGAGTTCTCTTGCCTATCATGCAGTCGCTGTTGGTCGACGATGCGGAAATCGCTTGGGTAACCGATCACAATCGCGAAGTCGCTCAACGTTGGTTAGCCGAAAAGAATATCGAACGCGTTACGCTTCACTCAACATCTGAGTTCAACCGCAAACTCACCGCGACAGCCGACAACGCTGCAACGAAGATTCGATGCGCTATCGTCGCGACCAGCCCCCCGCAACACGCCTTACTGACGCGTCAACTGCTCCAACATCGCGTGCCGACTTTCTGCGAGAAACCGCTCACCCTAGACTTAGAACAAGCCATCGCATTGCAGCAACTCGCCAGCGAATATCATTGTCCGCTCGGCGTGAACCTCGAAATGCACTTCGCCAGTTACATCGAGGACTTCGCGACACAGCTTTATCAGCGTCCCATCAACGCGCAACCGATTCGCTCGCTCGACATCACGTGGACCGATCCCTGGACAGACGTTCGCTATGGCGAAATCAAAATGGGCGATGTTTATACGAACATCGTCGACGACATGTGGCCG
The DNA here is from genome assembly GCA_041742175.1 of Pirellulaceae bacterium. Taxonomy (GTDB): domain Bacteria; phylum Planctomycetota; class Planctomycetia; order Pirellulales; family Pirellulaceae; genus Aureliella. Next base: position 13,144 of record JBGSJB010000151.1, read on the forward strand.
CATTGCTGGAGTCTGCTGCGCCGAATTCGACCCAGCGGCTCTGTCACTGCAATCGATGGAGTGAATTACGATCCAGTTGATGGTCAAATCGAAATCACTTTGCGTTTCGATGGCATCGCTACACAACTTTCGCTCGGTCGCCGAGCCGATCATCGCTCGCGCCGAGTCAACGTGAACCGCGGCGAAGCCATTTTGGACTTCAGCAGCGAACCGGGCTTTACTGAAATTACTGGTCAGCGCATCGACAATGTTTGGCGAGGCTCGCGACCACTAACGCGCTCGCTAGCCTCGTTCTTCGAAGTCGTCCAGCGTCCTGAGTTACTCAATGGGTGGCCGCTTTTCGCATCCGCTTGCCTAGACTCAGTAAAATCAGCTCAAGCCATTGCCAGTCAACTGCAAAGTCAACAGCGCGCAATGCTCGAGCGATTTTGCGCTAACGGAATCGATACAGCCAACGCTTCTCACCGAAATCTTATCGTCGATTTGCTGCTTCCAGAGTATGCTGCAAAGGATCGCCGCTGGTCTGTTGCAACGCAAGCGGAGCAAGTTGCCTTTGTGACGCACGTTTGTGAATTTCTGGACTTGCGCCGGAATAGCTTTTAAATGAAAACAGCTCGAAAGCGCAACCGCTAAATGGCAGCTCTTGAACAAGGCGATGCACCGAACTCATGGCTTGTAAGAATTAGCAAGCGATTGCAATTGGATCGACCGCTACTGTTTGCACTGGCCGCCAAGAGCTGGCAAGCCATCTCCGGCCCGATCACGCTGATCCTCGTCATCAGTGCCTTCTCAGTTTCCGAGCGCGGCGTTTACTACGGACTCGTAAGTATCATCGGCATTCAAGCGATCTTTGAGCTTGGATTGTTGAACGTACTGATTAGCCAAGCGGGAAACGAAGCGGCGAAGCTCAACAAAAAGATCAACTCGACAGAGCATGAAAATCAACTCGCTGCGCAACGTATGGCTTTGTTGATCACTGGCTCGTGGCAATGGTTCCTGATGGTTGCATTTTTATTTGTGCTCGCCGGACTAGGTTTCGGATGGTTGTCGCTTGCCTCTGTCGAAACACAACTGAACTGGTGGTTACCGCTAACTGTCGTGATTCCAATCGCTGGGGTGTCGATTGCTTTAGCTCCATCGCTCGCAATCCTGGAAGGAGCCGGTTATCGCGACTCCATCTACTCGTTTCGGCTGCTACAGATCGTTACCGGCAATGTGGTCGTTTGGATTGCACTCGCAACCGGGCTAGGATTATGGACGATTGTTTTGGCAACAACCGTCCAAGCAGCTTGGGGTTGCTACTTAGTGTTTGGTCTGCACAAAGACTTCTTCGCGCGCTTCCGCAGCCTACCACTTCCGAACGATGGCTTCTCGTGGTCGCGCGACGTGGTACCAATGCAATGGCGAGTTGCAGTGATCAGCGTTGCGCATTATTTGGCGAGTCAACTGTTCGTGATCGTTGTCCTTGGTCGCGAAGCAGCCGATGCCGCGACCGACGCAGGACGCTTGGGTCCCACACTGACCATCACCACCGCCATTCAGATGCTCGCACTGACTTGGGTACAAACCAAGTTCTCATTGGTGTCAGCTCATCACGGCGCTGGCGAGCGTGAACAAGCAGGCACGATGTGGCGACAAACGGCTTTGATCTCAACTGCGCTCCTCTGCTTAGCTTTAGGAACGTTGATTCTGCTGATTGCGATCCTGCCTTGGTTAGGCCGTGGATGGGAACTGAACTTCGTTCTGCCATGGCAACTCACTGCGCTCAGCGTCGGCTTGATCGCAAATCACTTGCTTGCCCTGCAAAGTTTCTACGTCATGGCGCGACGAGCCAACCCGTTTTGGATCCCGTCGGTCGTGGGACTCTTGATAACAGCCGCGGCGGTTTGGACCTTCGGTCGCATGTACTCCACCAGTGGCTTGGTTGTCGCTTACGCAGTAACGACTGGCGCGATTGCACTGCCATTGCATACGTGGGCCTACATCCGATTCCGCCGCGAAAAATAGAGCCGACAGTGTGGCAATTGATACAAGCGGACCAAAGCAACAGAGTTAACCGCAAGTGCAACTCCTCCAGCAGCACTATCCTCGAATTGCCGATGGCCCGCAACTAATCTGAGACAATCGACCTCCGCAAGCTTTTCGCATTTCCTTGCGCCGAACCGCTGCCTCAGCAGAACAACAGACTTCATTCATGCTTACAGTTCGTCTATTCCTAGTCATTCTCGTCACCCTGCTGAGCCGGGAAATCTGCTGGTGCGGCGAAATAGCGATCGGACCATTTCAAGCCTGGTTGAACATTATTGCAGTTTGCATCGCCTTCGGAGCCGCTGCAAAAGTGCTGTGTATTCACGTGCTACGTAAATCAGGAGCCTTCGACGATCAGTGGCAAGCCTATTGGATGCGCGGCACCAACGAACGCTGGTCCATCGTGCGCCAATCGTTGGAATCCTTTTGGGTGCTGTGTCTACCCGCGACGCTGTTGCTCACTAACTGGGGACCTTGGATCAAACAGCTTGATGAACTCGGTATGCTACAAAGCGTTTCGCTCGTGCTCTGGTTTGTTCCAAGTCTTGCAGTTCTGGTGATTCTTGAGCTGACAACTTCGCAGATGGAAGTCTTTGTACAGAATCGCAAGACCACCGCGAGCGATCAGTTGCAATTCGTTATGACTCCGAATTATCAAGGTGTCGAACGCCGTAGGCACTTGATTCAAGTTCTCGATACAGCAAGTATTCAAAACACAGCACATCTGCAAAACAACCTGATGCATCCGGCGCCCTCGGATCGCCTTGTCAAGATTCTCAGCACGCGCATCCGCTTAGGCGGAACATCCAACGTCATGGCTTGTTTGCTGCCGGTTCTATTGATCGCAGCCGCAGGCGATGGCTTGAGACTATTGCGAGTTGATTTGCCAGAGTCGATTCAGTCATTGATCGCCAGCTTCATTGGATTGGGCGCAGTCGCTCTCTTCATGCCTCAGTGTTTGAGCCGCTGGATGGGCGTCAAAAAGTTAACACCAGGACCGTTGCGTGATCGCATCAATGCTCATTGTCGCACTGTGGGAGTCACCGCCGCGCCGATGTGGGTGCCCAGTGACGGTCGATGGGCGGGAGCCGCAGTGGTTGGCTGGTTACCAGGGTTCCGCCAGCTCTGGCTGGGGGACGCATTAGTTCAACAACTTAGCCACGAAGAAGTCGACATGGTTGTAATGCATGAGCTAGCTCACGTTAAGCGCAAACACTTCCTGTGGCGTTTGATTCCCGTTCTCGCTGCAAGTGCAGTTGGAATTACTACAGTGTCGCTGTTCTCCGCGACATCCAGTTACGCACCCGACGACAGTTACCTGCAACTGATTGGCCAAACGTCCGGCATGTTGCTAGCCAGTGCCGTGATGTTGTTCGGTATCGGTTACTGGAGCCGCCTGTGTGAACTCGATGCAGATCGTACCGCCTGCAAACTCGCAATCGACGCGTGCCCATGGGCCGAAGGCAATCCAGCCACCGCCGCAGCCGCGCTTGCTCGCTCACTCGAAAAACTCCACACCGATGCAGCTCACAAAGATCGCGCAACTTGGCTCCATCCCGGCCTCGCGCAAAGAACTCGCAATCTAACGCACTGTCACGCTGCGGATAACGTTACAGACTTTGCAAGTACGCTTTCAACTGCTCAAGTTCCTGCTGTTCGAAGTCAGCATTCATCGTCGGGTGATTGCGAAGTAAATCGTCCAACGACTTGAAGCGACCGTCGTGGAAAAAGGCTCGCCTCAGTTTCAGTTGCGATAGCGCAGGCGGATTGAATTTCTGCAAGCCATACTCATCGCTAACCGCCACATCGTAAACCTCCGCGGATGTAAAGCGGCTCTCAGGATTGTGACACTTCGAGCACTCACGCGCTTGAAAGACAGCTGCCCCAAGTTGCACTTCATCATCGTTCCGATCCCTCCGTCGATTGCGATCTTGCGATTCGAGAAAAGCGATTAAGCTCGCCGTAATGCCATGCTCGTCCGTCTCCTCGCCATCGATTGCGTCGAGACGCATCGTTGAACGAAGCGTCGAATCGATCTGCTCAGCAAGGCTCTTCTTACTTCCGTCCCAGCCCCAGGGACCAGTGGCGGTAACATCGAACAGCGAAGGGATGCGTTTCGCGTTTCCAAAGCGGCCATCACCAAACGTGTCCACCACCAAGTCCGGTGTGAAGCCATCGATGTGACAACTGCTGCACGACATCCAACCATCGTGCGACAACCGCCCCGAATAAAAATCGCGCTCGCCCTGCCCCGCTGGCAGAATTTCCGTGCGCTGCATGCCGAGCGTTCCGACTACATCTAGTCTGTCCGCTACACTCAGCATCGAAACACTATCATCCAACTCATTCACACAAAGCAATCGCTCGGTGCCAACGTGCATAAGCTTCGTGGGCTTCGCACCAACACTGACAAACTGAAACGAATGATTGCCCAGTCGCCCGAGCGCTACTTCATCTGTCCCTGCGATCGCAACTGCAAAACGACCATCATTCCACGCGACAATGCTCGAAGGATCCGCACAGCCATGTCCAGGCTTGCCAAGTCGATATTGCCGAGCCGTCGAAGCAAGCTTGTCACTGCTTTGGAGCAGACTCGGCAATGGGATCTGCGTTATCAAGTTCTGCATCAATGTTCCCCAGTGAACATCATCGAAACTTGTTTCGGCGATCTTGCTCAATCGCTGATGCGTCAACAAAACGCTACTCGACGCACGATCGCAAACCAAGCCGCCGATATGATGGCCGTTGATCTGATGACTTGCGATAACTGTCCCTGTCTTCGCATCGATCACCGCCAAACTTCCTCCAAACGCATCAGCCACTAAGAATTGAGTTTCACCGATACAAATTATTTCCTTCGGCGGGAAATCGAGCGGGACGCGAGTCATCATGCTCTTTGAATGCAACCCATCTGCATCCAACTGAACAATCAAAACACTCTGATCCCAAGTCGATGTGATTGCTGCATAGTTGCCGCCAGTACCACCTCCGTTGATGGCAAGCTTCGCAGGTTGGCTTGCAATCGAAACTGACTTTGTATCTCGGTGGCTCGCATCACAATAAACTTGCAACAGCGAAGCAGGCTCAGCCGTGATGGCCAACAAACTTGAATCAGCTTGCAGCCAAACCATATCCACAACCGGAGCTGGAACGTGCAACTTGCGATTTCTGTTTCGTTCCAGATCGGTTGAAATCAACGTCGCGTTCGTCGTACTGGCAATCAAAACTTGCGATCCATCCGAAGTAGCCAACACCGCAGACGGCCGCCGCAATTGCAACTCGCCAGTCGATGAATCCTCCGCACATGCAACTCGTGACTGAAACGCAATCCAAGTACCGCTTCCCATTCCAAGTACAGCAAGCGCGCAGCGAATCACTACCAAAGCACATCGAAAGTAACAAATCATCGCGACTCAATTGACTTAGGTTTTCGAATTAGCGATTCAAAATCAGTAACGGTCTGTCCAAAACTCCGTTTCCCGGTCGCCTCATCCCGCAACCGCAAACGCGTCGTCGTCAGCTCGACAAAATAATCCTCATTAACCGCTACTGAGTCGAAAACTCCAACGCCGCTGGTGAAAATTGGCGTATCCGGCTCGATCAAGCCAAATCCATGCCGGCCACCGAGACGTGGGTCTGTTTCATAATAAACAAGCTGTCCGTAACTGTGCAAAGTGATCGCCAACCAGTCGACGAGGCCATCGGATGTCGGCTTGTAGACAACGATAAACTGACGACCGCGCAGAATGTTACCTGGCTCAGAGCGCAGCGTCCGCGAACTCATCCGACTCTCTAACAAACCGAGCGAACCTTCGTCCAGTAAAGCATCCGCCAACAAGTGCGCGTTGTGCAGTCCAATCGCCGTCGCGCTGCACTCAGCCGAAGACAGATCCAAAACAATCGAATCGACCGAGGCAGGCAACTCTTCAATCAGAGCCGTCAAGTCATTCACGGTACTCGCGGTGATTCGAAGTATTTTGTAGCGTCTAAAGTTGTCAGGCAAATTATCGGATGCCTTCTCCTCGATAGTCTTGAACGGCACCACTTTGCGTTCGATCTTCATCTCTCGCACCTCGCCCGACTCAGCGCTACGAACACTTACCAACGCAAACGTCCCCTCAGCACCTCGCAACCGCTCGATCGACGTTGAAAGCGGAACCTCCTTTGTCTCGACTCCGTCAATCGACTCGATTACGTCGCCCGCCTTCATACCAGCACTGTCCGACGTGCCGCCTGGAAAGACAGACATCACTTTCATCCTAGAGTTCAGTTGCGCGACCTGGATGCCGATGCCGACGTACCGATTGGCCGCAATCTGTTCGTTGACTAGCTGCTCTTTGCGAGGGACCAGACGAATCGCTTCGCCAAAAGACTTTTGCAGCCCGCCCATCAACAAATCGGCATTGTTCTTTGCCGCGAAAAACTCACACTCATTCAGTTTTGACTCGGCATACCTATGAAGCTCATCGACGTTCGACATGGTCGATACTTCCGCTGACAAATCTCGCGACAGTGGGTAGCCCAGTTTATCCCCCACAAATCGCAGCAGATCTGCAATCACTTGTTGCCGAGTCGGTGGGGCGATGTGCTGCGTTAAACTCGCTTCTACTACAGATCGCACCAAAGTTGGACTAGCTACGGTACCGCTCGCAATACTGTCCTTTTCGTCATCAGCGCGCGTAGGAATTACCAGGGCCGAAGCCGACAGAATACATGCAACTAAAAAGTATCGCACCCACTCGACCTGCCGATTGCCCTCGCCATATCGAGAGCAGAACTGATACGTCGTTTGCCGCCGTCCATTACTTTGCGCAGCCATCGTAATCCTCTTCTCACCGAAGCCTCTAGAATTCCCGCACACGTTCGGATGCGTGTAGCATTTTCAACACTGAAAACGCATCCGCACGCCTACTTCTGAGAAGTATAAGAAATTTTCTTGCCCGCTCCCGAACCATCGGTAAATTAGTTGGGCAGAACGCTGCTCACTTCGTCGCCCTAATGTGGAACGATCCATGTCGTATAGAGCTGTTTTTATTGTAATTGCCCTGGTGCTGACACCGTTTCACGAGGGGCTTTTCGCGCAGAGCGAAAGACAGAAGGAGTTGCTGAGCGAGGTCGAGCGTGCTTCGTTGGAGTACTCGTTGCAGTTCGCCAAGATGCATCGTTACCTTGCAGTCGTTACTGGCGAAACCGACTCAACCGATGATGGCGAAAGCTCTACAAGTGAGTTTCATTACGTCTTCGC
>JBGSJB010000152.1:0-3616 GCA_041742175.1 Pirellulaceae bacterium
GCACATCCAAAGGGCGACGAGCATCCCCAGTCGGATCCATACCCGACTCATAGGGCATGTCTTTGATAGCATTACGCTTACGCGGCGCGACGACATGAGGAGCGACCAAGCTGAACGCAGCAAAGCCAAGAATCGCAAGCAAGTAGATGAAAATTGGTAGAAATTCGGACAAGGTTTTTTCTCTCGTTTTTATAGTTCCTAAATGTACGAGAGTTATAGCTACCGCCGCAATGGCCTTGTTCAAGTCCTCACAATGTGATTTTCCTCGCAACTGTGCATTGCGATATTTTAAGTCCCCCAATGTGTTCGCAAGGCGTACGATTCCGACATAATGGTCGTAGAAAAAGTTTGGTCGCATTTGTAGCAGTCGGCGTGCTGGCAATCCATCCACCCATCCTCGAATTTGCCACGGCACGAATTTCCAGCGCCCTGCCGAACGAAAACTGCACGCCACGCGATCGAAGGTTACAATTGCAAAATCTGCAGAACCAGCGTCTACCGCATCTCGGGTCAACTAATCATGAAAATCGCCCTTCCGCTCGCCAGCTTTTTGGTCTGCTTCCTGACCACCGATTTTTTGATCGCAGAAATAAAACTGCCTGCGATATTTTCCGACCACATGGTCCTACAAGCTGACAGAGAAGTGCCTGTCTGGGGAACTGCTACAGCCAACGAAAAGGTCTCCGTAACAGTCGCCGGACAAACCGTTTCGACGCAAGCAGACGCTCAAGGCAAGTGGATGGTCAAGTTAAAAGAGCTGACCGCGGGTGCCTCGACGGTAATGAAGGTCGAAGGCACCAACAAAATTGAAATCCAAGATGTTCTCATTGGCGAAGTCTGGTTGGGATCAGGTCAGTCGAACATGGCGATGCCCGTCAAAAGCGCAAAGGACTCAGATCGCGAAATCGCCGCTGCCAAGTTTCCTCAAATCCGCATGTTCAGAGAGATCTCCAGCGGCAGCGCAACACCGCAGACGGAATGCCACGGAAAGTGGTCCGTGTGCTCACCCGATAACGTAGGCGCTTTCTCAGCTACTTTGTACTTCTTCGGTCGCGAGATGCATCAGAAACTGAATGTCCCGGTCGGCCTAATCAACAGTTCAGCTGGCGGAACTGCGATCGAGTCCTGGGTCTCCGCGAAAGCACAGCGCGCCGAACCCGCACTTCGCCCATACCTTTCACTAATCGATAAACTCCCTGAAATCGCCGTCAAACTTGAACCGCAAACTGACGAACCGAGTTTAGCGCCCGCTGGCGCACCTCGCCAAGCCGCTCAGCAAGCCGCGCGGCAAGCTGCCCGCAAAGCCGCATTGCAAGCGGCTCGCAAAGAACAAAACCAAAAGAAGCCCACCGCCAGAGCCTCAACCACAGAAGAAAAAATTGATCGCGATGGAGGCCTCGGCGGATTGTTCAACGCAAAGATTCATCCCCTGATTCCCTTCGCAATTCGCGGAATGCTCTGGTATCAAGGCGAAGCGAACAGCTTCCCGCAATCGGCCGATTTCTACCAATATCAATTGCCCTTACTCGTAAAAGACTGGCGCAGTCGCTGGGGCTATGATTTCCCTGTCGCTTGGGTTCAACTGCCAAACTACGACGCAAAAGGCAGAGACTGGCCGACCGTTCGCGAAGCCATGTTGAAATCGCTCTCCATTCCCAACACCGGCATGGCGATCGCCATCGACATCGGCGACAAAAACGATATCCACCCGAAGAATAAACAGGAAGTTGGACGCCGACTCTCACTCTGGGCACTTGGAAAAGTCTACGAAAAAGAGGTCCCAGCCACTTCAGGTCCGCTGCCCGACGGACACGAAGTTCGCGGAAATGAAATCGCAGTTCGCTTCAAACACGCCGAAACAGGTCTCGAACAGCAAGGCACAAACCTGCTGGGCTTCACAATCGCTGGTAGCGATAGAAACTGGAAACCAGCCACGGCTCGGATCGATGGCAATGAAGTCATCCTCTCCAATCCCAACGTTCCCAACCCCATCGCAGTCCGCTACGCCTGGGATAATTACCCGTTCTGCAATCTCTACAACAAAGCCGGCCTTCCAGCCTCCCCATTCCGCACTGACGAATGGACCCGATAGCTCGCAAACGCTGTGTACTTTCTGATTTCCACCCACATAGCTTGCCATCTGGTAGTTTAGGCAGGCTGTCCGGTTGTATCGATTAATTCGCGAAAATTGATCACGCCCAATCCGAAGAGTGTGCTGAACAGGGAGTGCGATTGGGATCTGGCGGATATGCGGCCCGAGGCACTTGTGAAACAAGCCAACCGCTTCTTCGCTGGAGGACAATCATGGGCGGATTTCGATGGAAATCGTCAGTTAGAAATCTTTTCGCTCTCGCTGGCGTCAGCCTTGCGACCACGCTGTCCGCTCAGGAAGAACATTTCGCGCCAGTCCTGAACGCAGTCAGTTATCAGTCCCGGTCCGACGAGCCTGAAAGCTATCAAGACGATTCGGTAGACGCTATCGATATTCCAACCGTCTTTGAAGAAACCTTCGATCAAGTTCAACCGGTCAGCTACAGCCAGCCTGCCTGCGACACAGCTTGCGATGCAGTGGCAGCTTGCGTTACCGAATGCTGCATTCCAAAGTGGGCGCATCGGTCAGGCGGCTTCGGCGAGTTGCTTTACCTCAGCCCCGGCAACTCCGATCTGATCTACGCAAACGAGCAAACCGGTCCCGTCGCAACTGCCTCGCCAACTGGACCGCTTGGGATCAGCAACATCGATGAACATGTTGGCTTCCGCGTCGGCTTCGCAGTCGCACACTCAACCTGCGGCAGCCTCATCGGCAGCTACACGCGCTGGAATGGCTCCACCTTCAGCACGCTCGACGCGACCGGTAATAACGTTATCAACTCTCGCGTTGGTCACCCAAGCGTTGACACGACCGGCGCCGCCAGCCTCACTGCAACTGCCGATCAATCAGCCAGCTTCCAATTTGCCGACGCCATGATCCGCCGAGTCTATCGTTCGAACGATTGCGGCGCGATCAATTGGAACGCTGGCCTGCGTTACGGCAATCTCGAACAAGGCTTGTCGGTCGATCAAACAATCTCGGTCGCCACAGGCTTGACCAACGTCAGAACAGACATCGACTTCAACGGTTTCGGGATCCTCGGTGGGCTCGACGGCGAACGTCACAGTTCGCACTCCGGCTTCTTGGTATACGGTAAAGCCATCGGCAGTCTGCTGGCCGGTGACTGGCAAGCCGACTATCGTCAAACCAATCAATTCGGTGGCGGAGTTATCGCCACGCACTACGAAGACTACCGCGTCACTCCTGTACTCGACACCGAACTCGGTTTCGGCTGGCAAAGCAAAGGCGGACGCCTGCGAGTTACAACCGGCTACCTCTTCAGCACCTGGTTCAACGCCGTCACCACTCGCGACTACATCGAATCAGTTCGCACAGCCCAAATGCTGAACCTCGACGACAACCTAACGTTCAGCGGCCTCACCTTCCGCACCGAGCTCCGCTTCTAACTGTTGCCTGCTGATCATTGGGTTGTGACAGTTAACTATAACTACCGCCCCAACGGGGCCGCGTCACTCGCACCTCCCGTTCGACAAAGCCGCATTCGATTTTACCGCCCCGAATCTT
>JBGSJB010000153.1:0-26182 GCA_041742175.1 Pirellulaceae bacterium
AGACAACCAGCGATAACAACACGTTGCCACAGAGTTTTCCAAGATAGATTTGAAGTGGCGTCGTGGGTGAATTAAGCAGCAGGGTTAAAGTGCCGCGTCGACGCTCTGTAACAAAAGCAGTCGCCGGGAAAGCTGGTATCAGCATCATAATGGCAACTGCAATTGCAAGAGCCACCGGCCGGAAAACTTGCATCGCTTCTTGACTGACCAGGTCTATCGTCGCGTCCGTCGGCCAGCGCATCAGAACCAACATCGACGACAGCACCGCCACAGCCACGATCGCGAGCAACGTTTTCGCGCTTCGCAATCGCTCCAGCAGCTCGCGTCGAAATATTGGGTTCTGAAAAATTAAAGTTGAATTCACAGTCGGTTAACGCTCGCAAAGTTGTCTCGAAAAAGTATCACGCGACTCCGGCAATTCGCGCACCATCGGCAACGGATAAAAACGCGTCTTCAAGATCGCTGGCAACTTCACGAAACTGCGAAACTGACACGCCGGCTGTTACCAACTGATGAAGAACTTCAGCCAATTCCGTCTCCGTGCGCGCCGTCGGAAACCGCAGCACACATTCCGCTTGACTGATCGCAATCGGTTCCGCAGCTTGCAATACGTTCCGCAAGACCTCCGAAGCGTGCGTTAATTGCTCGGCGCTCGGCAACTGCACTTCGTAACTTCGTTGCGGGCACAAGCGACTCATTACGTCATCCAAGGATCCGAACGCTTGCAACTTTCCACCAGTAATAATCGCAACCGCGTTACAGATTCGCGCTAATTCAGGCAGGATGTGACTAGTGACGATCAGGGTCTTGCCTTCGCTTGAAAGACGCAGCAACAGCTGACGCATTTCAATCCGCGCTTTCGGATCGAGACCATTCGCGGGCTCGTCTAAGATCAAAACCTCGGGATCATGTAGCAATGTTCTGGCGATCCCAACACGCTGTTGCATCCCATGACTGAGACTTTCAACAAACTTGTCCTGCATGTACGTCGTATCGGTAATCTCCATCACGTCCGCAATACGTTTGCGTCGCTGACCGCGCGAGATGCCAAAGATGGCACCGAAGAAATCGAGGTACTCGTGGACGCGCATGTTGTCATAAGACCCGAAACGATCAGGCATGTAACCAACCAAGCGTTTGATCTTCGAAGCGCTCTCGCTGCAATTGACGCCCGCAATGAACGCAGATCCAGAAGTGGGCCGCGACAGTCCTACCAGAATCTTGATCGTCGTCGTCTTGCCAGCCCCGTTGGGACCGATGAAGCCAAGAATTTGGCCACGTTCTACGTGCATCGACAAGTCATCGAGCGCCACGAAGTCGCCGTAACGTTTGGTAAGGTTCTTCGTTTCGAGTACCAATTCAGCCATATCAAATCTTGCTTGTCGTCAGTCTAGTTGTTGCCGTCTTTTACCAGTTGATTTCTTGCGAGCGTGCGTCCCTCGACTGTCAATCGCAAGTGCTTAATTTGCCAACTAACGAAGTTGCTTTGGTCCGCGTTGCCCGAGTCGCTCTCTTGAATTTCGATGCGCAGTTCCAGGCGACCGTCCTGCATCGACTTGAGAATACGCGCGTCGTTAATTGCAGCTCTGAATGGAATTGAAGGCTCTTTCAAACTAGCTATCTCGATCGCTTCGCCATCAACCAAGCAAGACAATCGCGCGGAACGCTGCGGTGCCCGTATGTCCCAGTCGATTTCCAGCTGCGTCAGCTCAAGCGGCGTCACTTCCGGCGGAAGCAGGAAAGCCAAATCCGAGTTCACTTGCAACGTCGACTCAGTGACGAAGCGTCCGGTTATCTGACTGAAGATGGACGAGCCGCTTTGATTCGAAGCGTGCTGAATTTCGATCATGGAATAAGGAATACGAACGGCTGAACCGGCTGCCGGTGTCAAAAGCCGCACGGGGAGCGACACCAGTGCTGTGCCTCGGCGCTCCAAGTCAACATCCCAATGCGGAGACTTGTCCCAAAGCTCCGTCCACCCGCACAGCGTTCGCAAAGGCAGCTTTGGCGCCAGTGAAGTGTCGAAGAGTTTGCGATAGATTTCCGCGCGTCGCCGCTGTTCATCGTTAACGATTGCATCAGCGGTCCAGCGTTCGCCTTCGGCAGGCAAGTCGCCAGACATTGTGACGCGCCGGCCATCACTGGCGACTTTGCCAATCGTCGCCACACCTGGAGCAAACTGCAAAACAACATCCTGCACCGGAGTAGGAAGCACTGCGGGCAGCTCAATCTCGAGCCCTTCGCTTCCGATCACTGCTATCGCTTCGCCGGCCGTTTCCGGCAGCATCGTTTCTGTTTGATAGCGCCAAGTACCGGTCGGCCACATAGAGTTGGACAGGTGCCAAGACTGGAAATCTTCGGTCGTCAAACTTCGAATGCCGCTGTCGATCCCAAATGCTGGAATGGCTATTCCATCGCCCGCGCCAACCAGATCCATCGCTTGAGAATCTCGCAGATAAACGGCCGTAGTCTCCTGAATGTGTGCTCCACCGCGAGAGTCGAGTTCTACGAATTGGAATACGGACTGCATCGGAGGAATATCGCTGCGCTGGAAAACGGATGTCGCAATCAACGGCATGGAGGCAACAATAGACATCGCTGGAGCGATAACACCTAACCATTTCACTTGTCCACCCAACATCCGCCAACCAGCAATCCCCAGTAGGCAACCACAAAACGAAATCAGGATGACGGCCACAACGGAACGTGAGACAACTGGGTTGCCGATGCGATCGACTGGGTAATCGAGACTCGCAAACTGCAAGGGCGGTTCCGGTTTATAGTTGTGAAGTTGATGCGCGAATGTACCAGCCCAGATCGGCAACGTGAATTGGGATTGAAATCGCGGATCGCCTGTGAATTGTGCTTCTCGCGGCTTCAACCAGCCCGCGCTTCCAAGACAAGTGAACAAGATCTCGCCCCGACCAACCTTCATCCAAATTGCCGCTGGCCAACCATCCACCGTCTGCAAGACTGTACCGCCTTGCTGTGAGACACGCTTCATTGGTATCGGATCCACCGAATCGACTGTTCGATCCCGCGCTGCAAAAGTCAGATCCGCGAGTTCAACTTCGAAGTGGTTCAATTGGACGGTTCCCACTGTCTCAATCTGCTGGTCTTCATCGAGCAGATCATGCACAAGTGATGTGTCGACGTGTTCCAGGATGATCCAAATGCGACCGCCTCTCTGCAGGAATTGTTGCATGATCCCGATAGCGGAAAGATCATCGAATACGGACGGCTCTGAAATCACCAACGCGTTAACGTTGCTCCAATCGATCAGATTAAGTGCGAATGGTTCACCGTCCAGCACCACGCATTGCCTGGAAAGTCTAGCGTCGATCCGCGAGCCTAATACAAATTCATAACTGTGGTAATCTTCAGCAGGCGGCCACCGCCAGTACGTCTGACTTTTCGGCTCGCGGTTCAATGCGATCGCTGTAATGTTTTTCTCGTCAGCGATCGGCAGATGCAGCCTGCGATTGACTTGCTCGTCAGTGCTTTGCGATAAGACTTCGCGACCTCCCTGCAACACGTTTAGCGTCATGACCACGTCGACGGCGCTCTTCGGAAGCACTTTTGCAAGTCGCAGTTGCACATCGACCAATCTCTGCTCACCCGCTGCCAATTCAACTCTTCGTCGATCCTCCTCACCAGTTTGACCTTCGATACGCCCGACCAAGTAGCCGACACCAGTCGTTGAGCCCGAGTTGCTAACGAGGCACCGGATGCTGAGAATGCCGCCCGGTGTCACTCGCGACAGCGGAGTCACTGTCAGCGATTTGAGCTGCAAATTGGATGCATCGCTCGCAGCGTCGGCAGTCGTGTTCGCCATCGCTGCCTCAGACCGCAACTCTGTTTGCAAAGCCGTTTGGGATGAGTTTTGCGAGTTGGTATTCGATTCTGTCTGCGACTGTGCGATCACCCCATTGTTGACCGCTGCTAGCAAAGCACAAGCGATGGCGCAGCGAACCCAGGCGGTAGCAATCAACCGGCGATCGACGAGTTCGAGGTTAATTTGGAAACGGTCAGTCATAACGCATCAAGGTGAGAACGGTGCCAAGTCGCTTCATGCTGACTTCGCTTGGACGTGGGCGTGTGAGCTTACCATAACTTTTCGGATTGGTGTCGAATCTTCCGCAGAACATTTTACGGACACAGTGCTAATCAACTTGCAAGTCATTTTGTCTGGTGCCATTCGGCAGCAGTTGATAGGATTTCGCGAGTTGATGGATCTCTTGTAGATGCAGTTGGTAAAGCGAGTCTTGACGTGTCAGCACTGATTAGCATCCTTCGTGCAGTGCATTGTCGCAGCACGCATCACTTCTTTGCAATCGACGCGCTCGCTCGAGTCAACACGCCAAACGGTCGTCGACTCGCAAGCGTGTTACTTTCGAACTACGCAGAGTATCTAAGCGGTGCTAAAGCGCCGGACACGAAGTTCAAGGACTTTCAGAACCATGTGATCCACGTCAGCGACAATTGCTGGGGTGGGGCTCCCAAAGCCTGCGAAGAATGGCTCGCCCAAGCCATTATCGACATGCATGAGTCGGACTGGAAACGAGCCGCCTACGATATCGGTGTGCTCAGCCACTACTTCACCGATCCGCTGATGCCGCTCCACACCGCACAACATCCCTCGGAAGCCGCCGTACATCGGTCGCTCGAATGGTCGGTGTGCAGATCCTATGATCGGATCTATCGCAAGTGTACTGGCCAAGTCGATTTTCCGATTGAGAACGGCCCGAACTGGATCAGCAAAGCGGTGCTCAGCGGTGCCCAGTTCGCGCATCAACACTACGAAACTCTTATCGAACTCTACGATTTAACGAAGGGTGTTAAGGACCCGCCAGCAGGTTTCGATTCGAGATCGCGCGAGATCCTCACGCAGATCTTTGACTACGTACTCACCGGATGGGCGAACGTACTCGATCGCGTCGCAGCTCTAGCGCTGGTTGAAATCCCTATCTGTCCGTTGACCTTCACGACGGTCATGGCAGCCATCGATGTCCCGACAGCTTGGGTGGTAGGTCGTGTAGCTGATGCTGCTGAGCAACGCGCGGCGAAAGCCATTTTTGATGAATTTCAAGCAACAGGCCAAGTTGTCCGCAATTTGCCTCCCGAGCTAAAGGTGATCGAGAGTCTAAAGCCAACAGCAACAATTTCAAATACAGTAGCAGAAGCAGATTCGCCAGTTGCCTACCAAAGCAGCACTCCTCCGGTGCAAGTTGTTGTTCCAGAGTCTTTTGTTCCAGAACCAGTTGTGCCAGATGCAGTTGTGCCAGATCCAGTTGTTCACGGGGCTGCTGCAGAAGCTGATGAGAACCGCATCGAGCACGAATCTTCCGTGAGCTACGAATCGGAACTCAACCAGCAACGTGTGATTGAGCCCGTCGCGGAGTTATCGACTCCGATAGAGCCTGCAGCGCGAAAAATGAGTACGTCGAGCTCGCGCATCACGTTGGAATCTGATATCGTCGACGCGCCTTCCATCGGACCGAAGACAGCTGCGCGTTTCTATGCCATCGGTATCGACACTATCGGCGACTTTCTAGCCGCAGATGCATCCGCCATGGCCGACGCTTTGAACGCAAAATGGATGGACGAATCCGTACTTCGAAACTGGCGAGCGCAAACGCGATTGGTGCTGCTAGTGCCCGCGCTTTGCGGCTACAAAGCTCAATTGCTAGTGGGCATCGAATGCACGACGGTCGATCAACTCGCCGCCGCAGACCTAGACAGCCTTTGCGATGCTGTTGATGACTTTGCCACAACAGACGCTGGAACTCAAATTCTTCGCAGCGCCTCGTCCCCAACTCGCGAAGAGGTCGCGAAGTGGATTGCCAGCGCTGCAGCGGCTGAAACTCCGACAACAGCTAACGCCAGCCACGAATAAACTGCATGTCCTATTTGACTTGCAACGGTGCTCTATTTGGCGCGCCAAGTATCGCGCCACACGCAACCAGCCCAGGACCAGCCGACTCCAAAGCCGATCAGAATATTGTTCGAATCGATTTTCAATTGGCCTTCGCTGCGCAGGTCATTGATCAAAATCGGCAAGGTGCATGACACTGTGTTGCCGAAGTTCTCAAGTCGAATTGGTAGCTGTCGACTATCCAGGTTCAATCGCGTGCGGAGCAGTTCCAGCATTTTGCTGGTCGCTTGATGCAGTAGATAGATG
The DNA here is from genome assembly GCA_041742175.1 of Pirellulaceae bacterium. GTDB lineage: Bacteria > Planctomycetota > Planctomycetia > Pirellulales > Pirellulaceae > Aureliella. The sequence goes on from JBGSJB010000153.1 coordinate 6,182, forward strand.
TCGATATCGGCGCTTGTGAGCTTTGCAAGTTCGAGGATTTCGTCGATTAACTTTGGAACGGCAACGACGGTGAAGCTCATCAGACTCGGACCGTCCATGTACAAACGGCTCTTCCAACGCTTGCGATTACGAGGCTTGATGGCTTGGTGGCTCACCCGTGCGCCGCCATCGCCGACCAGCAGCGTATCGCCGCCAGTGCCATCGGTTCCAAACTGAAAAGCGGTCAAACTGCGTTCACTAGAAGCTTGTACGAGTGTTGCCGCCGCTGCATCACCGAAGATTGTCCGGAGACTGCGATCGTCTGCGTCAATGTACTTTGAATACGTTTCGGCTGTAATCAACAAAATACGCTTCGCAGCGCCCGATTGAATCAGTCCCTCCGCCAGTGCGAGACCATAAACGAAACCCGAACAACCAAGATTGAAATCCAACGCTCCGCAGCTCACACGCAGCTTCAGTCGCTGTTGCAGCAAACACGCGGTCGTCGGCAAGGGGTAATCAGGCGTCTGCGTGCACAGCAAGACGAAGTCGATTGAGTCGCGATCCACAGCGTGCTCGATAAACAATTTCTCTGCGGCTTGCACCGCGAGATCTGCGGCCGTCTCATTAGGAGCGGCTATGTAGCGATTGCGTATCCCGGTTTTCTCTTCGATCTCTTGTAGGTTCCATTCGGGATGCTCTGCAAGCAGATCAGCGTTCGTTTCACAGCGCTTGGGGAGGTGGATCGCGATCGGTCCAATTTCTGCAAACGGCACATCAATTTCCTGTGGCTGATCGCTATCGCGAGGGAAGGCTCGGGCACAACGGCACCAGTATATCTATGGTCCGCAACTCCGAAAACGGTACAACTGACCGTGCAGCGTGACCATTTGTTGTGATTGTCGCGAACCCGTCAACATTCATTCGCACGTAAGCTCCAAGTGGCTGAGCGGCACATAGAACTTACGATAGTGGCGACCATCTCCATATAGCTGACCTTGGGGATCGACCACAAGCACAGTTGCGCGCCGCGTGATTCGATTTACGATTCCACTGTACCGTATGCCGTCAAGCGAAAAGTGCACTTTCGACCCCACCCGAACGTTGAATTTCTCTGAAGCGCGCTCCTGCTGTGTGATCAAGTTGTGTTTGTGCTCGGTGTGTCCAAAGAAACGTCGAGCGATTGTCTGAAAGCGCGTCGCCGCACAACAACTGTCGTCCCACACTAGCATCTCGGCTAAGTGAATCATCTCGTGCTCCAAGATTCTCTGCATCGCTTGCAATCGATTTTCACATTGCAAACCAGTCACTCGGACCGGTCTTTTCAAGTCGCCGAAGGTCTGAAACAGCAGAGTTGCCGAGAGCACAATTTCGTAGCGCGGGGACTGAGTTTTGTCGCGACGATTCGTTTGCAAATAACGAACGGTCTTACCTCCGTTACTCGTCATCCGCTTCGACCATCGGAATTCGATGCCGAACATGCGAGCTAACGACAAGCAATGACCATTAAAGAACTGATGATCGTACAACTCCGCCATTCGCTGCAGGTCGGTGCCTGTTGTGACCTGAAAGTTCTCATTTCGCATGACCTTCGATTTGGATAGCACTGTCTGCCCGATCTCTGTCCACATGCGCTCGCGATCAAGAGCATCGATCGAGCGCTGCGCGACAACGGAATGCAAAGCCTGCCGTCGTTCTAGGATTTGAGTCGGTGTGACGACGGTTGCGTTCTCCGCCTGCTTCCTCATACTTTCCATTCCACTGGACATGCTACTTACTACCCTCCTGACAGATTCATGAAGTTGCGATTCTTTACGATCCCGCCACGCAACGACGACGCGACTTAAGCCTAAGCGTTTTTAGCTCCAGCGGCAACTGTCATGCGGGGTTGCGTCGCGAAGCCACCCTATTTGCCATATTTGGCAGATAAATTCGATCTGGCCTCCTCCGTTCGGTTTTGGTAACGTCGGGCGGCAACTCTGCGATCAACGTCAAATGTCTGTCAAGATCGCCAGTGCGGTTGCTGGAGAATCGCTTCATGGCTCGGTCTCGATCAAGGCGAACTTATCGAAGATCTGCATCACAAACTGCAGCTAGCTTACTCGCGCTTGCACTTCCTGCCCCCGTGCAACGTGTCGCCGACACACGCCTCGGACCGTTGCTCATGTTGGTTGGCGTTCCCACAGCCATCGTCGCGGGCATCATCAACATCGATTGGAGCGGCGGAACGCCCAGTTTGTCGATCGATCAGCAGCGAGCCGCAGAAATCCGCAACGTCGCGCGCGAGAAACTGAACAATTTCGAGTCGCAAGGCGGTTTGCAACAGTTCGGGCAGGCTGCGACCGATCTCATCGGTCAAGCACAGAACTACGCAGCGCAGAACTACGGAACGCAGGGCTACGGAACGCAGGGCTACGGAACACCGGGCTATTCGACGCCAGGCTATTCAACTTACGCCAACGCAGGTTACAACCCAACCATCGTGAACCAATCGTCCACATACGGTCAAACGCAACCCACTGTTACGACGCGAAACCCCAGCGCCGGATTTCCATCTACACAACCGCTCTCGAACACTGCTCAGCTCGATTATCGTTACGCCACGCCAACAGCCACCGCAAACTCTGCCGCCACCACCCAATCCGCTTATCGATCGCCAGCGCAACCATCAGCTCAGCCGCATTCCCAACAGCAATATGCACCGTGGTCCGCCTCAAGCTCCGCTCAACAGTCGGCTTCCCCCAGCGACACGCGGCCGCTCACCTACCAGCAGCAACAGCTCTACTTGCAACAGCAGCAACAGCTTTACCAACAACAACTTCAACAGCAGCAATTGCAGGAACAGCAGTTGAGGCACTATCAATACCAACAGTGGCTCGCTCAACAACCATCGGCGACGCAGCCAACCGCGACTTTGCCCTACACAGGCTCGAACCAAAGCCCAGCCACAAATCCCAACTATTCGCAGACAGACGCATACGGTCGCCCGGTAGCGACCGGATATTCGCAACCGACCGTTCAGCTAAATCAGTACGGTCAGCCGGTCTACGATCAAGGCTCCGCCACCACGAATCCGAACTCGCGCGGACGCTACTGATCGTTCAGCCGGACCCGTTGCGACTGAGTTGATGACGAATTTGTCGAGCGTGTGCGCTTGCGGTCGAAGCGTCTTCGGCTAGCACCGTAACATGTCCCATCTTTCGTCCAGTTCGCGCTTCCGATTTTCCGTACAAGTGCAGGTAAACGGACGGTGGCACCAGAGCCGCATTCCAATCGGGCTCGCCAGCAGACCATACATCGCCCAGCAGATTTGACATCGCGGCGGGGCGAATTTGGTTGGGCCGTGCGAGCGGCAGGTTGCACATTGCGCGAACTTGCTGTTCAAACTGACTGCAATCAAACGCTTCGATGGTAAGATGACCCGAGTTGTGCGGGCGGGGCGCGATCTCATTGATCAGCAATTCGCCTTTCATGCCGACGAAGAACTCTACACAAAACAGTCCCACCACTTCGAAACGTTCCGCAATGCCTCGACAAATCTCTGTTGCACGCGCTTGCAATGGCATCAACTCAGGTCGAACCGGACAACGCGATACATCTAGAATATGGTTCGCATGTTCGTTCTCGACTAATGGAAAACACTCGATCTGCCCGCGCGCATTTCTGGCGGCGATCATTGAAACTTCCGCTTGATACTCGATCCATTGCTCCGCAATCAATTGATCGGATGCTAAGCTGGCGAACACAGGTCCGACTTCGGCTTGTGAGCGAACGATCGCTTGCCCCTTGCCGTCGTAGCCGCTGCGCGCGGTCTTCAGCACGATTGGCGCGCCGAACTGTCTCAACGCTTGTTCAATGTGCTCGAGTGTCTGAACAGGAAGAAATGGTGTCGTCGGAAACCCTGCGTTTGCGAGCGAAGATTTTTCCAGCACGCGGTCTTGGCAAATCTCGAGAAACTCAGGCCCGGGACAGACGAATGCATGCGGCCGAGCGATCCGCAAATAAGTCGAGTTGATATTCTCAAACTCGAGTGTAACCGATCTACAAAGTTGGCCGAGCTCCAGCGCGGAATCGCGTTCTTGCTCCGCACCGGCAGGCTGAAAATGGCGATCTGCAACTTGACCGGCCGGGCAGTTCTCTTCGGGTTCCCAGATCGCAACGTGATAACCCATGCGCTGCGCGGCGTGCGTAAACATGCGCCCCAACTGACCGCCGCCGAACACCCCCAACCAATTGCCAGGAGTAACAGTTTGAATTTCGCTAGACATGGATGCGACTGAATGTAGAGTGGATGGGTGTTCGCCGAGATATAACGAAGGGCTTGCCAATAAGCAGCCGGGCAATTGAGCAAATGATCACGAGCTACTGCGAAAGTCGATTGTCTTCCATCACGGATTGTGTTTGTGCTTCGACCCACGCGGCCAAGCGATCTCGCAGCTCAGCGTCGCTGGTTGCAAGGATGCGAGCGGCGAGTAGGCCGGCGTTCTTTGCTCCGGGAGCGCCGATCGCCAAAGTGCCGACAGGGATTCCGCCGGGCATCTGCACGATCGACAAAAGCGAATCGAGACCCTGCAACGAGCGACTTAGAACTGGCACGCCGAGCACCGGCAGTAGCGTGCAGGAGGCGACCATACCTGGCAAATGCGCCGCACCGCCCGCCCCCGCGATGATGACCTTCAAGCCACGCGGCTCAGCATCGCGAGCGTATTCGAACATCCACTGCGGCGTTCGATGTGCTGACACAACTCGGCACTCGAAAGCTACTCCCAACTCCTCTAACACCGTCGCAGCGGACTGCATCGTTTCCCAGTCCGAACGGCTGCCCATTATAATCCCGATCAATGCCGCTTCCGACAGTTTTTCAATGGTAGGAGTTTCAGTAGCAGTAGCGTCCTTCGTCATCTCAAACTAGCCGTTTCGATTGTGGCGTTTCGATTGCGGGTTCAGAACCGCCCATTGTAGCGATTGGGCAGCAGTTTGGTATTGGCGAACTCAAAGCAAGATGAAGTCGCCAACTAGCATCTAGATCGCCTACTCGCCCTGCGACTAGCGCGGCGTTCCGTTAAGCTGCCCGGAGATCGAAGAGCCTGATTCGATGAGGCTGGTTGGAGCGGCTTGCACCGGCACACCAACTGTGCGAATCGTGTTGATCGCCTCTGTAAAGGCGTCAGTCGATTGAGCTGGCGTCGGCGCAGCAACGGTTCGCTCAGCCGCAAATGGCGACGGGAAAGTTGCGGTCAGCGCACGTGAGCCAACGGGCTGCGGTTGCTTCAGCGCCGCGGCAAGTTGCTGTGCACGGAATTCGTTGCGCAGGAAGGTGAGATGTTCGATCAAGATGCGACGCACTTCGACGATCGATTTCGGGTTGCGATGGATCTCTTGATGTTCATCTTCCACAACAACTTCGGTGACGGCATCATCGGCGTGAGCGCTGTCGAATGAAACGACGCCATCGCCGGTCGCTTCAACTTCGGTGAAAAACTTTTTGGTAGGCACCATACCGACAACATTGTGGTAAGTCACCCAAGGTGCGCGAGGTGCTTGTAACAGTGCTGGAAACACCGGTGAATCAGGACTCAGCGAATCGATACTAGTGCTGGTTGTCAGCAACTCCGTGTTGCGAAACAGACCGGGATTTTGTGTGATAAGTGCCTGCCCAGATTGAACCATGATCGTAGGCAAGCGGATCAGTTTGCGACTCAGCCAGCGGGTTGTATCGTTTGCATAATCGCTGCCTCGGAGTGGAGTTCCAATGGTCACAACACGTCGAACAGATTCGTTAGCATTGAAGAAGGCCGCTTCGCGCAGACCGCTGAGCACTGCTGGTTCACCTTGCACTTTTTCGAATGGTTCGTCGCTAAGGATCTTCCAAAATTGGTCGCGGGAGTCAATCGTCTGCATGCGACTCACTAAGCCGCCCATGCTATGACCGACGAGTACCGCTTGATCGAGCGCGGGGTAGCGATGATCGGGATCTAGTTCTTCGCGCAGTTTTTTCAAGTCCGCGCGAAACTGGGTCGCACTCAACCAAAACGGCTGACCCGTTGGATACTGATAGAACCAAAATTGATAGTTTTTTCGCAATTCCGGAAAGCTCCGCAGATCGTTGAACATCGGCATCCAAGTGTTTGGGCTGGACCAAAGTCCGTGAACCATCAGCACCGGAATGCGGCTGGGGTCGAACGGTTCCAGCATGAATACGCCGCGAAGTTCCTGAGTCTTGCGTGGATCTAACAAGCCCAGCGTGGCTTGATCTTTTTTGCGGAATTGATCGCTGTCGAGAAAGTAACCGAGCGAAGTGCTGAGGTCGGATTGCATCGGCACCAGTCGATCCGCGATCTGCAAATCGAGCGCGGCCAACGGATCGTGCAGTTCAAGCACACAGTGGTGGCGATGCATGGCGCCTTTGCCCGGCATCGTACCGGCTTGTACTACGCGCAGGACCGCCGTGACAGGAAAGCTTAGACCTTCGGGATAATATTTTTCTCGAGGATCATCCGGATTGCCGGCTTTGCGAACCGCAATCAGCGGAACGCCCAGCCCATAGGTCGTTCCGGTTCCAACTAGGCCATCGAGTTGAAAGTCACTTACAAATTCAAAGCGATCGAAATCCTGGTTACGCCAGTTGCCCTTGAGCAGTGTGGCGACTTCGTAAGTCTGCTTGCCAGTTGTCACTTGATAACTGGTACCTGGTTTCAGTTGGCCTTTAGCATTGACCAGCCGCAAACTGGACTCGAGCGAACCGTTGTACAGATCGCAAGCGCCGCGGAATTGTGGATCGTAAGGATTGCGCAGCGCATCGAACTCGGACGAGAACAGGTACATGTACGCGTTGCTGACCGCTACGCCGTACATATCGAGTGCGAGCGCGACATCACGCGCTTTCTCAGCGCGTTTTCCGAGGATGTAAGCCATTTCGCTGACCGAGTAGACCAATTCGCTGTCGACTTCGACATCCAGCGTCTGTTGCAAAGTACTGAGGCACTTTTCGGGGTCCTTCTCATAAACCTCACCAAGTGCGTAACGCCTGAGCAACGCTGAGGTGCGAGCACTGATTTGCGGCCCCGTGCTACTGGTCAGTTGCAGTGGAATGGCGAGCGGATTGGCTGGGGTATCGCGAAGTATTAAGTATTTTTGGGACGCACAGCCTGAAGACAAGACAACAACTAATAGTAGCCCCCAAACCGCGATATTTCGACGGATCGGTGCGGATATTGGATTCGGCGCAAGCGTGCAGCGACGCGTACCGCTCTGTGCGGCATGAATGCAGACGCGTTGATGGGGGTGATTGCGTAACACTTCCGTTTGCTAACGCACTTTTTCGAGTAACTTCGAGCGCATGGACATCCGAGTCCGGCTGGTTGATCCGACTGCCAACCAGTTCAATTGAACGAATCTGCGGAGGTTAGAAATTCTGACGTCGAAACGCAATCCCAAACGGGCCTAACGCTTGCAATGTGAATTTGGTGCCGCATAATACAGCCTTTAGACAAATTACCCAAAAAATCAACTTACTCATGCACAACTACGAACGTTTAATATTTGATCGCCAGGGGCTATGGGGCCTGACCTTGATGGTTCGTGGCCGTTCGTATTGATGCTGGGAGATAGCCCTTGTTGATTATTGACAACTTTCCTCCGGGTGGTGCTGCATGGATATGATGCTAGCGGAACTTGAGAGGGGCTTTCGTGAAAACTGGACAGGCTTCAAACCAGCGACGTATGATACGTATCTAAGTCAGATCGACGATGATCAACGCACCGACTTGCTGATCCGTTTGCTGTGCGCCGAGATCGAGTTTAGTTACCAACCGCCAGTGCTCTTCCATAGCGATTCGTCAGCCACGCCTATTGAGACCGACGATGACCAACGGGTAAAGCCTTCGTTGCGATTATTCTTGCTGCGATTTCCGGAATTGCGAAGACGCGTCGATGCTATCATTCAACTGTCGGTGCTCGAATACGCTTTGCGAATACGGTTTGATTCGAAACCGCCCAACATCTCATCGTATCTGGAGCTGTGCGAACAGGAGCAAGATCGACTGGGCGGTCTGCTACAACTGACTGAGTTCCGAATCACGGACAGTCGTCAGCGAGCTGAACATTCGTCGGAGCCGGTCAAGAGTGGCGATTCGACGGAACCGGAAACGACCAGCGAAGCGCCAGTGGTACTTGAGCAATTGCCGTGCAATCTCGGCTGTTTTCTTTTGATCCGTCAGCTTGGCAAAGGCGGCATGGGGAACGTCTACAGCGCCATCGATTTGCGGACAACAGCACACGTTGCTGTAAAGGTAATGCGGCATCTGGACTCGTGGAGTATCTATCGGTTTGTGGAAGAGTTCAGTTGGTTATCGCAGTTGAATCATCCGCACTTGGTCAAGCTCTACGACGCATTCACGGAAGGCGACACGCGTTATTTTTCGATGGAGCAAGTGGAAGGACTTACGATTCGCAATTGGTTCCAGACGCTCGACGATCGCGATATGAGTCGCTGGAACATGCTACGCCAGGTTCTAGCTGAGACCGCATCAGCGATTCGCTTCTTGCACGATTGCGATGTGATTCATCGCGACGTTAAGCCATCGAACTTGATGATCACGCCAGGCCGCCGCGCGATGCTGCTGGACCTTGGTCTTGCGATGCGGGCGGGCAAGTCGACAGCAGGTCTACAGTTGGTGGATGGTTCGAAGATTGTCGGAACAATTCAGTATCTTCCGCCCGAGGCGCTTCGCGGTGAATCGCAAACCTTCGCCAGCGATTGGTACAGCTTTGGTGTCTTAATTTTTGAGACGCTCACCAACTCGTTTCCGCCAATTGCGGTGGATCCGAAAAATAAAGATTTAGATTTGCGGTATAAATTGAATGAAGAAGCGCTGTGGGGAAAGCTGGAAGGGTTCCCGGACGATCTTAAACGCCTCTGCATCGATTTATTGTCAGCCGACCCGGTGTTGCGACCGATGGGGAATGAGATTATTCAACGCCTCGGCGCGGAAGACAGCCATCTCTTGTCGTTTGCCGCGGACGCAGTTTGTCTCGGGCGGGATGAAGTCTTAGCGGAGATAACGGGCTCTTTTCACGAGACAACTGAGACAGGAAAACTAGTATTGGTTCGCGGCGAATCTGGAATCGGCAAGACGACACTGCTGAAACATTTGTCTCGTTCGTTGCGACGCGCTGAAGATTCGACCTTGATTTTGCATTTTGCGTGTCACTTGCAGGACCATACGCCGCTGCGCGCACTGAACCTGCTGGCGCAGCAATTAGTAACGATGATGCCGGAGTTGCCGCGTGAGTTGTGGGAGGATTTAACGGCCAGCGAAGGAGCGGAGATCGTATATGGTTTTCCGCAAATGCAGCAGTTAATCGGCGCGTTGCCACGTCAAAAAGATCCGGCAGTTGGCGTAGCTGAGTTGGCGGCGCGGCGCGCCGCAGGCTTGCACGCGCTGCTGTTTTGGTTGCGCGAGCTGAGTAAGCGTCGATCGCTAATCATAGTTATCGATGACGCGCAGTGGGCGGATGCGGACAGTGGACGGCTGTTGGCTCAGTTGCTTTCCGTTGGCAGCGGATTTCAAGGTTTGTTGCTAATTGCAGACCAGGGCGCCACCGTCAATTCGCCACTCGTCGAATCGATTTTGCATGTGCTGGGTAGCGATGTGCATCCGTCGCTGAAGCAGATCGAATTACGTCCGTTAAACAGTCGCGTTTGCGCGGAACTGCTGCAGCGTTGGTCGACCGCCGTGGGGGTCACGTTGTCGCCTGAAGTTTCAACAGACTTGACCCGGCGCTCGGGCGGCAATCCATTCTTGCTGCGTGAAGTTCTGTCGGCTTACGTGAATCATGTTTTGCAATTCAAATTGGATGACGAAGCCTGGTTGAAGACCGCTCGCAACCAAAGCCGCGGTGGAGTTCATTTGCGTAGCCGGTTTTCGTTGCTGCCCATTTCGATGGAACGAGTGCTGCAATATTTGGCGATAGCCGACGAGCCGCTGGGATTCCACCAGCTTCAAACGGTTTCTCGCGTGCTGCCCCACGAGCTGCTGCCGCTGATTAATTACCTTGCCTCGCAAGGTTGGATTCGGATAAATGGTACGTCGCTCGATTCGGAATTGGAAATTGCGCATGATCGCTTTCGCGACGTCGTGTTGGATTCGATGCCGGACGATCGTATCTATCGTCGTCACTACCGCATCGCGCGGACGCTCTCCAGCGAATCGCCGCCGCCATGGTCACGGATCGCGCATCATTACTGGAAAGCTCAAAGATTTCGCGAAGCAGCGGCTTGCTATATGGAAGCCGCTCGCAGTTCGGTGCGCAACAACGCTTGCATCGAGGCGTTGTGGTTCCTTGAACGCGCCTTCCATCCGAATGCAGATCGTTCCATGCTGGAGCAGCGGGACGCATTGCGACTGCAAGCCGACTGTTTAGCGGCTATTGGTCGGTCATCGGAAGCGATTGCAACTTATCAAGAACTGTCCAGAAGCAGTGACGATGTCGAGGAACAGCATCTCTTGGATTGCTTGATGGGTGAACAGTGGATCGCGCGTGGCGATTTACGACGCGGCATGGTTTTTCTGCGTGGCGCGTTGGAAGATTTGGGCGTGAGCGCTGATACGCAAGTCACTTGGTTGTCTTCGATGCGGTTGTGGATGGAGGCGCGACACCTTTCCGCCTCCTACTCAGGCCGCGTTCAACCACGTAAGCAAGAGCCATTTTCATCGACGGAACGTTGCTTGAATCGCGTCGGTACAGCCTTGGTCTTCTTGAACGTTGAACTCGGCGGGCGGCTCATTATGTCGTTGGCAAATGCCTCGGCTTCGCGCGGTTCGGATAGCGATCGAGCGATCACATTGCTGCGTTGGGGAGCGTTGATTGCATTGGGGAATCGTCGGACACGCACGTCTAGTATTCGATGGATCCGCGCCGGTCGACGGCTTTCGAAACAATCTGGGAATGCCAATGCGATCGCGCTGGGGCAGATCTGCACATTCATCTGGTTGTTCGCACACGGCAGATTCCAGCGAGCTATGCAGCACGGTTCGAAAGCGCTGAGTCTCTATCGCAGCGCCGATCTGACTCATCAATGGGAATATGGTTTCGTCCAATGGACGATGCTGATACTGAATTGGTATGGAGGCCGCTTGCTGAAGCTCTGTGAAGCGACGAGGGAATTGCGAATCCAGCGGCAGACACAAAGCGGTGCGCAATGGGATTTTTGGATTCACACTCACTCCGCGCACCTGGCGGATTTGATTGCGGATGACATTGAAGCCGGTCGCGCCTCGATCAACTTGATAGCACCGACAGTGCGTGATCAACCGTTCCAATCACCTCGCTACTTTGTTTGGATCACCGAGCTTCGTCAAGAACTCTATGAAGGAAGTATCGAAGCTGCGATCGAGGTGCTCGAAGAAGGTTGGGACAAGTTGTTTGAGAGCTCCTTGTCAAAGCTGATTCATTACAAGTGGCTTGCAACCAAGCTGCGGCTATGCTGCTGCTTGGTTGCCATGAAAGCTTTTCCAGACGAGCGTGACAAGTGGCTGCGCGAAGCGCTGATCGCGAACAAGCGACTGCGCGGCATTCCAGAATTGGTGTTCATGCCGGTCTCTGAGGCTCAGCAATTAGTCGTGAACGCCGCACAAGGAAAAATTGCACCTCGGACTCGCTGGGAGGTCGTGATTCGCCAACTGCGCGCCTCTGATATGAATCTTTTCGCCATTGCGACCGCTTGGCACGCAGAGTTGTACTGGCCTGAAAACAACGTGGGCGCTGCGAAACAAGAGTTTCTCGATCAAGGCTGCGTTGATCCCGAGAAGCTGATGCGGGTTATTTTGCCACTACCGTGATGCAGTATCGCTCCCCGGATTCTAAGCCAGGCCGCCTGACTCGGCTGGTAGAACCACCGTCCAATCGGTTTCCAAATCCCTTACAATCACTGAGTTCGGCAACTGTTTGACTTCGGCTCGCGGCAGGGAGCAGACAAGGCCGCTGATATCGCACCACGCGCGCGGCGCTTCGCGGAGCACGGACCAAGTCAGGCCGCTGAGCAACGTCATCTCTTGCGCCCACTCAACGCGTTCGGCGAAACAGACTGGATGAGGACGACGAGCAGCGGCGAGTGTCTGCGTTGCATTAACCACTTGCTGAAACCTAATCTGCACTTCGCCGCTGATCGCATCCATCGGCATTCGCCAAGGCGGAGCTTGATCATGCAGACTTAGACATTCCCAGCAAGTCGTGTCGCATTGCAACCGTTCAATTACACTCCACGGCATCGCCCACTGTGCGGCACCAGGTGTTGTAATCAACATGCCACCGTCGCTGATCAGCCAAGTGTATTCGCCCGCGGGTAACGTCATCGCTTCGCATCGTCGGGCAGGTGCACGCGCTCGTGCGAATCTCGCAGCAGTCAACAATCCGACCGCGGCACTAGCCAAGATGCTGATCGCCAGCACACGCATGTCCACCAACAACAGCAGCGTAAGGCTAATCAAGCCCAGCAAAATCATGAACGCTCTGAAGCCAACGCCCACTTTGATCGCATCCGGTTCGGACCGAATCTCGCCCAGGTGCGCGAGTTCCGGAAGATGGCTGCGAACCTGAATAGGGTCTTTCGCAAGAGTGTTAATCAGATCAAGAATGTGCAGTTCAGGAAGGTAGCTGAAGGGTTGTTTTTCCGTTTCCGATGACTGTGGAAGGGAACTGAGCGGTGGCGCGTAGGGATTGTGGTTGCGGTCGTCGGGTTCATTTGCCATGGCAATCGGTTCTCAAGGACTTCAAATCGGGCCACAATTCAGTTACGCTCGGGGTGATCCTCTTCTTCTAACACTCACTGCAGTTGTAAGCTATGAATCGCGAAGATCCTTCCACAGAGCGAATTATTAATCAGGATACTGAACTTTTCAGGGATGGGGTAACCGCGCAGTTGGAGGAAATAAGCTACCGACCTGAACTTCCGGATTGGGGAGTCTATTTGAATTGGCCTGCGGAAGGACAAAGCTGGATTCATGCTGCGGATTTGTCGATCGCTCTCAGGTTGATTCCAAGTCGCCGCGTCTTCCATCGTACACGCTGGGACCTTTCATTCTATCAGTTACATTATGGCGAGTTGTCGATCCGGGTGCGTCCGACGATGTGGGTTCGAGTTGACGCTGTCGATCTGCAAGTTGGCCAGCAGGTAGAGTTGCTGGCGAGAGAGGGAGCGAACGAGCCGGGCATTTTTTCTATTCGCGATGTTCTTTTTTGTCCTAGAAAACGCCAAGTCGAGTTTGCACTGAGCCAGCGCGGCATGGTGTTGCCGAAGATGTTTGCACGCGAAGATTTGCGGCCATTGAAAGTCGTGCACAAGCTCCGAAGTGGTTTCTTTCAACACTTACCGCAAAGGTCCAGTTTTCCGCCAGACATCAATCTGCTGAATGTGGGCGATTTGGTCGGGGAGTAGTTTGCAGCAGTTGTTTCGAAACGCTGCAGCGATTTGCAACGACGTGGGGTGTTATGTCTCCGGGCTGTAAGAGTACAGTTCGCTCCCGCAGCCAATCTGAAGTCATAGCTACGCAGCGACGAGAACTTCGAATCCGCTCAATTATCTTCAACGTGCCAGCTTCTTCCGTGTACCTGCGATCCAACACGCGTTAAATGCTCAAGCAGACCGCAGCCTCGAACAAGCAATCGGGAGCGAACTGCGTTTTTACTATTTCGCAACCCACGTGCCGAACTTGAACTGGTGCTAATTAAATTCGGTAGCAGCCTCCAACGTGGTTTAACATCGCGACTAAGCAAATGTAAGTGCCGCGAGATCGTCGTTTGCCCAGCCCATATGTTAGGCTTGAGAGTGTTAGGCGTGAACGTTGGCTTGTTGGGCTTGGTCGATCGCTTGATATTGTTTCGCCCAATAGAATGGAAGACCGAAGCCGGCGATGACTATAGTGACCAGGCGATAGATGGTTGCGACCAGCATGCCGGAGAATCCAACAGGCATGTCGGGCAGCGTTTCGAACAGCTTTGCCAAAGCAGCTTCTTGATAACCGAGACCGCCGGGCGCGAGCGGAAGTGCTCCGGCGGCGAGTGCGGGTGGGACAACTTTGAGATGGTCGGCCAGGCTTGGATGATTGGTGTAGGCACCGCACGAGATTAAGTAAACGGAAAATGCCAACAAGGCTTGTACGACCATCGAAGCGACGATGACACTGACCAGTGTCCAATGTTGATCACGAAGCAGACGCAGAGCTCGGGCCATCCGAGCCAGCGTTTTGCCTACCACTGGAAACGCGCTTCCCCAATCGATCAAGCGATCAAACCACGCTCCGGCGTAGATCGCAGTGAGTAAAGCGACGATGGAGGCGACGGCTATACCTGTTGACCAGTTGCGAATGACGACGAGCGGTGCGGGTAGATCGCTGCCTGAAAACGCGATCAAACTTAAGCTTGCCAGTAGGATCAGACCCAGCAGTCCGATGGCGCGGTCGAGCAGCACGGACGCGATGACTTCAGGCCGGCGTTGCGGTTTGTCTTTGGCAACTAAGATGGCTTTGAACAGGTCGCCACCGACGCTGCCGAACGAAACGAAGTTTAAAAGGTATCCGAGAAATCCGAGCCGCAGTGCTTCGCTGGCGGTGAACGGTATTTGAAACGCCAGCACCAATCGACGCCAACGGAGCATGCTGACGATGATAGCCAAGAATGCGCTGGCGACGGCAAACGCCAATAGATCCCAGCGCTTTGGCTGATTCCAGAACACGCGATAATGTTCCGGATCAACTCGCCACAGCAGATAGCCGAACAGTGCGAGCGGAATCGCGACTTTGAGGATGAGGAGTAGGGCGTTCTTCAACGAAATTCGCTTTCCAAAATAAGTCGCTCTTAGCACGCCCTTCGCAGAGCCTTAGAGCGTGCCACGTACAACTCGCACAACTGCGGCAAATCGAACGCAATTCCGCACATAATCGCATTGGCATTGATTCTAATCAGTCCAGCAAAGTTGGACTATCGCCAGCGACTTTCTGGAGGGGCCAACGCAGGACAAAAGTGGTTCCGTGGCCGGGTGTACTGTCTACATCGATATCGCCGCCATGCTCGCGCAGTATTTTCCGACTAACCGGCAAACCAAAACCGGTGCCGCGCGCTCCCTTTTTCGATTCGAACGGGGAGAAAATCCGTTCGCGATCCTCGGGTGCGATGCCTTCGCCGTTGTCGGTCACACACACGGCGACTTGGCGTTTGGCGAGTTCGACGATGGCGGTGACTTCGACGATGCCAAGTTCTCGCGCGCCGGCGGCGTCGATTGCGTTGGTGACTACATTCAAAATCGCTCGGTGCATCGCTTCGGGATCAAAGCTGATGGTCGTTAGGTCTTGCGGTTTCTGCCACTTCAGGAGGACGTTCAGTTCGTCGGCGCGAGCTTGCATCAGTTCGATGACGTCGGTTACGGTTTGACCGAGATCGGTTTCGATCAGTTCCGGTTGACGTTCCTTGCTGAATGAGAGCATGTCCATGACCAAGTTGCTGATGCGATCTTGATTGCGTTCGACCATGCCCCAGCCTTTGCGGACGACATCGAAATTCTCTTTTCGCAATCCATCTTCAATCAGGTAGCTACCGCCGCGGACGCCTTGCAAGATGTTCTTTACGTGGTGCGACAAGTTCGCGATGGTTTGGCCCATCGCTGCCAAGCGTTCGGATTGCAGCATAGCGCGATAGAACTGAGTGTCTTCAACCGCTAAGGCAGCTTGGCTGGCGATAGCGAATAGAAGTTTCAAATGATCTTCATTGAAACTGCTGACCTGTCCTCGTTCGGCATACTGGCCAGGTGTCATGGAGGTATCGATGTAGATCGCGCCGACCAATCCGTATCGACCGAGCATCGGCACGCACAGCGCTTCTTGAATTCCGAGATTGACGATGCTTTGGACATTGTTCCAGCGCGAATCGTCCTGCGCGTTGCTGGTGAGAACACCTTCTTTTTTGGAGACGACATAATCGAGGATCGTGCGGCTGATTTCGATTTTCGTGGAAGCCGAATTGGTTTTTCGCGTGCGGCTGTGCGTGGGTGTTAAGTGGCCGGAAACATCGTCGATCATCAGGATGCAGCCGCGATCGCACACGATCCATTGGAAGATCAAGTCGAGCACCTGTCGCAGCAGGTCGTCGAGATCAACTGTGCGACTGATCGCTTGTCCGACCAAGTAGACAATTTCCCAGTGCGTTCGCGGGCCCGCTGTTTGAGGGCCTGCTGTTTGAGGGCCTGCTGCTGGTAAGTCGCCTGACTGCAGGTTGCTTGACGGTTGGGGTGATGGTGAATTGGGATTGGCAGGATGGTTTGTTGAGTGCCGCACGGACTCGTTTGGCAAAGTGAGGCCGCTGTGTTTGCTATCGTGCGGCGTAGGCATAGTCGAGCGGATGTGGGAGAGTTCGATGGCAGAGTCGTTGCCGACGATATTCACCGCTTCGGGTGCGGGCGGTGTCAGCGGTTCGGGGCCGCCGGTGAAGATCATCAGTGTTCGGCCGACTTGCACGCGATCGCCGCTGCGGAGGACTTGGTGCTCCACTTTGCGACTGTTGACGAACGTCCCGTTGCTGCTGCCGAGATCGGTCAGTCGCAGGGTCTTATCATTGGCGACGTCAATGCGGGCGTGATGACGCGAGACTTCGGTGTCGTGAACTTGGATTTGGTTGGCTGCGTCGCGTCCGATGGAGATCGACGCGCCGCGCAGTAAAAAATGCTGGCCGTTGTCGCGGCCTCGAATTACATAAAGCGATGCCATAAGTTGCTTGCGACCGTGCTACTGCTACGAAGTAAGGCGTGTTACGACAACTTACCGATCGCTTGAAACGCGCCGCTCAGTGCTGGGTAAAGTGACTGGTAGATCGGGAACATTTTTCCATAAGTCTTTACGGCTGGCTTGCGTGGTGGCGTCTTCTTGACCACTTCGATGGTGGCTTTGCAAGCTTCTTCGATATTCTTGAACTGGCCAGAGCCAACGGCGGCGAGCAAGCTGACGCCGTACGCTGGACCTTGTTCAGCATTAATTGTACATGCAGTTTGGTCGGTCACATCCGCGATAATTTGTTTCCACAGTTGACTCTTCGCGCCACCGCCGCTCAACCGCAGCTCGCGAACTGGAACGTCGAGTTGACGAATGATCTCGAGGCTTTCGCGGAGGCTCATCGAAACGCCTTCCATCACAGCGCGAGCCATGTGTCCGCGAGTGTGTTTGCTGGTGAGTCCGATGAAGGTGCCGCGCGCGAGCGGGTCAGCATGCGGAGTTCGTTCGCCTGCCAGGTAGGGCAAGAAAAGCAAACCGTCGGAGCCCGCCGCAATTTCTGACGCTTCCATATTGATGGTTTGATAAGGATCAGCACCGCGCCGCATCGCAAGCTCGGGGCAAACGTTTTCGACGAACCATTGCAGCGAACCCGCGGCGGACAAAGTAACTCCCATCATGTGCCACTTGCCGCGCACTGCGTGACAGAACGTGTGCAATCGACCTTGCTGGTCATATTGCGGTTGATCGCAGTGCACGAAGACGACGCCGGAGGTACCGAGACTGATCGTGGCCACACCTGCCTTGACGATTCCGTTGCCGATCGCGCCCGCAGCGCAGTCACCTGCGCCAGCGACCACTTTGCAATTTGTGGTCAAGCCTAATTTTTCAGCAATGTCGGGTAGGAGTGAACCAGTGACCTCTTCCGATTCGTAGACCTTGGCGAGCAGCGAACGGTCGAGGTTTAGTTTGCCGAGCAGTTCGTCGGACCAGTCGCGTTTGCAAACGTCGAGCAGCAGCATGCCGCTCGCGTCGCTCGCATCGGTCGCTAGTTCACCGGTCAAGCGGCGGCGAATTTCGTCTTTGGGTAGCAGAACATGTTTCAGCCGTTCGTACTTTTTGGGCTCGTTGTTTCGCAGCCACAGGATCTTTGGCGCGGTGAAGCCGGTGAGCGCTGGGTTGGCAACCATGCGAATCAGTTCGCTGCGCCCGCCGGCCAACTTGGTGATTTCCTCGCACTCGGCTGCGGTGCGTTGATCGTTCCACAGCAGTGCGGGGCGAATCACTTTGCCTGCTTTGTCGAGAAAGACTGAACCGTGCATTTGACCCGACAAACCGATCGCGCTTACATCCGCAGGCTTGACGCGTCCTTGTTTCACTACGGCGCGAACCGTTTTTACTGTGGCTGTCCACCAGTCTTCTGGATCCTGTTCGGTCCACATCGGCTTGGGCATAGCGACACCGTAGCTTGCCGCCGATTCGGCGATGATGTTACCATCCGGATCCACCAACAGACTCTTGGTACCTGAAGTTCCGATATCGATGCCGATTGTGTAAGCCACGATGATGCTCCGCGAATGCCCGGTCCGAAAATTAGCGTCGCACACTATACTTTGTTTTCAAAATCGTTCCTACCAGCCCACTGAAACGTGCACCCTGAAAAGTAGCGTGCACTCTGATAACTATCGTGCACGCGGAAAACTGCGAAGCCAACTAAACTGCAAAGCCAACTTGTCATGCTGAAGTTCACTTTACCATTTTCGCTCGCAACCGCAGTACTGTTGAGTTGCTGCGTTGGATGCGATCCGGATCGCGCGCAGGAAGTTGATCCATCGGCAGCTTCGGCGCCGAGCACATCGACGGTGCCGCTACGATTGTGGATTGTGGGGCAGGTTAGCGATGCGAAATTGGTCGAACGAGCTTGGTTGACAGGATCGGATCAGAAAGTGGAGATTCGCACGTTGACGGTCGACGAGTTCTTGGCCGAACAAGCTTGCAACTGCGACGTCGCGATCTATCCATCGCGGCTGCTCGGCGAATTAATCGACCGCCGCTGGTTGACGAAGCTGCCTGGCGCTTTGACCGTGCCGGATGAAGACGCGCCGCAAGTTCCTGCGGGTTGGATTCGGCAAGCGAGTTATGGTCGCGAAACATGGGCGGTGCCCTTGGGTGCTTCGGTGCCGCTGGTGATCGTGAGTCCGCCAGCCATCGATTCCGCGAGTAAAGCTGAGGATTGGGACAGTTTGCTGAAGTCGCTCGAAATCGCGACGCCAGCAACTCCGACAGTGAAGTTTGGTGAAGCGGCAGTGGATCGCGCCGCCGTTGTCGATCGTTTTTTTGCAATCGTTGGCGGCTTAAGCGAACGCACTCCGGATTACGGTTTGCTATTCGAATTGCAGACAATGCGACCGCGATTGACTGAGCCTGAGTTTGTGCGAGCGGCGGAGATTCTGGTGAGACTCGCGCAGCAGTCGAGCAGTGAAGACAGCGCGGGATTGTCGCCGATGGTGGCGGATGCGTCGCGAGCTTGGACTTGGGTTCAATCGCAGACGCAGCCTGCTGTCGCGGTGTTAGCGCCTTCGTTATTGACCGCTGAAGCCGCGAAAGCGACGGGCGGCAAAGCGCTGCGAATGCCTGCGAAGTGGATTGGATGGAACACCGGCAGCGGCTTGAATGCGTCGCTGTCCGCGAACTGCCGCCAATCGACACGAGCGGCTGAGATGTTGAAGTGGTTGCGAAGTAGCGAAACTCGTCAAACGCTTGCGCCCACTATTTGCGGTATTGAATCCGCTTCGCCGATCGCCGGTAGCGACTCGTCGGCTTGGCAAGCGAGCAATCTTGCGACCGAGTTGATCGCGGGCGCGGATGCTCCGAACGAGATGCGATTGCCGAGAGCGGAAGATTATCGCCATGCGCTCGCGACCAACTTAATCGCGATCTTATCGGGTGCTAAAACGATTGACGAGGGACTTGGTGCTGCTGCGCAAGCGTGGCAGAAGATCACCGAAGAGCAAGGTCGAGTGCTGCAACGATCTGAATACGAACGCAGCTTGGGATTGGTCCGCGAGTGATGGATTGGAATCAGTTGTGGTTAGGGCAATTTGTTGTCGGGCAGTTCAGTGCTTACGTCGAGCGCGTTTTGTTGGCGACGAATTTCGTAAAGTAGAATTCCGGCTGCGACGGCTGCGTTCAGCGAAGTGACGTGACCTTGCATTGGGATGCAGACGCGCAGATCGCATTCGGCGAGCAGTTCGTCGCTGATGCC
>JBGSJB010000154.1:0-17559 GCA_041742175.1 Pirellulaceae bacterium
CTCCACAGGAAAGCGAGATCATTGTGCACACTCTTGCAATTGGAAAACCAAGCCCTGGTTTTTGATTATAGAGTTGCGGATACGCCGCTTGATTCTCAGGTGTATCAGGCATCGTGACGGTTGTTCCATCGAACATGTATACCGATCGACCTTTCCATAACCAGCCACGGTCTGTAGTCTTGTCGAGGGCTTGCCCAACATCGCGAGCAACACTAGAAAAGAATTTCTCTGGCAATCGTTTTCTAGCTTGGCAATATGCGCTGGTCTCTGAAGAGCAGGGGCGTAGCTTAGTGGCAATGCGGTGCGCTAATAAACGCGCAACAGCCGCGCGACACGAGTGATCAGCACTTAAGACTTGCCCAAGGAATACCCACAAAGTTACAAGCGGAGTGTAAATTCGATCGTTCCATACGACCTCAATCTCATCCAAAGCTTTTGTGATAATCTTGCTTGTCAAAACATCAGTGAATTGAAGATCTACATCCTGTAAAAACCGACTCTTGAGAGTGTCGAATTGCCGACGCAAGCGTCCTTCATTAAAACTTCGCATAACGGGCCTCCTTGCCATTGATGGGTCGTGATAATCCATCTAGGCAAGAGAGGCCTTTTTTGTCTATGCCATTTCATGGCAATTACTTACGTCAGTTCTACGTGCCATTCGTCACCCAAACCGGTGCGTCGAAAAGCGATTGCTTCCATTCCCGCTAGCGACGGCGGCATTATCGGCCGCTTGGAACGGACGATTATTTTCGTGTTGATCACAAATCGTAACTCCCTGCGTAGCGTAGCGGTCACGCTGGTGTGTTTGCCATCGACGAGTGACGGCCACTCGGTCCAATGTGCTCGTATCAGAAAGCAGCGAAGAAGTTGCAACGCAATCGCCCACAGGTCGTCGGAGGTAGTTGGGTACCTACTAAATGCTCACAAGAAGCATGACAACCGCTGGGGCCGATTACGAACGCGGTGATTGACGCGCCGTTGTAGGGCGCGTCGTTCAGCTGATTCGCCCTTCACGCGTTGAGTAGGTCGGCGTCGGTATCAATCTCGATATCCACTCCCCCCGCTGCGACGGTATCGTCGGCTTCGTCTGGCGATACCGCCCTTATACGGGGCAACAAACCTTGCTCCAATCCAGCAAGCAATCGTTGCCAATATGGTTTTAGATTCTTAAGTCGCGGGTCAGTAACAATCGCATCATGCAGTAGGTCGAAGGACTCTTGCATTTGATCCCGATGACAACAGTCGTTAACGGCGCTCTTGAGGTGGTTGTGATTCACAGTCATGCGTTCCGACGGGCTAGCCGCTTCTGCGACTTGTTCATCATACTCTTCTGGATTGCCTGATGACTTTGCTTCGTTTAGCTTGCGGGCTTCGGCCTTTTTTATCCGTTCGGCTTCCTTTGCCGTCTCCGCTTTGTTTGGGGCGCGTTTGCGATCAGAGGCGGCCTTTGCCCACTCCTCGACGCTGTTCGCTACGCCGCGAGCATCAGGATGTTCAGCGCAGGCGGCGTACCTGCAAGCTACAGTGTAGCTAAACTGGAAACCAAGCGAATGATAGTCTCGCTTCCAGCCTTTACCGTATTTTGCTTTCGATTCAATGAGCGCTTGCCCAATAGCAATCACTCGTCCTTCCCAATCGGAGAGCACACTGTCCCACCTCTCTTCAATTTGCTGCCATTCCTTCGAGATCCCTTCAAGTTGGAGATCGATATCTTTTAGTCCGCTATGGAGCTGGTTAATCAATTCCGGGTTCATCTCAATCCTTTCCGGTAGTTATTTATCTAGGTCTAAAGATCCGTAAGGTTCGTGGCTAACATAGAGCCACGAACCCAACTGCTGAGATTAGAGAACCGCCAAAACTCGATTGCAAATCTTTTTCGTAAATTGAGCAGAAGTTTTTTTATTCTCACTGACCATACAGCGCCGCCGTTGACGGCGGCGTTGCCGCAAGGGCTCGTGAGCGTTTGTCGCCAACTTGGCAACTCATGCGAGTTGATCGATGGTACGTAGAACAGGAGATAGTCAGAACTTCTTTTTCTAGCCGACTTGTGATGTGTTTATGATCAGCTAGCCTCTTGAGTTGAGCCGAACGTATGTTCCGACAACACGCACCCAATCAGTACGCCGCAGTCAACTTTTGCAGCTTGTGCCTTTACAGCTTCAATCACCATATCCTGGTAATCATCAACCGTTTGTTTCGACGAGGTAGATAATTCGGCGGCCAGCATGACTACCGCACATCAGCTACGTTGCTAAAGTAACCAAGTGGACAAATTACCTATCACGTTCGCACTGCCAGCGGTGCTTTCATGCAGCAATCTCCGATAGGTAGTGTCCTGACAGAAAGCTCGAAATGTTAACTCGGTGAAGCGTAATCCGGGATGGCATGAGCGACCGTCACGTATCGCCTCATCCGAAGCAAGCGCGACATCCCAAACTTCATCAATAGCCTTACGGCCGTATTGGCAACCTCGTGATCGAGATGACTTGCTAGAACGAATAAATCGTTGTGCCGAGTTTCATTTGTCCGCGTCACAAGCTGGTAGGCTGCTCTTAGTAGTCTCGCGCAGTATTTAGGCTGGTTTTGGTTTTTGGTCGCCGTATTGATGAGTCGATCGAAGAGAGATACCGGCAACCAGTTCGCGGCAGCTAGGGCCTTTTCATTCAGATGTTCAATATCCGGTCGCAGTGCCTCCAGTATCGCCTCGACGATCAACGCGGCGGCGCTGACACCGCTAGCACAAAGTCTCCGTCCTATTTGATCTTTGGCGTGAAGCAAGTCCCGCCGGAGAAGTCTCCCAGTTGTTGGCTTGTCTGCTGCCTCCAGCAACTTTGGAACGATTTCCGGCCCCCAGGCAATAATTGCCGCCAGGCATTTTTCATTCAGCTGTTGATCTGTGATCTGCAGCCCGTCAATCAAAACGGCGAGCAGAACGTTGTCAACTTCGATACTGGGACTGGAGCTATCCATGGTTAGTACACTGCTTTGTATTAGCTTGGTGATAAATAGGTGTTGGGATCATGTATCCACGCTTAATCCTAAGGATCACTCGGTCACTTAACAAAAACTTTTTTTGAAGTCTGAAGTACCCGGTGCTTGGGCATATTGGGTTCGGAGCGTCGTTGAGCTGCATCCTGGTTCGAGAACGATGAGCGAAGTCTTTGTCCGTGCTACTTACAACGAATTGGAATTGGACGTGGGGCGTGGGGCTGGTTGATCTCGGCGGCTTTTTGTCGAGAAATCGGAGGACGCCTAGGTCAAATCTATTTGGCGTTGTATCCGGTGTAGCGATAGACTGAATCGAGTAAGTAACCTTCGCAGCAGGGCAGCAGTAAATGATTCCAATATGCGGTGCAGATCTACTACTTGAGCGACCACTAAGTGTCCCAGAATTTCAGAAGCAAACGTTAAGTCGACAACCCGATTGGCGAAATCTCAGGGCTAACGCGATCGCTGGATCGCATGGGGCGGACAGAGGTCTTCATGATGACGCGTTGACCTTGCAGCTAGCGAGGCTAATAAAAGTTGAACGGGGAAGGATGTTATTCCCGGGAAGAGAATTTCTCAAATCAAGTAACTGTTTGTTGGCGGCGTACAAGCTGATTACCGACCCGGCCTATCAGTTGCTTAAACGTGAAGTTGAACTGCGGGTGCTGGCTCGCCAACCGGCGAGCGAAATTGGCGAACTCGTCGGCCTGCCGGTAGGAATTGTGGAGCTTTACGAACGTATAGGTTTTGACGTTCGCGATCGGCTTGACTGCTTGCCCTACATCTTCTCAATGGCGATCGGTGAAGAGCCAACCCGGCAGGCTGCACTTAAAAAGCTGGCATATCGCCTTGGCCCCAGCGTGATCGACCTTTTGATGATTGTGTTGCAGCGTGGGGTAGCCAGAGAAGATGCAACTACGGAGTCGATCGAAAACTCAATTCTCGCCGAACCGGAACTGAAGCGGCTGTTAGACGACGCCCGGCAGCCAATCGGCCGTAAGGTGCGAGAATTAGTCGGTTTGGAAAAGCCATCCGCAGCTGCTCCGCCGGAAGTGAAATGCATCGATGTTGCAGATCATGAGGCGGTGAAGTCTGGATCGATAGCGGCTCGTCAGCGATTAGCAGGCTAAGAGGTCATTGAACTGAGCGGTCTGCAGTAAGGGCTCGTTAGTTAGAGACCAGCTATTGACTGCACATTGTGAAGCGTCTGGTCATCCGCTCGCCGCGTTATTACTTACTAGCATGCGCTGCATCGCGTTGGCGAGGTTCGCCGCCTGCGTTTCGGTCGTTGTCGCTCCCTGCCGGTACCATTGGTAGCGATGCCAACGGAAACCATTTCGCTTCAAAAACTTCCTGACCGACTGAAGCGACATATGGCCTTCGGCCGCGTCGGGAAAAAGCAACAGAATGAGGCGACGAAACGCTTCGGTGTTCCACCCTCGCGAGTTATCTAACTGTAGGTCACGAAAGGACATGTTCTGCTTTGCAACCAACAATTGCTCAACATCGTCTTCTGTAAGCCTCGGTCGCCCGATGTTTTGTCGAGCAACACGCTCCACGGTTTCGCGATGCCTCCAGCGGCGTACGGTACGAACCGAAACTCCCAGCTGCTCGGCGATCTGAACCGCTGTAACGCAGTCTGCAATTAGCTGCATACCAATTTTTCGTAACGCGTCTGAGCGACAGACGGTTCGGCCATTCTGCATTGCCTCTACCTTGCTCAGCGAACATTTTTTGTCCCCAATCGTCATCGCGGTTTCTTTCTACTCTTCGTTTCAATTGTTAGGCTTTGCTATCGACTTCGTTACCGGCAATGACGCTCGGGCAATTTCGATATCGTTGAGCTGTTACTACGATCGGCTCGCACTCTGTGTTTAGATCGTCGAAGAGATGTTTGCAGGAATCAATGTACTCATCTGTCTTACCTCGAATCAAAATTGTCTCAACAACGGGGAGCTACTTCGCGAATCCCTGCTACACTGTGCAGAGCTGCGGACAAATTGCCTATCACGTTAGCGCCATCGACGGCGGGAGCTGTTTTTCCGATCGAAGTTTCCGGCCGGCCGTGGTGCGAACGGTTGTCGCCGCATTGGCAAGCTTAATTCCATCACGTGCAGGCAGCCATCAAGCGAGCTTTGCTTCTTTTCAGTTTTCCGATCAGTTGGTGGCATCATCGGGTTTCACCCCCAACACGTCGTCTTTCAATCGCTGCGCCAGGGAGCTGGTTGTCGAACGACTAGATGCGACCAGGACCGAATGGAGCTTCTCGGCGATGGATTCCCCGGTCTGCAACTGCACGGATTGTGGATCGATATAAAGCGAAGACCGAAGTCCCCTTAGGCTTTGCAATAGCTGCAGTGCCTCCCGTTCGACCGACAGCTCAGCCTGCAGCGCCAACGAATCCCGGGGAGGCCTCTTAGCGTTTCTGGAGGACTTCGCCCGCCCCTCGGTAGTTTGCGGTCCGGTGGATTTCTCCCAAGGCCGCCGTTCATGAATTGCAGCCTGAAGCCGAGCACGAACCTCGTCGCTGAGCGGCTTCCGCTTCGCTCGGTTTCTTCGGCCCGCAGCTACTCGTTTTGGATTTGGCTCGCCGATCATCATGCAACCTCCACCTTACTACCTAGTTCGTTTTTCTGCCCCCCGTTCTTTTTCTTGCCGATTGAGCCCGCGATTGAAGCTTGCGCGGAGCGGTGACGCTCCGACTGGCTGCGGATCTCACCAGACAGGCGTCGCAACTCCCCAGTGAGGGAAATTCCTAACTGGATTTTCGTTCGGCAGGTATCGACCGAATTGCTCGATATCGCGTCAGCATAGAGTCGACCGATCATCTGGTTAGCCAAGATGAGGTGCTCGATCAGAGACCGCAGTATCGGGTCGCTCTTGAAGCATTTCGAAGACCTCAGTGGTATGACGCGTCACGAAATGGTTGTGAAAACCTGCTGTCTCAAGGGGCTCGCCAGTGCCCTCGAGGTAAAGAAGCGGTTCAGGCAGGTCACAAATTGCATCCTGAAGTGTACGCGGAGGTTGCGCACGCCGGTGGGCCGCATCTAGCAGTTGTTCGCGATTGATCGGGATGCGAGAAATAAAAACAAACTTGCGGATGCGATCCAACGCTGCGCCGAAATCCTTAGCGTTAAGATCAATGGATTGCATGTGATATCCCGCCCCGCGGAGCGCCTCGTACGGCTTCTGTCCGAGCGGGGCAAATCGATTGCCATCGGGCGTCGCGTCCGTCTCCAAAATTGCAGCTTTGACTCTGCCTTCGACGATGATGTTAGCTATGCTCTGCGTGCGGAGATGCGTTTCGCCGTCGGGAACGAGTGCTCTTTGTTTTCGACTGGGCAAGGTAGCTACCAAGATCCGCTCGCTCTCGGGGTATCGATCATCGAAGAGATGCTTGGATGAATCGATGTACTCGTCACTCTTATTTCGAAACACAGTGGTCTCAACATCCGGGAAATTATTCTGGATGGTTTTGCGCGAGTCCTTGTTGTCTACCACCGCAGCAGATAGATTCATCCCGAGCTGTTCTGCAGCTAGTAAACTTCCAGGTGCCGCGTTGCCAAGCGTGTGCGACCATTGATCGAGCCAGTCGCGACCTTCGACCGGATTCATGCACAGATGGAATAGAGCCGCCATCAAGTGCGATTTACCTTGCCCACGAGATCCAATCAACGCCAGCGGACGTGATTGCCCAGGGCTAGTCGCCTCGATCGTCTTGAGGAGATCAAACGAAGGGTAAGTGATACGTAAGAAGTCTTTAGCGTTCTGTTGCAGCGCACCGGTCTGAGACTGGTTCGTGAAGTCGACTGTTGTCCCTTTAAGCTTCTTGCCTTTGAATTCGTCGCGAAGTTGAAGTTCGATCATTGAGGGGTCGCTATTAGAATTTTCGGGTATATAGATGAATGCCGTGCGGAAGTTTGCCTTGGCTACCTGGGCTTCGAAACTTGCGGCTCAACTCGATTCGCCACTTGGTCTAGCAGTTTCTGAAGGTCTTCACGTCGAAACAGTCGGTATCCGTTCATAGGATGCCTGCCGGCCGCAAGTTTGCCCGCGTTCACCCAGTTCCTGAGCGTGTTTGGCGACACGCCGAGGTAATCTGCAGCTTCCGATATCCGGAGAAAGTCTTTGAGGTTTTCCATTCTTCGATCCTTATTCGGTACCACCACTCGGAGGGAACCCGCCATTACAAACCTTACCAAACATCGTTATGATTGTCGATCAGGGATAGCTAGCGATCGGAATACATGAGCCGTGAAGTGAGTTGGGCGGCTGAAAGTTAAGGAGCGACTAGATGGCGTGCGAAGATGAAAGGTAATATCGCGGCCAATAGGTCTTGGTGGCTTGTTTCATTACTGACTGCAACAAGCGTAGCGATCGAAGCAACGATCGCTTTGTTTCTGCCACATCCGTACGGGCTCACGGTTATGGCGTTGGCTCTGGGCGCTGAATTTGACGGCGTTCTCGGCCTGGAGTAACACGACGTTATGAACGCCTTCAACATACTCTAGATAACACTCGGATCGCGAAGTTAAAGTTCATTACGTTGTTGATGAAACTAGGTCGTAGTCTGGCGCCAAAATCGCTTCCACGATCAGCGACTAATCCGATCGCAGCTTGTACTCATGTAACGATGGCAAACGTCGTTGGGGATTTGACGGGGGGTGGACGGGGCGCGAGTTTTTATTCCGATTTATTCCATCGAAACTCCATCGCAAGACTAGAAATGACTCGACATGATTAGAGATGCCACCAGCACCGGGTTGTGTGGCTATTATTCGTGAAATGGAAAGTCGAGGGATGAGTAACGAACCGGCCAAGGAAAAGAAACAATCTAAGCGGACCGCAGGTAAGCCGCAAGCGCCAGCAGCGATTGACGCAAATGGTGTCGCCCAGACGTTGGACTGTTCTGCAACACAGGTTGAGATGCAGCGGCAGGAGGAATGTAAAGTGGAACGGCTTCATCTCAATTTTAAGCGAGACAATGTTGTGAAACAGCTAGCTAAGGACGATAAGGAGAATCCTGCGGCTTGCCTCCGCCTCCTTCGTTTTTGTATAATCGTGCGGCAAGAAAGTAGTGTCGAAATGGCCGTGGAAAATGGCCGTTTTGATTTGTGGTGTTGGATCTGTCGGATCGCACCAATGCTGATTAGGTTGGGAAGATGGGGTTAATTGTGAGCGTCGGTCCACCTCTGGTTGTTGGGTCTCGCTCGATTAGCCGGGTTAAATGTCAGTACTTGTCGCTGCAGAGGTATAAGCGACATCGGTGGGTGATTAGGGGTGACGGCGGCCTCTCGCGTTGGAGGAGTCGTCCCGCGTGTCATATGGGTGGCGAACACGCAACGGCAAAGAGTGCGTCAGGGGACGCACGGTGGCAAAATTCAGGTGCCGTCGGACGGCGATGCTTTTATGGTGCGGTGGTCGGCCGGGTGCCGGGTGCCGAAGCTCGGACCAGAACGTCGTCACATAGAGGATGTGGTGGAAAGGCGAGATCGCGAGTTCCGTCCGCCAAAAGCATCCTTGTTATATCGCGGGCGTTCTTGACGCTGTGTATGCGTCCTCCAGGCAACGATTCCCGCAGTAGTACATCTTCATCAAAAATTAAAGGGTAAATATGTCGGTATACAGAATGAAATCGGGAAACACTGACGTGATCGTACCAACGGATCATTTGCGGAAGTTTTTTAGCTGGGAATCAGTTGACGATGAAGGATTCCCAGTTGCATATCATCGGCTGCTCTGGGGCGAAGCGAATGAGATTTTGATGACCTCCTACTTTGTGGGAGACGAGCCGGGGATGTCCTACGGGACAGCGGAATTAAAATTACCTCAAGAGGCCATGCTATTGATCAGCCAACATCTGGACCGCTCAGAGGATTTAAACCGACGCGACATCAGTGAGCTGGAGGCGCAACTACAAAGACGAATCGCATACTCAGTAGGGCAGTCACCGATAGCGCAGATCGAGATGGCGGATCAGGTGAACTACTGGCGCGTACTGTATACTCGCGCGATAAATGTTGAAGCCGCGCTGGACAACGGAAAACTGGACCTGTCCTGTTTGGGCGATTTCGAAAGTGCGCTAAGAGTCGTTCTCATTGACCAAGAAATAGCTGCCGAGCAGTCAGCGTTTACGGAAGAGGCGATGCGGGTCGGTGCAATAATCCGGCGGCTGACTGAACTGCAAGCAAACTGTTTAGCCAGCCTGTTGGTTGAATTTCCACTGCTGAAAGTTGCTTTTGAAGAAGCTGTTCGCGATAAATTTGCAGATGAAATCCAAGCACTTCGGCAGCCGGCTCTGCTATTCACGAAACTGCGGCAAATTTCGGAGAATTACCGACTTTTTCGACCGCACGACTTTATCAACGCACTGCGTATGTTTGTCTGCGACCAACGGAATCCCGACTGCGGTGGCATCGTACTTGAGCTCAGCGATTTAAACGCTCGTTTACTCGAGCGTTTGCAACCAATGGCGATGATGCCAAAGCCACCTAACTTCCAAGCAACTATCCATCCAATCGACGGAGTGGTGGGCACAACCCCAATGGATTCGGAAGCGACCCCTGAGATAAGTGTGGGCTTTGACATTGTATCAACCAGCGATGACTGCCAGTCGGTCAGCGATGGTTTATCTCCCAACGCAATCGTAGACGAATCACCAATTGACAACGCAAATCCGAACAATGACGATTTTGCTGAGGCGTCGACCGCGTCCTTACAGCCGACCGCGCCGCCAAAGTACATTCCGAATTCAGAATGGATTTTAAGCGAAGACCTTGCCAAATTCATTGAAGTGGATCCAGGCCTGTTCAACGGTTATCGAAAAGCTGCTGAACTTAACGATCAGGACCAATTCGGTCCATGGGGTAAAGACGTGGTTGGAGTATTTAGACGAAATGCCTGCGGTAGAAAAGCGGCTTACTATTTGCCATTCCTATCTGACCTCTATAAGGCCAAGGTCGAATATGCAAAGTTCGACAGGGCTTCGACGGGGACAACAACGCCTAGTCCGCAAACTCCCATGAAGACCCTATCGCCAGCCTAGAAATGACTCGACATGATTAGCGATGCCACCAGCACAGAGCGGTCGTTCGCGATGCAAAGGTCCAAAGGTGAGTAATTGGGTGGATGAGCTGGCAAGTAGCTGGGCTCGGTGGCTTGTTATTGGCCATTCGAGCCACTTGCCAAGCCGCCTGTAGGTTCGTGATTGGCTGCACGGATACTCGCTTTAGGAGCGTGAATTCTTCAAAAGATTGGACGGAATTAAGGAGCAACTAATGGCAACGATTTTTCATAAGCAGTACACAAAAACTATTCCACCGAACGCCAAAATTGTGACTCGAAACGGCAAGCATTACGCTCTTTGGAAGGTTGGCAATAAAGCGCATTCCGCTGAACTGACTCTTGACGGTACCAAGATCAAGGCTGTAGCGGCTGTCTGGACCGCAAAGTATCGAGATGGCGACGGGATAATATGTGAGGTATCAACGGGCTGCACCGACAAAATGGCTGCGATGGCGGTTCTCAATGAACTGGTGACTACGGCACAGCACGTTAAAGCGAAGATCATTACTTCCGACCAAGCAAGGATTTCGGAACATGCCGATACATTGTTGAGTGAGCATATTGCGGCGTACATCGCTCATTTGAAAGGTCGAAAGGTTCATCCCGATCGAGTTAACACGACTGAACGTCGACTAAAGGAATCGTCAACGGATTGCGGCTTCCGTTACTTGCGTGACCTCAATGCTGATAAATTGCAAACGTGGCTGTCAAAGCAAGCCGATGATAAGAAACGCAAAATGTCCGCAACCGTACACAATGGCTATGTTCAGTTGTGGGTGTCGTTTGGTCATTGGCTGACCGGCAAGCGAATTGTCGGCAAAAGAGCGAATACCAATGGCGACAAGCGGTTGATCGTTAACCCGTTTAACGGTATGGGAAAGTTGGACGAGAAAACCGATCAGCGGCGTAAGGCAAGAGCGTTGACGGAAACAGAGCTGGTCAAGTTGCTCGATGCCGCGCAGCGGCGTCCGCTGAACGATGCTTTGATGATTCGAAAAGGACCGAACAAAGACAAACCACTTGCAAAGGTCAGCGACGAACGACAAGTGGAACTAGAGCGGCTTGGACTTGAACGTGCTCTGATCTACAAAACCGCGATTCTGACGGGGCTACGTTTGAACGAGTTGAAAACATTGACGGTTGGCTGCCTTTCATTTGGCGATGTTCCGTTCATCCGATTGGACCGATCGAACGAGAAGAGCCGCAAGGGCTCAACGCTTGCCTTGCGTTCAGACCTTGCCACTGACTTACGAGCATGGATAGCCGGAAAGTCTAGCACGGAAAATGTATTCGATGTACCAGACGGCTTGCTACGAATTATGAATCGTGACTTGATCGCAGCTGGAATTCCAAAAAAGGACACTGAGGGGTACGTCGTCCACGTCCATGCTTTACGTCATTCATTCGGGACTCATTTGAGCATGGCCGGCGTCGCTCCAAGAGTTGCTCAGGCGGCGATGCGGCATTCGAACATCAGCCTAACCATGAACACCTACACCGATGCCCGACTGCTTGATACAGCGGCTGCGGTCGAATCGTTGCCGAATCTACCCTTATCGCCACATGCACCAATACATGCACCAGATGGTGACCATTTGGGTCAAAACCAGTCCATTGCTGACCATTCCGAGGACTCTAAGCGGAAAGAGTCAAAACGAAAAAACCCCGCAAAATCTAAGGAAATTGCAGGGTTTGTTGGAGTCGGGCTGGCGGGATTTGAACCCACGACCTCTACCACCCCAAGGTAGCACGCTAGCCAGGCTGCGCTACAGCCCGAATGATTGAATTGTAACCTGGATTTCAATGGCTACAACGCCCGCTGTTGTGGGTGCGGAAGGGATAGGAAGCTTGGGATTGTCTGGGAACGGGTTCGCTGAGTGAGGTGCATTCAGTTTGGGATGGCTAGTTTATGAGCTACTGCGGAGCGCTTGGGCGGCGTTTTGAATGAGTTGATTGTCGCGATCGTGCGAGCCGCGAAGTTTGTAGACGCTGGCGGCTAAACAGCGATCGCGCCATTGGGGAGTGACTTTGTAAAAATCCTCGAGCACAGCGGAGCTGAACTTGTAATCGTGGGAATCGTTTCCTTTCTGGAAGATCAGCAAGCGGGCTGCGTCCATGAGCGGCGCGACTTCACCGCCGCTTTGAAGATAGGCCAGCGTCAATCTGCTTGCGGCCTCGGAATCCTTGCCGACTGAATCAAAAATCGCGCTAATCGCCTCGGTCGTTTTGAGCGACGAATCGGCGGGGGCGAGCTGGTCGATCTGCTGCTGGCCAACTTTGCCGCGTCGGTCCATCTCGGATCGGAAGAGCGGCAAGAAAGCGGCGTTCTGTAGCAGGATGAGCTTTCGCGTTTCTTGTGCTCCACACGTATCAAATGCGAATCGCATGGCATTCGTCGTTGTCAGTGTGTGTAGAGAAACGATACCAGGTTGACGCATCAACATTTCACTGGCTGAAGCGAACAGTCCATCCCAAATCGATTGCGGGGAAACGCCGCGATTCAGTTGCTGCACGACGAGGGCGGAGGTTTCTTGGTAGGAGCCGGTTCGCACCGCTTCAATCAGCTCGACAGTTGCTGCATCATCGAGTTGACCGTCCAGCCAGTCTTCGCGAATCTCAGCGACGCGTTCAGAATTTTCGCGGCCTGGTCGGTCGGCTAGTTCGTCGCGCTTGGCAGGGCTGCCGTTGCCGTCGTAATTAAGCAGCGCGTAAGCGAGACTTCGCAAAATCGGTTCTGAATGACGCCAACCAATCGTTTGCAAAGTTCGCCAAGCGTTCGCAACAAAGATGGCTTTGTGTCCGATCGAACGAAAGTCGCGAACTCCGTAACGAATGAAGTGATCAAAAACTTGCGTCGCGCCGGCAGTCCGAGCTAAAGCGGCCGCGGCGGTATCCGCCGCCGCTTCGTCCCACGCGTCCATCGCGGAAGTGAAATGCGACGCGGCTTTAGCAGCGGTAGGTATGTGGGCTTCGTCGACAGGTGCCATGGTCCAATCGTTCTCGCGCACATCTTGAACTTGCGAGGACTTGAAGTTGTCAATTGCCCACAGGATCGGCAGCCATCGATGCTCGTCCGGCGAAGCGATGCTTGCTAAGTGAGCTGAGTTGACGACGAGAACGCTATGAAATTTGAAACCCACACTCGGTCTCGGTTGAACGTTGCGAATACCAGCCAACTGCAATGCGGCCAGCATGTTTTGGTAACTCAGCCCCTCGCGAATTCGCTGAAGGCAAACGTTGATGATCTCGCCGCGTGGAGTGGTTTCGAGCAAGCGAACGAGCGGTTCAATGTCCGCTGCGAATTGCACGCTGAGATTCTGCGGTTGCGCGTCATCCGCGCAGACTCGCGGCAGTGAATTCCAAGGAAGCGCAGTTGCGATCGAACCGATCGCCGTGGCTTGAATAAACCTTCTTCGTGGTAGTTGAGTCGACATGGCAACGAACTCCTGGGTTAGCGTAGGGTATACCTACAGTCTACGAAAAAAAGCGACTCATTGCGGAAAACGCGTGAGCCTTATTCCGTCGTACGTTGCGGAGTTGTTGATTAAACGACAAGATAGTAATCAACGCCTTGAATGCCGATCACCGCAGGATCCCCGTCAGGCTGCTGAAAGCACTGAGTTCATTTTGCGATGTTTTTATTTTGCTCTGAGTTCGACGATCTTCTCACCTTCTGCACTGAGAATGGATTCGCCGATGCCGCGATAGTACCAACTTTCGTAGATTTGCTTCGGATCGATTGTTTCTCCGATCCAAGTGAGCGCGTTTTCCCACTGCAGGCGACGGACATTCTCGGCCAAGATAGGCCTTGCTGGATCTTCAGCTTGCTCCGCGGTGATCATCCGTTCACGCTGCCAAAGGACGTTGTTCGAAATATCCGTCAAGCGAGCGCTCGCCAATAATTTGGGAGTTTCCGCGTTGCTGCTACCGTAATCAGCACCGATGCGATCGATGCGTACCGTCAACTTGACACCAGCTCGCTCGGAGACGTCGTTGTTATTGGCAGCGAGATTCTTTACGAGCTTGCTTACCACTTGATCTCTCAAAACGCCGTCGGCCAGCTTGTCACCTGAGATGTTGACCTGAACGTCCGCCATCAGTTGCTCACCATCGGCGATCAATCGAGTGGGCGCTGGGGCCTTAGCGATCTTTCCCATCGCTTCACTAGTTGGAATCTTTGCGCCGACCAGAGCTAGCAGTCTCTGCGTCGATTCAACGAACCACAGTTGACCTTCGGGACCTCCTTCGACCAGACCACCAATCGGAACTCGATAGTCCCATAGCATGCGATTTGACTTCAGGTCAAACAGTGAATAGACGAGCTGCGATACATTTGTTCCCTGAGCAAAGCGATCCGCGTCGTTGCGAGTCCATCGAACCAGCAACTGATCAGCCCCGACCCAGGCAACTGAATCGGTCTTGGGAATGCGAGCGTCATCGACTGGTTCGCGTCTGGTTGCTTCGATCGATGCGATCCGTCCGTTGCCATCCGGTGTTAGAAACATCCGCGACAGTGCGAAGCTTCCCAAAGCGATGACATGAGTGCGTTTGCCTGTCAGCAGATCCCAGACGATTAGCTTTTGGTCGCGATCGAATCCTACAACTGCCGCAGCTTGGGACTCGTCGGCGCGAATATGTGCACTTCTTGCAAACTCTGTGTTTAGACTATTCGAGTTTTCTAGAATTCCCCGCAACTTGCCATCGTCTGCGTTGCGAACACACCAACCTTGCTCGTTTCGGTGCATGAACAGCGGCGACTTGGGGAACCGAAACACCGAACCCATTACCTGAAACTTGTAAAGTGGTCTCAGCTCTGGAAATTCCCATGCGGTAGCTTCACGCTGGGTTATCGTGACAAAAATGTTATCTGAAAGAAACGAAGCGCCATTCAAACGGGCTCCATAGTCGTTACTGATGGAAGGACGAAAGCCGACTTCGTGCTTGCCTTCGCTCAGATCAAAAATATCGACGCGGTCATTGTTCTTGCCCGTCGTGCCAATCAGCCACTTGCCATCAGGCGATACGTCTTGAATCTGCGCTAGGAAGCTTACATTGACGCTTTTGGCGACGCTTCCTTTCTTGAGATCGATGACCAACGCATGCTTCTTCTTGTTGTCCCCTAGCATTCCAAACAGCGAGGGCATCGAAACGCAGATGCCAGAACTCGGCGATGCAAACCGCAGTTGATAGATATCACCGAAGCTTCGATCAATCGGGATTACGCTCGGAGCGGCCGCGATTTCAATATCGACCTGCTTGCCGGCGTAAAGCTTGGGGTTCAGCGTACCGTCTACGGATTTCGCGATTCTCGAATTGACATTCTTGACCAGGGGCAGCCCAGCATCTTCGACTGTACCACCTTTCGCCACGAGGTCTTTGGATTGTGAAATTTCGGACCAAGGCAATTTTACGATTTCAAATTGCACCGCACCGTAATTGCCTGACAACTTGATTTGACGCTCGTCGTCGATCATGACTCGAAACAACGACTCCGAATCGCCCGACTTGGATTTATCCATCCAAATTGGACCGCCCTTCTCGCGATCGATAATCACGCTGCCGTAGAGAATGTATCCCTTATCGCCGGGAATCGATTCGACCGCAGGGCCTTTATACTGGTGCACATGCATCGAGTTCGATAAACGCTCGCTAAGCGTGTGTTTGATAACCGCTCGCCCCGTTCGCAGCGAAAATACTTGAAACTCGCTGGTAGTCCCCGATGCAATCGCTGCCAGTTCGGTCCCGTCATTGCAAAAGGCGAGGTCTTCAATATTCACGCTTAGATTCTTGCTGCCTTTGTCCGGCACGACCGCCAACTGACTCTTCAGTTTTCCGGACTTCAAATCGTAGAGTGCGATTACGGAGTTGTTTGGAAAGGCTAAATATTTTCCATCTGGACTTATCGCAAGTTTGTTGGAGCCTCGCCCAGTTATGGCTAGCGTCTTCGCGACTCTACCTGATTTCACGTCGTAGATCGTGGCCGGTGAGTTGAAACTACCATCGACAAGCAACTGCGTGGGAGAGACAAAGGCCATTGATTGGATGAACGAGCTTTGCCCAACATCAATCTCACGTATTTTTCTTCCAGACGTTGTCGAGTACAGAGTCAACTTTGGAGGCGAAGTAAAGACTGCCAACGTTGCACCATCCGGACTGAGCGCCGTTGTTGTTGCGAACCCTTCGACAGAGAACGGATTGCTCAGCTTGCTGGTACGAATGTTGGCAATCGTGTACTGGTGGCCGCCCCCAGCAATCTGACGCATGGCCAACCAAGGCGAGAGAATTTGGGGGAAAATGATGTCCTGAGGAGAGACTCGTCCTAACACCAAATTGCTCTCACGCATGCCAGCGAACGGAGAACGCGTCCCTTTACTCGTACCAGTCGATGTTAATCCACGATCGTCTAAATCAGTCTCTGGATCCGAACCATCAGATGCAACTTCCGGTGGAACTAAGTCCATCGAATTCGCATCGGTATCTTCCGTTTGGCCGTTCTTGCCGTCAGTT
Source organism: Pirellulaceae bacterium (assembly GCA_041742175.1). Classification (GTDB taxonomy): domain Bacteria; phylum Planctomycetota; class Planctomycetia; order Pirellulales; family Pirellulaceae; genus Aureliella. Next base: position 16,561 of record JBGSJB010000154.1, read on the forward strand.
GCCTTCTCAACAGACTGACGTACCTTCTGCATTTCTGAGCTCACAAACTTGGCATCAGCCAAGCTCAGCTTATCGAGCGGCACCCACAGCAGAGTGCCATCGGCTTTCTTGAGTTGCACTTTGCCTTCGCGCACATCGACCAGTTCTGCGTCGACCTTGAAGCCACCCGCCGCAGCATACCAAGTACGTAGATTCGGCTGGACAGGAACTTGCGCGCCCAATTCATTGTTGGAAGCGATTACGCTCCAGGCCAAAACAATGAGGAAGATGGAGCGAGTTGTTAAATCGTTCATAGGGATCCGCCAACGGTCTCGTTTCGAAAATCGAAAGCGAAATTATAACGCAATCGTAAAGCGGTCGCAATTTTTAGGTTAGCCATCGTTGGTCGCCTCTACTGGGACAATCATCTGGGCTTCGCAGGTCTGCTAGTTGCGGCAGATCGCAATCGCGACTCTCAAGGCCCGCTCGAAAGATACTGGCTACGACTTGCTCGCTTCCACTTCATTAGAAAGCTAGTAAGTGGTACCGAGGATGGCTTATAAGCTCGACATTAACCAGTTCTCAGCCGTTCTCAGTTGACGAAGGGCCTTGAGCGAATACAACTTAAACAGTTCTTGAGTGAAAAAATTCTAAGTGGGCAGCTAATAGTTTTTTGACTGACGAATCGCGTGGCTGCTGTAACTCCGTAAACGAGATCTGCAGCTGCTCTGTAGTTTCCCCGCGAGTTGTAATTTGTACCGCAACTGGCAACGAGTCCTTGAGTGTTCCTGGGACAAATCCAGGTGGTCCTGTCAGCACTGCGATCAGCGCTTCGGGGCGTTTGGTATGTAAGGTGATCCACGGTTCTTCCTGGCCGGGTAAGTAATAGCGTGCGTGCGTTTGTTCATCCCACCGCCAGCGACCTTCGCCCGAAGTCTGATGCACCGACTGGATGAAAACACTCAACGTTTCAGCAGGCCAAACCACCGCGCGGCCGGGCGGGAATCCTTTGCGCAACGA
>JBGSJB010000155.1:0-4994 GCA_041742175.1 Pirellulaceae bacterium
TCCCCGGTCACATCCCCGGTCACATCCCCGGTCACATCCCCGGTCACATCCCCGGTCACATCCCCGGTCACATCCCCGGTCACATCCCCGGTCACATCCCCGGTCACATCCCTGGTGACCATCCTGGTCACCATTGAAATACGAACTCGCTTTTACACTCGCGCGGGCTCCGCATCAATCGCAACCCGTTGCTAGCACTGCGGGGATTTTCGACTGTTTACTTCAATGGCATTCCAGGTTCGTTAACTCCGTTCGTCGACAGAATTTGAAAATGATGCACGCCCGCTGCAAGCGGATGATCACTGGTCCAGACAATCTTCTTTTCCCTATTCACTTCGACCATCGATACTCCTGTTTTGGCAGCATGACTGCCGATTACCGTGTTGCCATTGGCAAGTCGTTGCGAGCCGCATGGGTCTTTGAACAGCCCACTAACTTCGTCGTTCGTGACGGACCACACGACGTTCCCGTCCGGATCGAGCTCAATCACTTTGTTGCCATGCGTTAGCGAAGCGACTGTGTTGCCATTGTCGAGTCGAATTGCGGTGAACGGCCAATTTTCAGCCGGCCGACCTCCCAGTTGCTCGAAATCCGTTTTGAATGTGCGTACGACTTTGCCTTGTGGTGTGTACTCTTTGATCGCAAACGCCAGCAGGTGAGGCACGAGGAAATTTCCATTCTTCAACTGCCTGGCCATTCGAGTTTGCATGTGCGCGTTGTCCGTCTCAGGTTCGAGCGGCACTACTAACTCGGTCCCCGACTTGGCATTTACCACGAGCAGACGCGGACGCTTGCCGAGTTCCGTGATCAACGTGTTGCCGTCGTACAGACGCTGCGCTGTGCCAATCTCTTTGTTTTCTTGAGTGAGCTGATAAGCGAAAACAACTTGCTTCTCGCGCGTTACCTCCTCAACGCGATTTGCAAAAGCGAGCAGCACATTTCCGTTCGGCAGCACAAAGCCATCGCGCGATTCGCCGCTGTACTGCCAAATCGCCTTGCCCGCTTCGTCGATGATCGCTGTCTTGGCACCTAATACCAAGTACGAGTGCCGGATCTCCGGCGGCTCGTCTGCAACCAAAGTGCGATGACCAGTGAAACAACTGATCGAACAAATCGCGATCAGCAGACAAATCCCGACTCGCATCGCATTGGCTTCCATTCGTGATTCTTTCACCGAGCTAAAAATTGCTCAACCGTGATTCTTGTAGACCATGACTTTAACGATCGTTTTCGCCCGTGTGTCATCGAGTTCAAATTTGACCTTGAGATCGTCGATGAACTCTTTCTCTTCCTTATCAACCTGACCATTCGAAAGAACGATATCGACTGCGTTTGCAAACACAGATTCTCGCAGTTCCGGTGGGACAACTGGGTAGCACTTATCCAGCAGCTTTTCCGGGCCACCTTTCTTCAGTTGTCCCATCAGCCGGTCGAAGATCGAACTGAACTGCTGCGGTGAAAGTCGCTGGTACAGTTTCTTTTGGCTGAGGATCAAGAATAGACTTTGTGCTTCCTCGTCTGCAATGTGACCGTCGCAAGCCGTAGCACACAGCAGCACTCCAGCGTAACCTTCTTGTGGTCCGTAGGCTGCCTCCGAGAACATACTGTCGTCGCCAAGTACATCGTCAAACAATGACATAGTGTTTTGATTCGCTTATAGAAAGTTGGTTGAAAAGGCGAAGTATAAACGCGGTTGGCTATCCCTTGTTCTTGATAACCATGACTTGGGCGATCGCCTTAGCCGTTCCAGGTTCGACTTTCAATTTGGTACGCAGCTTTTCGATGAACTCCTTTTCTTCCGTATCAACTACACCGTCAGCCAAGACAATGTTGCAGGCGTTCGCAAACGCTGCGTTGCTTAATTCGGCGGGCAACGATTCACAGCAGCCGTCGACCAACGTATCGCAGCCACTCTTCTTCAGGATACCGAGCAGTTTGTTCATGACTTGGCCGAACTCTTTTTCATTGACGCGTTGAAACAGCCGCATGCGTCCCACAGCGGTCGTCAAATTCGACGCTTCGTCATCCGAGATGTGCCCGTCACATGCGCTAGCCGCGAGCAAGATGCCGGCAAACGATTCCTGAGGCGATAACTTCCGCGGACTCTCCATGCCGCCGAAGAATGAATCAAACAAACCCACGTTTGATCTCCGTTTGAAGAGGGAGTAGAGTTTGGCGCTTGTCATTCGCTTACTGATTGCGTTGGAGAGCTTATAGCAACCCACCGTCCATTCGAATGTTCAGCGATTACAAAACACCGGTGTTGAAAAAAGTTTCAACAACATAACTTGCTGCAATCCACCAAGCAACACTGCCGAACCCATTCTGCGGCAAGCAGCATCACGCACGTCTTCACACACGCCAGCGCACGACCGCTCACCACTAAAAGCCCACTCACCACAGTAGGCGATGCGCCAACGATGTCGGCAGTCATTGGCTGTTCCAACTCCCACTCGCAATAACTTGCATCGAAGTCCTACAAGACGTCGCTTGCGAACAATCCAGTCGATCAAAGGCTGTATTATTTCCAGCACCGCGACGATACGATGTACCTGCAAGGGAATTTTAAGCCAGGGGTCGCCGAAATGCTGCAAACCAAGTTTGCCCATCGAAGAGAATTTGCAAGAGCGCCATTTCAGCGTCGCGACCGATGGTCGCCTCACTATGCTCGATCCAAGCGATGATCCAAAGCGAGTTTCTGACGATCATCAGCGCCGCTATCTTTGTTTCGCCTCGCTCGCGCTGCACGACGTAGCGGAGGATGAAAGCAATGTTCAGCACTTGTAAATCAACTTAACTGCTGACAGAGCACTAGTGCTTCGTTCCAATTGGATTTTAGAGTTAGTCGTTTCTGGGTGGCATGGGTGCCACTGGTGCCACGCCCTGAGTCTTCGGCTTTGCGAAGGGCGTGGGAAGTGCGAGATGACTTGGCGTCGAACGTTATGATCCGACCAACGCAATAGCGCGGTGCTGAAATGCTTCAAACTCGGGAACGGCTGGAAGCGTTTGCTTGCTTCCTCCACGCCCTTCGCAAAGCCTTAGAGCGTGCCACACTAAAATCCAATTGGAGCAAAGCCCCAGCGGCGATTGGCATACGCGCTTAGGCTCGCAACCAACGAGCGGCTTCGAGTGCATAGTAAGTCAGAATCATATCAGCTCCGGCGCGGCGAAACGCAAGCAGGCTTTCTAGAACGCATTTTTCCCGATCCAACCAGCCGTTTTGCGCTGCTGCCGCCAACATCGCGTACTCGCCGCTAACCTGATACACCGCCGTTGGCACGGCAAACGTCTCTTTGACTCGACGAACGATGTCGAGATAAGGCATCCCTGGTTTAACCATCACTATATCGGCGCCCTCTTGCAAATCGAGCCCAACTTCGTGCAGCGCTTCATCGGTCGCCGATGGGTGCATTTGATAGGTCTTCTTATCTCCACTACCTAGGTTTCCCTTCGAACCAACCGCATCGCGGAACGGGCCGTAGAACGCCGAAGCATACTTAGCCGCATACGACATGATCATCACGTTCTGATATCCCGCCGCATCCAGCGCGCCGCGAATCGCTCCGATGCGTCCATCCATCATGTCTGACGGAGCGATCACGGACGCCCCCGCCGCCGCTTGCACGACCGCTTGTTGACACAGCACTTCGAGCGTCGGGTCATTCACAATCTGACCGTCGCGGAGCAAACCGTCCTGACCGTGGGATGTGTAAGGGTCCAGCGCGACATCAGATACAATGCCGATCACATCACCAAATCGCGCCCGCACCGCAGCCGTCGCTGAGCAGATTAGGTTCTTTGAGTTCAGCGCCTCGCGACCGTCTTCTGTTTTTAACTCAGGCGGCGTGACAGGAAACAATGCGATGGCTGGAATGCCAACTTCGACCGCCGCTTCAACTTGCGCGAGCAGTAAATCGACACTAAAGCGACTCACTCCCGGCAAACTGGTAACCGCATCTTGTTTGTTGTCGCCTGGCAATACGAACAGCGGCCAAATCAGATCGCTGGCCGTCAATCGATGTTCACAAACCAACTCGCGCGACCACGGAAACTGCCGCAAGCGTCGCAAGCGAGTCTGAGGAAAGCTGCCACGCGTCTGATTGAACGACATAGTACGGCTCGAGTTCTAACTGGTCGAATTGCTGGTCGAATTGAAAATCCCGAGCGAATCAAACATAGTTCGGCGTTGGCGGACGGTAAGTCGACAAGTCCACACTGCGCATCCAATCGATCGTCTTGATCAAGCCTTCACGCAGTGTTATTTGTGGGTGCCAACCGAAATGCTTCTTCGCCAGTGTGATATCAGGTCGACGGCGAGTTGGATCGTCTGCGGGCAATGGACGATCAACCAACTTTACTTTCGCACCCGTCAACTCAATCACCAACTCAGCCAATTCGCGAATCGTAAACTCGCCCGGATTGCCGATGTTGACAGGTCCGATAAAGCTGTCTGGGCCGTTCATCATTCTCGCAATGCATTCAACCAAGTCGTCGCGATAACAGAACGAACGCGTCTGCGTTCCGTTACCGAAAATCGTGATGTCTTGGCCCGTTAACGCTTGACGAATGAAGTTCGAAACAACGCGACCGTCGTAAGGATGCATACGCGGACCGTAGGTGTTGAAGATGCGAACGATGCGGACGTTCACTTTGTTCATGCGATAGTAATCCATGAACAACGTTTCGGCCACGCGTTTGCCTTCGTCGTAACAAGCTCGTGTTCCGATCGGATTCACATTGCCGCGGTACGATTCCGGTTGCGGATGCACTTCCGGATCACCGTAGACCTCCGACGTACTCGCCAGCAGAATCTTCGCGCCGCAACGTTTGGCCATACCGAGCATATTGATCGAGCCAAGCACGCTGGTCTTCATCGTCTTGATCGGGTTGAACTGATAATGACCCGGCGCGGCTGGGCAAGCCAAGTGATAGATCTGATCAACTTCAAGGAAAATTGGCAGCGTCACGTCGTGGCGAATCAGTTCAAAGTTCGG
>JBGSJB010000156.1:0-2159 GCA_041742175.1 Pirellulaceae bacterium
TCTCAAGCAGTTGTTTGTCCTTGATCTGTTTCTTGATGTCATCACCAATCTTCGACAATCGTTTCTGTGCTTCGTTGAGAATGGTTCGCGCTTCATCGATCGCTGCTTGGGTCGGAAGGCTTGCGTCGGCCATGCTTCCACGCGTGTAAGCGATGGTGGCGACGCTTAGGTCGCGAAGCAGATCGCGAGTTTGCGGATCGACGTCGATTGACTTCTTCTTGGCAGCACTTTTCTTCGCGGGCTTGCCATTGGCTGCCTCAGTCTGCGCATCGTCATCCCCTGCAACTGGAGCGGGTTTAGGCTTCGCGCCCTCATTGATTTTGATACTGCGCGCATCGGGCAAGCCAGTGCTTCGTGTTGCCATCGGGCGCACCAGATAACAATCATTGCCAGGCTTGGCTCGTAGTGTTCGGATGCCAGCAATAGTAACCCACTGTCCGCGCCGATCATTCTTGGAATGTAACTGGCTGGCAAAGCTGGCTGCGGCATCCTGTTCGCTGCTGCATTCAACAAACTGAAAACTAGGTCGCGCTGCGCCGGTGCGTCCCCACTCAAAGTAGGCGTACCACTTCTTGGTCGTGCGATGTTGGACTACGGCAGCGTGATAATATTTGTTGGTGTCTTTGCCGTCTTGAGTGAAGCAGCCTAAGTCGCAGATCTTAACCAAATCGAATTCACCATCTTTTGTCGCTGGGGGGCCAAAGCATTGAAAATCGTTTGGTCCTCCGCCACTGGGATACGAGTCTTTTGGCAACTTAGTACTCATGCAATTGCTCCTCAAGTTCTCAATTAATCGCGCACCGCCTGAAGTTGATTTGTAAATTGCCGAGCGAGTTCGGGCCGAGTCATGGCAATGAACGCAATCATGCCCTGCAACCACGCGCGAAAATTCGGACGCTCGGATTTGTTCTGGGCGACGAGACCTGAGTATTGCGCTTGATGCAAGATCGCGCGGATCTGTCGCAACTGCGTGCGCGAGACGCTAGGTTTGTCGTTGACCACCAAACCAGTAACTGTTTGCGCAGTGTTGCGGCGCAGGACACGCGTCTTGGCGCGGTTCACTACAAACCCTTCATCCTCAGCGATATGTCGCACACGAGCCATCAAATAACCGACGCTTAAATCAGAACGCTCGCTCGACAGCGTCAGATCGTCAGCGTACCGAGTGTAAGTCAAATTCAGCTTGGTCGACAATCCTTGAAGGCGCCGGTCCAGTCGTTTGGCAACTTGGTTACTCAGCGCTGGGCTCGTGCACGCGCCTTGCGGTAATCCGCGCGGACCCGTAGCGACCAAGTAAGGCTGACCCGCGTAAGCAACAGCGCGTCGAGGTGATTCTGTACATAGCAACGCGAGCACAGTCGCAACGGCGGGAGAATATCCAAAGCCTTTGAAGACTTGTCGGACGCGTGCGAATCCAATTGTGGGAAAGAAGTTCTCCAGATCCATGTTCAGCACAACCGCTTTTTTAACGTGCGGAAGAGCGTTAGTTAGGATACTGCGTGCGGCAACAAAACCATGGGCGGAGGATTCAACCGGCAGTTTGTTCAAGATCTCCTTCAAGATCCAACGCTGTGCCTGCGCAAGCGTCGTATGCGGCGCACTAAGTTCGCGCATGCCGCCGCTTCGCTTTGCAATTTGAAACCAAACGTAATGCGTGCGCGTGGCGACTTCATTGTGATAGCCAGCCAACGCAGCTTGGGCACCGTCAAGTTGAGTGCAGTTGCCAATTCAGCCGGTGTCTCGAGCACCGGAAGACCGCGTGCAACCAGTTGCTGTTTATCGCTCTCACGCTGATGCAACTGCGCGGAAACGGATCGTCCCAGAAACAAGATGTCATTCAGCTTACGGTGCTCAATTTCCAATCTTCGTTGCTTGCGGCGCTCTTCCGCTTCGGCTTTCTTAGTTCGCTTTAGTTCCTCCTTACGAGCCTTTTCAGCAGCGACCGCATCCGCTCCAGCCACACGGGCTTGCGATTCAACAATCAACTGAGTTGGACGAAAGTGGTCCATCTCAGCGCCAATTCGATGGATCTCATTCAATTGCTCCGGCGTCAAAATGCCTTGAGTCACCATCGCGCGATCGATCAGTTTGGTGCGAGCATCACTGGCTGGGGGAATGATGTCTCGTCGCCCAAACCAAGGATTGCCCCACAGCGTTAG
>JBGSJB010000157.1:0-14043 GCA_041742175.1 Pirellulaceae bacterium
AAGCGAAAGTGCTTGAAGCCTTTTCATAGTTCGGCCTCACACTTTCTGGATCTGCTATTCATGGCAAAGAAAAAGAGGTTTCGCCCACGGTCACCTGGAAATGATTCTCAAGGATATTCTTCGGATCGTTCACAGGGATACGCATCGGGTGGGCGTTCTTCCGGCGGTAGCTCTCCTGGCTACAACTCACAATCGGGACCATCGAATTCTCGACGTCGTCCCTTTCGCCGCAATCGCAACGCCGGACCTAATACCGGCGGCGGCGGCAATTATTCGAACGAAAATCTGCCGGAACCGGAACTGGACGAAAACGGCGAAATTGTACTAGTGGAATTCACTGGTATCTTGGAGATGCATCCAAACGGTTATGGATTCTTGCGTAGCAGCGACAGCAACTACTCGCGCGAGCGCACGGATCCATTTGTACCTGGAACCATGATCGAGAAGTTTGGGTTGCGTCAGGGCGTTTGCATCAAAGCGATGATGCAGCCAGGCCGACGTCAACAAGGTCCACGTGTTCGCGAGATCCTTGATGTTGATGGCCTCAAGCCTGAAGAGTACCTAAACGTAAAAAGCTTTGATGATGACAAAGCTCTGACACCTATCAACCCTGAGCAATGGTTGAATCTGGAAATTGGTGCTCAGCCATTAACAAATCGTGTGATCGATTTGTTGACACCGCTTGGCAAGGGGCAGCGCGCTTTGATCGTTTCCCCACCACGAAGTGGGAAAACTTTGATGTTGCAGAATATCAGCAAAGGTATTTCGCTTAATCATCCCGATGTGCATTTGATCGTTTTGCTAATTGATGAACGACCGGAAGAAGTAACCGACATTCGTCGCAACATCATCAACGGCCAAGTGATTGCCAGCAGCCTCGATATGGACGTCGATAGCCACGTCCGTTTGAGTCAATTAGTAATCGATCGTTGCAAACGACTGGCTGAAATGGGCAAAGACGTATTCTTGCTGATGGATTCGATTACTCGCTTGGCGCGTGCGTTCAATAAGTGGGTCGGAAATAACGGACCGACCATGACAGGTGGTGTGAACATCAAAGCGATGGACATTCCCAAGAAGCTTTTTGCTTCGGCGCGTGCTTTTGCGGAAGGTGGATCGCTGACGATTGTCGGTACCGCACTTGTGGATACCGGTAGTCGCATGGACGATTTGATTTTCCAGGAGTTCAAGGGAACCGGGAACATGGAAATCGTGCTCGACCGACGCTTGTCGGATCGTCGGGTTTACCCAGCGATCGACATCACGCAGTCTGGAACTCGTCGCGAAGAGTTGTTGCTAGACGAAGAGACATTGAACGCTGTACACGCGCTTCGCCGCACGCTCAATACGATGCATCCAGTCGAAGCGATGGAGCAGTTGACGAAACAGTTGGGCCGATTCCCTTCAAACAAAGAGTTCATTCGTTTGATATCGGCGGCCAAAGTTCTCGATTAAAGCTGACGCATTTTGAAAATAGTTTTTCAGCAACCAGTTTTGTTGGATCAATTGGGCTGAATCCAAATCATTGGGGGGAAACGACAATGGTTTCCCCAGTGCGCTGAATGCTGAGTTCACACTCTTTGGCCAACTGGGTGAGTATTTCATCAGGCGTTTTAGCTTTAAGAACGCCGAACGAAATGACCGCTTGCTTCTTCGAAAGCGGGATAGCATCTGACCATGAGACCTCCAAGCTTAATTGCTTGGCGAGTCCTTCCACAATTTGTTCGATCGGACCGCGCACTTCGGAAAGTGTAAACTTGGGCTCCAGGTTGCGAACCGGAGTGGAACGGGCTGTCAAAAGTTTCAAATGAAATGCTGTAGGCCCGACGATCGTGCAGACACCGCCTCGCGTTTGCATCGTCGCTTGCGGATACTCTTTCTTCGCAGCCGAATACCGATTCGTCTGAACCGCTTTGGCGGCATAATTGCCTTTCCAATCAGTCGTCTTGGCCAAGCTTGATACTGCGAATGTGTTTGCTGACTTACAGTCAGCTTGTTGACCAAATCCAGCTAGCAGTAAAGTCAATTGCGTCGCCAAAGTAGACGCGGGCAATTTGCCTGCATGCATCAAATCGCGCGGCAAGATTGCGTCAATTTGCACCGACCATTTTCGTTCAATTGTGTTCAAGAGTTCAGTCGGCGTCGCGAGCTCATCCCACTGCAACAACTTCGTTTCAGCTTGCGATCCACTCTTCGTCGCCCTTCCAGCATTCATTATTTCGTTGTGCAATCGCACTGCGGAAAACTGAGCTGCAGCCAGTTCCGCCTTTGGCCCAACGTAAACGATGTTCTCGATCAAGCCGGCTTCGGCACCACCTAGATTCGCAACTGCGCTGATGCGCCCGAAGGTCGTACCCGCGTCTGGAAAGTCCTTGGATGCAAGTCCTACGAGTGAGATGAGTCGGCTGCGATCTACGCGGCGATCGATCCAGATTGCGACGTTGTAGAACTCCGAGAGGCTTTCAAGGCATTCGGCGAGCGGGCGTTTTTCAAAGGTGGCGATCGCAGGATTTGCGAGCTTATTCAGGGCAAGCCGACTGCCGGGTAAGTCCAGCAGATTGAATTCAATGGCAGGTGGTTGTTGCCCGCAAACACTTTTCGTTGCTAATCCCAAACAGCTGGAAAGTATGGCGACAAAGAGAAGTGTCCATGGAAATCGGCGGTTACCTGCGGCAATTAAACGTCGCGACATGATTTCAGTTTGCGTTACAGGCGTTGCTGATTGGGTGAACTGCGCAGACTCTGAGGTGCATTGGATAGTTTGGGTTATTTCGGTTGCTTGAGAGCTGCATGCTATTGAATTCGAAAGCAATTGCCGCGTTGGATCCCCTGATTATACTGAGCAAGTGATTCATTCGTAATCCAACCCGATTATACCACGCGAAACCAACGCCGGATCCTACAGTGGAAGAGCGAGCAACTCGCCACTCATTACTACTCCGATTTTATCATCGCTATTTGAGTGATTCCGACACCGCGCGCTTTATCGCTTCGGTAGCTGGGAAGTACTCACCTGCGACGCTGGAACGTTTGGTGCAGTCGGGAGATGTGTATTCGAAGCGTGCCGCGGCCCTCGCACTGGGACTTGTGGGTGACGGTCGCAGCAACGAAGTTCTGGGACCGCTGCTGCGAAGTGCGGATCGCAAGCTGCGTTTGGTGGCTGACGACGCGCTGCGTTCTATTTGGCTGCGTGAAGGTTCGATCCAAGATAGGCAGTTGCTTGAACGTGTCGTGCGATTAAACGAATGCGGTGAGTTCGACGTAGTGATCGCGCTAGCAACTGAAAAGATCGAAGCTTCAGACGGATTGCCTGAACTTTATCATCAACGTTCGTTGGCTTTATTTCAGCTCAATTCAATCGATCATGCGATTGAAGATTGTCGCAAAGTGCTGAAGCTGAATTCGTTTCACTATGCTGCGATGATCGGTTTGGGGCATTGTCACGTCGAGCTCGGCAATTTGCTCGAAGCGCTTTTCTGGTTTCGTCAGGCGCTTGATATCTATCCGGATTTGGAACCTGTCCGCATCCAGATTCGTCGTTTGGAAAAGACGATTCAAGATCTTTGAGTTGAATCCGCTGCTCGACTCCTACGCAAGTTAGTTTCAAATAGGCGGTTCACTGCCGTTTTCGATTTGAGTAGATAAAGTGTAGCGATTGTACCGATAGGTGAAGCGGAGAAGTAGCTTCTACTGTCGAGCGGCGTTTGCATGAATTCACCTTCGTTGTTGCTAGCCTTAGCACCTGTCGTGACGACTGTCGCCAGTCAATCGATTGTTGCAGCGCGGTCGGTGAGCGAACGCTTTGCAGACAGTTTTCGAAGCCTGCTAACTTCGGATGTATCCAGTTCAAGTGAGTCGGAGAAAGCGACAACTTCTCCGCCCACGTTGTCAGACGCTTTACAGAAACTGACAGATCAATTCCGAGATTGGTTGCGCGAACGCGGCGTTAACGGTGAGTACGCGGTTGAGTTCCACTTAGCAGCGGACGGCGAAGTTCAGCTTGACGTCAGTGGCGAGAGTTCAGAGCAGGTCGACGGGTTGCTAGCAACCGATTCAAGTTGGTTCGCGCAGCTGCGGCAACTAGCCGCTTCGATGCAAGCCGAATCAGCTCATCGTCATTCGGGTGCCGATCTAGCTTCGGTTTCGATCGAGATAAGCCCCGAATCCAGTCGTTTTTACTGATTGGTCGCGATGCAATGTGAATCAGGTCACTGGTGACTGGCAGTTAAGCTGTTCCATCTTGACCCGCGATACGTTTCCAGATTACCGTCTGCATCATGCGATCGGCGAACGATTCTCCCTCGCACAAAAATTCGTGACCCAATCATTCGTGACCCAACGCGAAATTCATACACACCGGTCAAGGACGACCCTAATGCAAACTTCCCCTCAAACCGTACCATCTGTCCCATTGCTGGACGTCAATCGCGGCAATCACTTGCTTCGGGACGAGATCCTGGCAGCTCTAGCGGATGTGGTAGACAGTGGTAAATTTCTGCACGGTCCGCAAGTCACTGAGCTGGAGATGCAGCTTGCCAAGCTTTGTCATACGCGACATGCGATCGGTTGCGCATCAGGGAGTGATGCGCTGCTGCTGGCGTTGATGGCGCTCGAGCTCGAGCCAGGCGATGAAGTCATCCTTCCGAGCTTTACGTTCTTTGCGACGGCTAGTTGCGTTGACCGCTTGGGTGCAAAGATAGTCTTCGCAGACATCAATCCACAGACTTACAACATTGATCCGACCGCCATTGAAGCCTGCATCACGCATCGCACTCGAGCCATTATTCCAGTGCATCTGTTTGGACAGTCGGCTGAGATCGATGAAATTTGCAAGATCGCTGCACGTCGCGACATACCAGTGGTTGAAGATGCTGCGCAAGCTATCGGCGCAGCTTACCATGGCCGCCCAATCGGCAGCTGGGGACAAGTGGGATGTCTGAGCTTTTATCCAACAAAGAACCTTGGTGGCTTCGGCGATGGTGGCATGCTGACAACCAATAGCGACACATTGAACGAGCGCTTGCGATTATTGGCCGCTCACGGAATGAAGCCGCGCTATTATCACTCGGCGGTAGGCATCAACAGTCGGCTCGATACGTTGCAGGCCGCAGCACTCCTTGTAAAAACAAAGCGTCTAAACGACTACACTGTCGCTCGCCAAGCCAATGCGAAACGCTACGCGACCATGTTCGAAGAATCAGAGCTTTCACAAAAAATTGGCTTGCCGTTCCAAGACCCTGCGGCTTTCCATGTGTGGAATCAATACAGTTTGCGAGTTGGTGAGGGACGTCGTGACGCTTTGAAGGCCTACTTGCAACAACATGGAGTCGGCTGCGAGATTTATTATCCGGTGCCACTGCATCAGCAGCAATGTTTCCAAGGCAAGAGCTGCGCGAAGTCGAATCTACCTGAGACCGAACGTGCGGCTCGCGAGATTCTGCATATTCCGGTCTATCCAGAACTGACTTCGTCGGAACAGCATCGCGTCGTCGATGTGATCAACCAATACTATCGCGAAGCCTATAGCAAAGCCGTCGCGTAGTTTTGGGAGAGCGAGTGCAAGCAAAAACGCGAGCTGAACGTGAGTGCAGCCCGCGTATCGATGAAGTAGTGCGTTGAGGTCGTTTCTCAGCCCTGATCGCTAGAAGATTCGTCGCTTTCCTGCGGTGGCGGGGCAAACGTATCAGGTTTGACCACTTCGTTGCTACCACAGCCAGCAATCATAATCACTGGCAAGCATACAAGAGCTAACAAACACAACTTGAGGGATTTCTTGAGCATTCACTTCTCTTTCGATGTTTGACTTGATGTGTAAAAAACTAGTTTGCTGAAATGCGGTACTTAGTTCTCAGTGATGATCTCACCGTCCTTCATGCCATTGAATGAGATCCATAGTGCTGGCGTAATCGTGGAACTTATGGGACGTACAGAACCATCGGCCGCTACGAACTGGGTGATACCGGTATGAAAGCTGGAGAAGGCAGAGCGTTCGTTGGTGCCTGGCATCCATGAGCCTGATGCGGCTAGAGTTGGAGCCGACATCCAGAGCCATGTCGCTGGAGCGTTGTCAGAGCTTGCAAGCACACCGCCGTGGGCTTCGCCGATCGCAAGCGTGTTGCTCAAGCCGTCGGTTGCGTGTGCAAAGCGAGTCTCAGATCGGTTGCGAAAGATACCTTCTCGTATACCGCCTTGGACATCAGGTCGACCATGGCACCCTAAGTAATTGGTTCGAGCGGCGGATAGAAACGAACCTGTACCGTTGAAGAAAGACATCGTTAACGCAGTGCCGGTGGCGGTAGTGGCTCGCAAATGCCCGCGTGTCCAAACCACGGTCGGACTCTTTGCGTCGGACGGGCACATGAATGCAGAGATTCTGTACTGAGAAAGTGTGAATGGCTGCGTTGCACCGCCAAGCAAAGCGGCTGGCAGAGTCGAAGACCATCTGAGGTCCTCTGAGCTGGTTGCCAAGCGTTTTGGATCCATCAGCGCAATGGGCATCTGTTTCTGAATGTTGTCGAGTTCCATGAAAGGCATTAAAAACACGAGCATTCCGTAGTATTGATGATTGCCCGTTGGCGCGTCATAAGGCAACGCACGCGATGGCCCGAGATAGCCTGGAGGCAACTTGCGATAGGCACTTTCAAAGTTATGCATTGCCAACCCCAGTTGTTTGAGGTTGTTCTGACAGCTCATCCGACGAGCCGCTTCGCGGGCCGCCTGCACCGCTGGCAGCAGCAGTCCGACTAAGATGCCGATAATGGCGATCACCACCAACAGTTCAACCAACGTAAACGCTTGGCGAGGTAGGAAACGTACGCGCATAAAATCTCCAACGAACAAAAGCATTAAGAAAGAAACTCAAACATCTTGCACTGCAAGTGAATCGCAACGCGTCCGCATCGCCCGGCTCAATGCAGCAGGGAGGATTGGTCGCAGTTTGTTAAGAATTAGTTTGAGGGTTCGTTGATCGCGTGCGGCGATTATAGCTGCGTGTTAAAACAATGTTAAGCTTACTTGTTGCCGAAATTTATCCTCAGCAACCATCGAGAGTTAGGAAAATGGCACCGCGAAGCCTTAACTCTAGCGGAGCAACTCTTTCGCCGCCGTTAACGTCACTCAACGGCAGTCCGGCTGACGCAACTTTCGAAGCAAGAGGCTCTCCTGCCAATTGATTTGCCCAACGGTTTCGCTGGTGGTAGCCTCCTAACTCACTACACTTTGGCCCTGCGTAGAAACTTCGTGAACGAAACAAGAACTGATCTCTTCCCCGCCCACTCACTTTGGCCTTACGGTGCCGCGATTTTCGCTGGGTCGGTCGCGTACGGTGCGATTCTGTGGTGGAGTCAAATGCAGGGGCTGGCGGTCGCAACAGCGTTTGTCATCGGCCTGACGACGTTCGTATGTTCAAGGCTGATTCAATCGCGTGGAAAGCTATCGCTCAGGATTACGATCTTGGTGCTACCACTAGTAACGGCGATCATCTGTTTTGGGCTGATGCAATTGAACCCGTATCGCGTTCGGCATCAGACGAACAGCGCACTGAAGCAATCCGGCTTGACGGTACGCCAACGACGTCCTGAAGTTGATGGCGAGTGGTATCGCGATAGTAACTCCGGCATCGTGCTGCCGTACTGGTTAATTCGAATGTGTGGTGATGATGCGATGAGCGATACAGTATCGGTTACTGGCCCATTGGCTTCGCTGCAAGCGGTTGACGTTGATCAACTGCATCTGCCAAAACTGAGATCGATAAACCTGGATCGCTCGGGGGCGGAACCGAAGCTGAGCGTCGAGCATATTGCGTGGCTTTCCAAGCTAGAGAAGCTCAACGAAATCAAACTTGAGTTCGAAGAGATCACTGGTGCCGACATGCCCGCGATTGAAGGACTGCACGCGCTGACAAACGTCAAGTCGATTGGCATATCGTCGTTCCTGGACAACATCGGTTCGGACGTTGATCTTTCCAAATTGCCGCCCAAATGCTGGCTGCAGCTTAGTGGCAGCGAGGTCAGTCTGGAGCACGCGAAACAACTTTCGGGAGTGAGTTGGCTTGAGTTGCGAGTGAATACGATTTCAGCCGAGGCGATTGCGTTGCTTAGCGCCGGCGATGCGGATAGAGGGCTGGCGATTCACAATTGCGTTCTTGACGAAGCTGCCGCGCGGGCGATTTCGAAGTACACCGGTTCGCTGACACTGATCAATTGCAAGTTCCCAGTTGGTTTCGCCGTTGACGATCAACCTACTGGTCCGAGTCAAACTGATTCTAGTGAGCCTAGTCGGCTGTGGCGGTTGTGCTTGAACAACACACCCATCTCGGACGCTGCACTTGTTGCATGGCTTAGGCGGTCGAATGTTGGCAATTTTCAAACCGACGGCACGCTCAGCACATCTGTCCTTGAGCAGTGCCAGCAACTTGAGAGTCTTCAATGGATCTACTACAGGTCGATCGATGGCGAGTTCGTTGGCACTGAGTTGAAGCAAGCGACTGATCGCATGAGTGAGAAAAGCACCGGTGTGGGAGATGAACAGACTGAGATCGAATAGTCAGCAGCCTTGCGAAAATGACTACAATGCGACGAGCTGCGTGGCGCGATATCAGCTCGCGGGCGAGTTGGCGTTCAGCAGTTGGGCTTGAGAAGCCATTAATCCTTGATCGCGTATGGAAAGGCAGGAATGGAGAGTCAACTACTAGATGAAGCGACGGAGATTGACTTGCTTCAGCGTGCGAAGACGGGTGACTTTGAAGCGTTTCAGCAACTGGTCGTCAGACTTCAACCGCGTGTTTATGGACTGACTTTTCGCATTCTTCAGCAAACTCAGGATGCCGAGGACGCGACGCAGCAGACCTTCTTAGCCTTGATCGAACACATAGCTGACTTCCGCGCCGAGTCGTCACTTGCCACTTGGGTTTTGAGGATTGCGACCAACAATGCGTTGAAGATCCTGCGCAAGAAGCGTGCCACGAAGATGGCATCGATGACACATGTTACGTCTGAAGATAGCTACAGCGATGTTCCTCATCCAGATTTCATCGCGCCCTGGAGTCAAACGGCTGACGAGATT
Source organism: Pirellulaceae bacterium (assembly GCA_041742175.1). Taxonomy (GTDB): domain Bacteria; phylum Planctomycetota; class Planctomycetia; order Pirellulales; family Pirellulaceae; genus Aureliella. The sequence continues at coordinate 9,064 of JBGSJB010000157.1, forward strand.
GTTCAACAAGCTGAGGTGCAAGCGGAGCTGCAGAAGGCGTTGGGCGAGCTAGACGACAAGTATCGATTGGTATTCATTTTGCGGGACATCGAGGGACTTTCCGTTCGCGAAACGGCAGAGGCGATGGAATTGACGGAGTCGACGGTGAAGGTGCGGTTGCTTCGAGCTCGACTTGCGCTTCGCGAGCGGCTGACACGAAAGTTCGGCGACGCGTTGCAAGTCATGACGCCGAACCACAACCATTCCTGATGTAACTGACCTAATTCCTTGTAACCAATTCTGAAAACCTGGATCAAAAACCTACGCACCGTTTGCGAGGATACCAATATGACATGCGAAGAATTGCTAAAAGCGCTCAATGAATACGTTGATGGCGCTCAACTTACCGAAGTCTGCGAAGAGTTTTCGCAGCACCTCGCTGGTTGCAATCCGTGCCAAGTTGTCGTTGACAATATTCGCCAGACAATATCGCTTTACCGCGCCGGCCAACCGTTCGAAATGCCCCCAAGCTTCGAAGATCGATTGCAACTTGCATTTAAGTCACGCTGGGAAGAAAAATTCGGTCCGATGAAGGATACAAAAGTCACTTCTTGATTTTCGACTAACAAGTTGCTTGCAAGGAGAAGGCGGCTCGGAAATCGGCCGTTTTTGCTTCGCCGTTTTGTAACCTTTTCGCCTTCCAAGACTCTACTCTACCGGCTGTCGACGGAATCAAGCTCCTGAGAAGTTGATTTATTGCGAGGGCGACAAGTTGATCGGCCGCGACACATTCGAACTCGACCATAAACGGATTAGAAAATGAACAGCATCTCAGCTAGCAGACTTTCGGAGCTTATCGCATCCGGTAAGAACATTGAATTGATCGACGTAAGGACACCCGCTGAATTTCGCGAAGTCCATGTCACTGTCGCTCGCAACGAACCGCTGAATCGTTTGGATCCACAAGCCATCCTTGCAAGTCGCAAGGGAAGCGGTGAGGAGCCGTTGTATGTGATTTGTCGATCGGGCGCTCGTGGCAAACAGGCGTGTGAGACGTTAAGTGCTGCTGGCGTGCGTCATGTGGTGAATATCGAAGGTGGCACTATGGCTTGCGCGGCGATTGGTATTCCAGTGGTTCGTGGGCCGAAAACGATTCCGCTGAATTGTCAGGTGCAGATTATCACGGGGCTGCTTGTTACGCTTGGTTCTGCACTCGTCATCCTGACGGGAAATCAGAACTGGCTGGCCATCCCAGCGGTTATGGGCGCAGGCCTAATCTTTTCTGGTTTGACCAATACATGCGCCATGGGCTCCATGCTATCCGTCATGCCATGGAACCAAGTGAAGCCATCTGCCAGTCCATCTTGCACAACAGAAAAAGCAGCGACATCGGGATCCTCTGCGAACTGCTGTAAGTAGCTCATGAAGCGAACTGATTTCCGCCAAGGCAAGTGGTTAATGATTACTTGAGTGGATGCTCCACGGGGTTGGGAAAGGTGACGATGCTATTTGATGGGATTACCAACGGCTTGCTTTGGCTGAATTTGACTACGATCAATCCAAAGAGCGACTCGGGATGTATCTACGAAAAGCATACGCTCTTCGGAGTTTCCATTGGCACGGCATACTACGTGGCCGAGGGTTGAAAATGAGTTTGCAAGCCGGCATTTTTAGTCCGCGGTCGCCGGGAGGGCAGGTCGCAGCGGCAGTTTCTTCGCCGCGAGTGGCTAACTTTCTTCCCAAATTAAGCTGTTCTGTGCTCGGCCATTATCTTCAGCAACCGTTCCAACAAGAGCTAATCAAGGAATTCGCTCGTCCGTCGGCATTGGCAAAGAAATGCTGGCAGCGATAGTCTAAGTTCATTGCGCGTTACTGTAGGTTATCGGTTAAGAACCGGACGCTAACGGACATAAACGAGCGCGCGCGTCGAAGCCGAGTGGCTCGAAAGGCAGATCAACCGGTGACAGAGGGCGCCCTTGGTACACTATTTGCCAACGGCTGCATGCAAGTGATCTTGCAAAGCCGTTTCAATAGTCCAGAGGAATACGCGTGTCTAGAAACCCCAAGCTCGGATTTACGCTCGTTGAATTACTTGTCGTTATCGCCATCATCGGCATTCTCGTCGGTCTGCTACTACCTGCCGTGCAAGCCGCTCGCGAAGCCGCTCGACGGATGAGTTGCCAAAACAATCTCAAGCAGATGGGATTGGCGCTGCACAATTACGAGAGCGCCCACCGAAGGTTTCCACCGTCAGCCGTCGTCGACTTGAGCGTCACGACAACAGGCAATAACGGATCATGGGGCGTACACGGTCGTATCTTGCCCTACCTCGAACAAGCCAACCTGGCGAACTTGGTCGACATCAACAACGCTTGGGATTTTCAGATGGTGATCAACGATCTGAAGGTACCCACCTACAGTTGCCCGAGCGACCGGCGAGGTGATGAAGTGCGCGTTGTCGGTGCAGGCCGACCGAACCTTTATCCCACTAGCTATGGCTTCAGCTTCGGCACTTGGTTCGTTTTCTCGCCAACCAATCGCAGCGGTTGCGATGGCATGTTCTTCCCCAACTCATTCTTGCGCATGGCCAGCTGCACTGACGGTACCAGCAACACGTTATTGATCAGCGAAGTCAAAGCATGGACACCTTACAATCGCAACGGTGGCCCTTCGACAACAACCATCCCCAACACATCCGCTGAAGCTGCAGTTATCGTAGCTACGGGAACCGATTTCAAGAACACAGGCCATACCGAATGGCCCGATGGTCGCGTGCACCATACTGGCGTGACCGCAACACTGACTCCCAATACGAAAGTGCCCTACACGAGCGGCGGCGTGCTTTATCCCGAGACCGATTACAATTCATGGCAAGAGGGACGCAACGGCAGTGCCGGCAGCCCAACCTACGCTTTCATCACCGCCCGCAGCTATCACACCGGTGTCGTTAACTCAACACGCGTTGATGGCTCAGTGCAAACAGTTTCCGACAGTATCGATCTCGCCACCTGGCGCGCGATCGCAACCCGAGCCGGCGGCGAAACGATTTCGATCGAGTAGTTAGGTGCTGTTCCAAATGCACATGAGCCTGAGGCGCTAGCTAGCCGATCTTCTGCATTTTCACTTCCGAATAAACGATGAAATTGGGGCGGTAGTAACAAAGACCTAAGACATGTGAAATCGGCTAGCTAGCGCCTTGGGCTCATGCATAGATCGGCTAGCGCGTCAGGCTCATGAGTAGATTGATTTCCGAAGCTGGCGATATCTGATCGCTGGCAGGGCTGTTAGCAATCACTTTCTGCGGCTAAGTTGTCCAAGCTGAATTCTGCATCAATGGACACTGGCGAAGCTTAGAAAGGCGAGCCAAATGCGGCTGAAAATCTGTCTCATCATTCCAACGCTTGTTAAAGGGGGCGCTGAAAAGCAGTTGACGTTGCTGGCTAGCGGCTTGGACCGTACGCGTTTCGAATGTCATGTCGTCGTGTTAACGCACAGCGGCCCGTACGAGACAGACTTGCGTCAACACGGTATCGCAGTCCATGTGATTGGCAAACGCGGCAAATTCGATCCGACCGCTTATTGGCGATTGGCTCGCAAACTGAAGGAACTCCGCCCCGACATCGTGCACTCCTGGCTGTTCGCTGCCAACAGCTACGGACGCATGGCCGCGCGGCGCGTCGGCGTTCCTGTGATCATCGCTGGCGAACGCTCCGTCGACCCCTGGAAACAGTGGTGGAATTTCGCAGTGGATCGTTATCTGCAAAAGTTCACCGACACGATCATCACCAACACGCATGCGGTCGCAGATTTTTATTCGCAGCATGGCATCGCCGCGGACCGCTTTACCGTCATCCCCAACGCCGTGCTCCCGCCGACAGATCCACCGCTGACTCGCCAGCAGGTTTTTGAACGTCTGAAGTTGCCGCCGAAGGGATTGCTAGTGGGCGCAGTCGGGCGATTGTGGAAGCAGAAGGGTTATCGCGAACTGATCTGGTCGGGCGAACTGTTGCGAGTTGCGTTGCAGGACGTGTGTGTCGTGATCATCGGCGACGGACCAGATCGCAACCAGTTGCTACACTATCGCGATCAAGTCGGCGCGGACGAAGCGGTCCGTCTCGTCGGTCAGCGCGATGATGCGGCTCAGTTGATGACGGGTTTCGATCTACTTTGGAACGGCAGTCTCTACGAAGGGCAAAGCAACACGATTCTCGAAGCGATGGCGCGCGGCGTTCCGGTCGTGGCCAGCGACATTCCAGGCACGCGTGACTTGGTGATCCACGACCAGACCGGCTTGCTCTACCAGCTCGGCGACGTTGGCACACTGACTCGTATCAGCAATCAACTGCTTCGCGAACCCAGTCGTCGCACGGCGATGGGACAAGCTGCCAAGCAGCGGATCGCTGAACGTTTTTCATTGGCACAGATGATCGAACGTCATCAACAGGTGTACGAACAACTGTTCGCCGCCCGATCAGCCGTTCGAAACCCTAAACAAAATAAATGGCGCTAGCCGATCTTCTGCATTTATCGCAACAGAAAACCGGCTATAGGAACATTATTCTGACATATCTTCTGCAATTATCGCAACAGTAAAAATTATCTTAAGAGCCAAGAGATCGGCTAGCGCCTCAGGCTCAGGCGGTGAACGTTAGCTGCTTGCGCTGCGGTACGACAGCAGCGCGCGGCTGAACACCCAGCGACTGAAGAGGATCGCGCCGACGGTGGCAACCAGGGTGAACAGAGCCAGCGGCCATTCCCAGTATGCACGCGGCGTCAGCGGCTGTGCGAGCAACCGCGCAGGCACATTCACCACCACCAAAACTGGAATCACAAACGTGAACACTAACCACAGCGGAAATCCCCAACCGCGCGAGTAGATCTCCATCGGATAGCGTGAAAAATTGGTGATGTAAAACCAAAAGTCGTACAGCGTCTGGTTGCGGCCTAACCACACGCTGGTCGCTGCCAGACAGATCATCAAGCTGTACAAGATGGCCGCAC
>JBGSJB010000158.1:0-5630 GCA_041742175.1 Pirellulaceae bacterium
ATTCGAGCGAGTCCGAAGTCGGAAATTAGCACGTGTTCAAGGTCGTCTTGCAGCAGAATGTTCGATGGCTTGAGATCGCGGTGCACGATTCCAGCAGCATGCAGCGCGGAAAGTGCCGAGGCGATTTGAATTGCCGTGGAAGGCGTTTGCTCGACTGGCAACGGCTTCACAGCGGCGTATTGTTGCAGAGTACCGCCTTCGATCAGCGGCATGACGATCAGCGGCACGCTCCGCCAAGTTTCCAAGCTGTAAATGGCGATGATGTTTGGGTGACGCAGCGCTGCGACCGCACGGGCTTCGCGCGCCAGCCGCAAACTCGCTTCCGTTCCTGACGCGGTGCGTTGAGGCGAAATATGGTGTGCAAGCGTCTTCAGAGCCACCAATCGATGCAGCTCGGTGTCCAACGCTTTCAGTACCAATCCCATTCCGCCTTGGCCGACGATTCCCTGCACTTCATATTTGCCAAGTCGTCCGAGCGACCCGGGCCGGTCGCTGGGATCCAGCCACCGCTCCAGCAGTTCTTTCTGACTTAACGCCGTCGCCGTAACCGTGTCGCTCGACGCCAAGTCAACATCCAACGTATCGCAGTGGGAATTGACCGCGCGGTTGGCGAGCACATCGAGGCTCAAATGAGACCACTCAGCATGAGAAGCCAGTTGCGCTGCTGCGCTGGCGTTCGCCTCGAGAGCTTCAGCTGCGGATCTCCAGAACTCGCCGTCAGCCGCCAGTTCTTCAAGTTTTCGCTGGCAAACGTCACAATCGTTGAGGTGGTGCTCGAGCGTCTCTTGATCCAGCGCCGAAAGTCCAGACTCTAAATAGCGCATCAATTGATGGCTATCGCAGTCAGTACATTCGTTAGGAAGCGGCAGGGACATTGCGATGATCGTGGTCAGTATTGGATAGGGTGGTACCTTTGTTTATACACACCAACTGACAGCTTCTGACAGGATTTTTTAGATTTTCGCTCGACCAAACCGACTTACTAATGCGAACGAGGCTTCGCAGCATAGTTCGCAGGCTAAGTGATTGCGCAACCTTAGAGTTGGTCGCGAAACTATCGTGGGGGAATAATCAACGATTGCATTTCTTCGGTCAGTTCCTGTGCGACCATGTACGACCGGAAGCTAATCAGGATTTGAGTGGCTTGTTCAACGACGTTAGCTAGACGACGGTCACGCAACTTGACAGTGCGCATCGTGACATTCATCTTCGTTTGGCGCGAGATCGAACCGCGGTTACTTTGCGGGCGGATGTCCACTTGTTCGAGCAGGACTTCCATCAGCAGTTCTACGGGGCGATCATTTTGCCGTCGAGTTGAACTCATGTCGCGGTTGTGCATGCGAATCACAACCTTGTTGACGTCAACGGTAATTATCTCAGCTTTGTGATCGTTGATAAAGCCGCTAAGACGTTCGACTGCGATATCTTGTGGCACCGCGGTCAGATAGAACTTCTGCAACAGTTGTGCTTTCGCTTCCGAAGCAGTAAACCAACTCAGCCAACTAGCCTTGCGATTCGGTTCGTCGACTTCTGAACCGTCGCCACCGATCTGAATAACGCGATTTCTACCAGCATCTTTGGCCATCAACAACGCTTGGTCAGCACGCGCTAGCAGAGTGTCCTGGTCATCGCCAACTTGAATCTGAGTGACACCAAAGCTGGCCGTCATACACTGATTACGAAGCGCTGCGACGGGTGTGTGCTCGATCGCGCGACGAATGCCTTCAGCGCGACTTAGAGCGGCTGCATTGTCGCAATTCGCGCACAAGATAACGAACTCTTCGCCACCGAATCGCGCGACCATATCGCCAGCTCTCGCTAACTGCTTCAGCACTTGCGAGAACGTTACCAGCGCTTCGTCACCCGCTGGATGTCCGTAGGTATCGTTGATCCGTTTGTAGTGATCAATGTCGCAGATAATCAGACTGCCAGGACACGACGAAGCCAAATGATGTTCGACGAACATTGGCAAATAGCGACTCAGCTCGCCACGATTTGAGACGTGCGTCAAGTTATCCGTCGTAGCGATTTCGTGCAGATTTTGAACCTGCTCTTCCAGTTCAACTTGTTGGGAAGCGTCGCGAATCATAAAGATCGCGCCGCAGAACTCGTGCTTGGCGTTGTGAACTAGCAGCGTGTTCAAGCTGACTGGAACCTCGTTACCATCGAGCTGCACAAGCACATACTTGTGATTTGTGATCGCTTCGGATCTTAGCGCGAGTCGGAATGGACAGAGTTCATGCACTACGTTTCCGCGCGCAACCGTTTTTAATCCGATAACTTCTGATGTCAGACACTGGTGCAGCATGGATGCCGCACTGCGACCAGTCAGTTTCTCAGCCGCCCGATTCCAACTGAGCACACATCCATCGTAGTCAACGTAGATCGCCGCATCGCTCATCGAGTCCAACAAGCGATGGTGGTAAAGAGTATCGATCAGCGTCTGCATTGCGCCGCTGGATGCCGTCAAGTTGTTCTCGCAAAAGCCGGGTGTTTGATGCGGGGTCAATTCGTTCAACCAACGCTTGGCGACAAGTTTCTCCAACTCATTGTTTGGTAAAGTGATCATCTGCGCGAACTCTTGAACCAAAGCCGCATCGAATTGGCTGCCTGCGTTTTTGCTCAACTCATTGATCGCTGTCTCGCGCGTCATCGCTCGACGAAACGGTTGCTCGCTGGTCATGGAATCAAACGCATCGGCAATCGCTAACATGCGAGACGCCAGGGGAATCATCGCAGGCGCATCTTTAGCTTGCAGAGTTGGATTTGTGGTCGGTTTGGCATCGATGCGACTGCGGCAGTGGTGGATAACATGCAGCAACTGAGGCGAAGCGCCGGCACCAGCAATCAACTCAATCGCCAACTCACCGTGCAATCGCATCAGAGACTGTTCGTTGCCGATCAACTCTTCTGTCTTTTGAAGCAGGCGATCCGGGATGCCGATCTTGCCAAGGTCATGCATCAGCGCGGCGACTTCCAGGAGCTCTCGTTCGGATTCTTCCATCCCGCGCATTGCCGCCCATTTCGAGCAACCTAGGGCGACTCGCAAACTGTGAGCGGCTGTGGGCGGGTGCTTCGCACGCAATGCCATAAATAGTGCAGAGTAGATGCCCAAACGGTTCCTGACCAACCGTTCTTCGATCGAAACCGCAGTGCGCGCCGCCGGCGGAACCGGTGCAGCAACAGCTTGCGGAGTGTGTGAAATTGTGGGTGCAGATTGCATGAAGTCGGGGCCATTACGCAGTCAAGTTGTGTTTGCACGTCCAGCCACGGAACGCGCTCGTCAGTAGTTAGCTTGCGATGCGCGTTTCAGGGCTTGTGTTTCAAGCCTAGGTCGCGAATCGAGCAAGCCTGCCCCTGCTGCCCGTTATTTCGTTCGGGTTACCGCTTTTATGTGCCGGTTTGGAATCAACCAACACATTTCACGTGATGTCGAAGGCTAGGTCAAACATTGTGAGCGGTCAACCGACAGGTTACTAGTTTTCCACGCACTTCCCTACAATCGATGTAATTTGCGTAATCCTAGCGTCGAGCGCGTTTGTTCGCGCGTCGCGACGGCTCCATGTGTTGACAGCGGCAACCCCGCTTCAGTTGCCAAACGAAACGCTCACTGAAAAGGCGATATACTAACCCGACACTACATGTTGAAAACTCAGTCTCAACTTTCAGTAACCACTGTGTTTTTGATTTATCGCCGACCGAAAGTCGATGCCACTTAGACTTAGCAACCATAAAAGCAGTAATCGAGAAGCGGTGTATGCCCAAGCCACACGATGTAGTAAATGAGTCACTAAACCGTCTTCAGCAGGATCCCCTATTAGCTGGTCTAACGGCAGAGGCGTGGGAGCGGTTGCGTCAAGTTATCGTGCAGGCAGTGGCCAGTGAGAATGAGGCTTGCATGATCAATCTGTGGAACGCTGCCGAAGGCGACGAACGCGAAGCGATGGTCAACCGATTCGCGGAGGTCGAGCAACTGCTTCAACAGAGCGGGGGCGATCCGCAGCCCCCGGCGTGTTTGGACACTCCCTTCTGGTCTCGTTGGTATCCAGGACTGGAAACCGATTCATTAACCGTCGGCCAAGTGCTCGACACGATGCCTGGACTTGGCAGCGAAGACGTACCGGCAATCATTCGAGCGTTCGAAAGTCCAGACAGTCCGTTGAAATTGCCAGGTGCCTGTACGCTGGAACAACATGATGTCCTGCATGTGCTGCTCGGCCGCGGGCTTGTGGATCAAGATGAAGCGTTCGTTTTAGGTTTTTCAGCAGTTGCGGATCCGGAATTCACGACAGAGGATATGGAGCGTTATAAGTTTGCGTTTAGTCTCTATCCGGAACCGTTTTGTATTCGCGGCTGCGATTTGATCGCCTTTGAACTTGGCGTTAAGGCCGCGCAGAGTATGTCGCTGGGAGATCTGATGAGCCTCGATGTAGCTTCGGTTCGCAGCCGATTGGTCGGCCAACTTCGCGGCGAACTGGGTATCGACAAAGAAGCACTATTCGAAGTTTACGAAGAGGAACGGCGATGTGTTCCCACGCCTTGGAGTAAGCGTTTGCCCAAGCCAAGTTCTTAGCTGCGAAGGCAATCGCACCTAGAAAATTTTCGCAGAATCGCGTAGATTGCGGTCCGCTTCGATTTCCTGAGCCTAAGGCGCTAGCCGATCTTCAGCTTGCGCCCAAGGTATTGGAATGCTGAAGACAAGCTGGGATTAATGCTGGGGATCGGCTAGCGCCTCAGGCTCAGGAATGCTGGGGATCGGCTAGCGCCTCAGGCTCATTTTTTACAACTTGACCCATTTTGCGAAGAACCACTATGGCCTCGGTTGAGATTTACATCAACGGCACTTATTACCCAAAAGAAGACGCGAAGATCAGCGTCTATGACCATGGGCTGCTGTACGGAGACGGCGTCTTCGAGGGCTTGCGAGCCTATTCCGGTCGTGTCTTTCGCTTGACCGAACACCTCGTGCGACTGTACGAATCCGCGCGAGCGATCCAACTGAAGATCCCGATGACGCAGTCCGATTTGGGCGATGCGGTCAACGCAACTCTGGCTCGCAATAAACTCTCCGACGCTTACATTCGCTTAGTTGTCACGCGCGGCGCCGGCTCGCTGGGGCTCGATCCCGATAAAACATCGGATCCGCAAGTCATCATCATTGCGGATCACATCGAACTTTATCCAAAAGAAAAGTACGAACACGGGCTGGAGATCATCACGGCTGCGACAATTCGCAATCATCCGGCTGCGCTGAACCCACGCATCAAGTCGCTGAACTATCTGAACAATATCCTGGCCCGGATCGAAGGCAAATTAGCTGGTTGTTCAGAAGCTCTGATGCTGAACCAAAAAGGTGAAGTCGCTGAATGCACGGGCGACAACATCTTTACGATTCGCCACGGCAATCTTTGCACGCCACCAATTGATGCGGGCATTCTCGAAGGGATCACTCGCAACGCTGTCATGGAATTGGCGCGATCCGTTGGCATGCAAGTGATCGAAGCTGCGATGACGCGGCATGACATCTATGTTGCCGACGAATGCTTTTTGACAGGCAGCGCTGCGGAAATCATCCCAGTAGTGAAGCTGGACGGTCGACCGATCGGCGATGGCAAGGTCGGCAAGATCAC
>JBGSJB010000159.1:0-9305 GCA_041742175.1 Pirellulaceae bacterium
TTTGACGCCGTTGCATCCAGACCAACGCATTGTGATGGAGACAACCGCTGACGTGCTCGAAACGCGCGTCGTGGATCTCATTGCACCGATCGGGTTTGGACAGCGTGGTTTGATTGTCAGTCCGCCGCGAGCGGGGAAGACGATCTTAATGCAGAAGATGGCCCGCGCGGTTTTGAAGAACTACCCTAACGCCTATGTGATGATCCTTTTGATCGACGAACGTCCCGAGGAAGTCACCGATATGGCTCGAGAAGTTCGCGGTCCGAATTGCGAAGTTGTCAGCAGCACATTCGATGAACCGACGTCTCGACATATTCAAGTCGCGCATATGGTCCTCGAAAAGGCCAAACGGATGGTCGAATACGGCGTCGACGTTGTCATTTTCCTTGACAGCATCACGCGATTCGCGCGAGCTTGGAATAGCGAGTGTCCGCAGAGCGGCAAACTGCTTACGGGCGGTTTGGATGCTAACGCTTTGCAGCGTCCCAAGTCGTTTTTCGGATCGGCGCGAAAAGTCGAGGAGGGCGGTTCGCTGACCATCATCGCAACTGCATTGGTCGATACAGGCAGTCGCATGGACGATGTCATTTTCGAAGAGTTCAAAGGCACAGGGAACCTCGAGATAGTACTTGACCGATCGATGCTCGAACGTCGCATTTGGCCGGCCATCGATATCAATCGCAGTGGCACGCGTCGCGAAGAGGTCTTGATGGACCCAGAGGAACACAAACGCGTGTCAGCTCTGCGCCGCGAGATCGGAGAATTGAGTGCCCCGGATGCGATGGAAAAGATATTGCAGCGCATGGAAAAGACCAGAAACAACGCTGAGTTTCTATTGAGCTTGAGACCGACGGCTTAGAACATCAACATTCACGCACCCCAGTTAGACTTCAATGACGCTTGAGATGCAAACAGAAGATCAAGATTGCACAGGTCGTTATGCAATCGTTGTATCAACTTACAATTCGAACATCACCAACAAGTTGCTGGCCGGTGCTGTTGCAACGCTTGAGAAAGCTGGCGTTGCGACGGACGATATAGTCGTTGCACGCGTACCCGGCGCTTGGGAACTGCCGCTAGCAGCGACTGCGTTTGCGCAGCGAGCTTCCATCACCGCCGTCATTACGCTTGGGGCGGTGATCCGAGGTGAAACAACTCACGATCAGCATCTCAACCGCGCCGTCAGCAACTCGTTGATGGAACTGATGACGACGACTGGCAAGCCAATCGCATTCGGTGTGTTGACTTGTAACACGCTTGAGCAAGCGATTCATCGCGCAGGTGGGAACGTGGGCAACAAAGGTTGCGAAGCCGCGGAGGCTGCTGTGGCTATGGTCAAGCTAATGAGAGCGGTGGCGAAACAGTAAGTAGATCGTTTTGCCCAGCGACGAAGGTCGACACCATGGGAATGCTGGATTTTTGGCAACTCCTCGCGAACGTTGTTACCGTGTTTGGTTTACCGCTGGCCATCTACACGTTCGTTTTGGAGCAACGCAAAGAGCGCGATAATGAAGACGAAGAAGTCTACCAGCTGCTCTCTGACGCCTACACCGATTTCCTCAAGCTGGTGCTCGAACACTCGGATCTGAAACTGCGAACACAGACGAATTCACTACAACTGAGCGAAGAACAGCGCGAGCGCACGCAGGTGCTTTTTGAAATTCTCATATCGCTTTTCGAGCGTGCGTACTTAACCGCTTACAGCGATGCAATGACGCCGCAACAGCGTCGACGTTGGCACTCCTGGGACGACTTTATGCGTGAGTGGTGCCGTAGGGAAGATTTTGAACGCGAGTTGCCTACGCTGCTGCAAGGCGAGGATGTCGACTTTGCAAGGTACATTCGCCGGATTGCGAGCGAAGAGAACGCACGCCGCACCAAAAATTAACAGGCTTTTTTCGCTTGCACGGTGTAGGGTAGCCAGCCAACAATCTTCTAGTGGCATTTAAAGCTCCATTAAGCCCGACGACTGGCGAACGGTCGCACGGCACATCCGCTTCACGTAATACCACCCCTGTTGTTGTGGGAAACCGGTCCTTTTAGGTCGGGTGCAAAATCTAGCTAAAGCTCGCTGCGTAGCTATACTAACCACTCACCTGGTTGTGCTTCGCATCTGCAAAAGCCCGATTTGCCCTCGTTGATTCGCAGCAGAGTTATGAATTTAAAAACGCACCCCGCATCCGCCGACACAGATTTGCTTGATCGTGTTGTTGCCTATGATCTTGTGCGCGAGCTGGAAGCCCCGCGCGTAGCGAGAGCGGCAACTGTACTTGTTGGGTCGCCAACGCCGAAATGGAAACGTGCGATGGATATTGTTGGTTCTTGTGTCGCATTGTTTGTTCTTTCGCCGCTGATGTTTGTGATAGCCCTATACATTCGGTGCGTTTCGCGCGGGCCGGCTATTTTTAGGCAGACGCGGTTAGGGGAGATGGGCCGCCCATTTACGATCTATAAATTCCGCACTATGGATCTGGTCGACTCGGACTTGGCCACTTCTGAGCATCGCATGTATGTGTCGAGTCGCGCAGAGTTGGATGAAGTGGTGGCCAAGCCTGATCACAAACATCGGCTGATTCTTGGAGGAAGTTTTCTGCGAGCTAGTTCGCTGGATGAGTTACCGCAGTTGTTCAACGTGCTGATTGGCAACATGAGCTTAATTGGTCCTCGACCCGATGTGCTCGATTGGGAAGACTATACTGACTCGCAACAGAAGCGATTTGCAGTTAGACCGGGCATCTCGGGTTTGTGGCAAGTCAGCGGAAAGAACCGCCTTAGCTTCTCGAAAATGATGGAACTGGACATCGAGTACGTCGAACGACGCTCGTTCCGCTTCGATCTCTGGATCGCTTTCAAGACGATTCAATTGATTCTCTCGAAGGATAACTGCTAAACGCTAGTTCCGATCCCACGCCTCATGTTTCACTTCCTGCATTGGGGCGGATGCCTGGCAGCGTCTCAGCGGTAAAAGTATCTGATCGCGGGATGACACTCAATTTGCCGTTGGTCTCCAACACCACTGCATCCGCTTCGGAAATGTCGTGCAGCTGCGCAGCGCGAAGTGCTGCTTCAACTTCGTCGATCGTCAACCGTTCCTTCTTCAATGCAGCCTCCAGCGCTCTTCCATTGTGAACGACTAAGCATGGTTCGCTCTTCACAAGATCTCGCACCCACTTCGAACGAACGCTGAGCCAACTGACGCAGTACTGCAGGCCGCAGAGTAGCAGCAGGGCGAGAACGCCTTCAGCTAAAGCCGTGTCCTTACTGAGCAGCGCAGTCGCCAGCGTCGAACCAAGTGCTACCGTGACGATCAAGTCGAACGCGTTGAGCTTCGCCAGTGTCCGTTTGCCCGTAATGCGCAGTGTTACCAAAAGCGCAGCGTAGGCGAGGACGCCGACGACGACGGAGCGAATCAACGATGCGAAGCCGTCGAAGAAAAGCTGATCTAATTGCACGATCTTTGACCTCACATCAATACCGCAACTCGCTGCGTTAACTATTCGGATAAGGTTCGTTCTGACCTCCACGCTCGCAATTTACGTTGCAGCGTGCGCACTGAGATTCCGAGCGACTGCGCGGCGCGTTCGCGGACACCACTGGAACGCGCGAGCGCCTGCTTGATCGCTAACTTCTCAAGCTCGGCGAGTGTCAGTCCGTCTGGAACTCGAACATGGCGATCTGCTCGCTTCAGACGATCAGCCCGGCAAGGCAGATCAGCAGTTGTGAGTTCGCGCGATGAGCTCATGACTAACATGCTTTCAATACAGTTACGCAGTTGACGAACATTCCCGCGCCATTCCTGGGCAATCAAATGCTCCATCAGCAAGCCGTGCATGCGTGGCACTACGCGATTCATCCGCGCGCAGAGGTTACGCAGAAAATGTTCGATCAAAACTGGAATATCGGATTTGCGGTCACGAAGCGGCGGAAGATAGATCGCAACCACATTCAGGCGGAAGTAAAGATCTTCGCGAAAAGTCCCTTCCTCGATCATCTCTTCAAGTTGTCGGTTGGTGGCCGCAACCACTCGCGTGTCCACCAACGAATCATTGCAGGAACCGACGCGGCGCACTCGACGCGTCTCCAGTGTTCGCAGCAACTTTGCCTGTGACGCCAACTCGAGCTCACCGATCTCATCGATAAAAATCGTCCCGCCATGAGCCGCTTCGAAACATCCCATGCGATCGGCAATGGCGCCGGTGAACGCGCCGCGCACGTGGCCGAACAACTCGCTCTCAATCAAAGCCTGCGGAATCGCGGCGGTGTTGACATCCACGAACGGTCCCGACGCGCGGGGGCTAAGACTGTGCAACGCCGATGCGACAAGCTCCTTGCCGGTGCCCGATTCGCCGCACACAACGACGCTGCTTTCGGTCAACGCCGCTTGCCGCACTTGCTCGTAAACGCGCAGCATCGGGGCTGAATCGCCAATCATTCCTGGCAGGTTCAACGGCTGTGCATATCGAGCGTCCGCTTTCTGGGCTTCAACGCGATTCTGAGATTCGCTGTCGCGCAGCGCAGCTTCGCGAAATTTGAGTTCAGGTTGCAGTTGCTTGCGATCAAGAGCTTCTGCGACCGCTTCCGACCTGGTACGTAACATGAGCGGCTCCTCGAATAGCTAGCGAGTTTTGAGTACCACAGTCCATCCTGCGCCGAACTCCTCAGCCGACATCAAACGTGTGGTCATGAATCATGTTGTCACGAACGGGCGACGCAGCTTGCGTACCATCGCCACCCAATATTGAAGCGATCTTCGCAGCTCAATCGACTTTCGCAAAAAGTTCACAGCAGCGAAAAGCCAACTCAATAGAGCTCACGCAGCGAAAGCGGCGATTCGCATGTACTTGCAAGCCAAATCGCTGCTGCAAAAGAAGTTGTCAACCAAGCCGCCGAGCCGCTAATCGGTCGACAGTTAACGCATCGAGCGTACCCTTATCGCGCACAACGTCGTTCGACGAACCGGGTGGCGGTTGTCGAGCAACGGCCACTCAGTGACGCTGTTGAGGGAGAGCAGAAACCTGCATGCTGCCTTCTGACTGCTGCATCGCACGTAGCACGCGCACAATTCGACGTTCGACCTGCTCTTTGGCTGACAGGGAATCCGGCGTTCCAGCCAACCGATCGAGTTTTTCGTTGAGGTTGTTCAAGTTCCTGACTGCCAACTTCGCTTGACGCTGCAGATCCACTCCGAGCTGCTTCTCGATATTCGCCTCGGTCTCCAGCACCAGTTGGTGAGCTTCCTCGGGCGCATCTTCGATCGCCTTGAAGACCTCCACGAACTCGGCCCGGTTCTCTTTCAGCACGTCGCGAAACTGTTCAGCACTAAGCTCCGTTGCGTTGTCGAGTCCAATCGCGAGCTGCCTCGCAACTAAGCGTTCCAAATCGACTCGGGCATCGGGGACCGCCGCGATAACCGTTTCACTAACCTGCTTTGCGAGCTCGGGAGCTTTTTCTTGAGCTTGTGTGACCAACGTCTCGCGGAACTCGGGATAGTTCTCGCGAACGGTCTCTTCCACGCGATCCGCCAAGTTCTCTGGCTTCAACGCTTGCTGAACTCGATAGTAACCATAGATCGCGATCCCGGCGATCTCCAAAGTCAGGAAGATAGCTAAAGCTGCTGCGATGTAAGAACTCGTCCGAACTTTCTCAGGCAGCACTTGATGTTCTTCGTTATACGCCGGTGGTATGGGCGAGATGGGAGTTGGAGAATTGGGTGTGGATGACATAGTGCTATTTCCTCTGTGTTTTGAAAACTGAAACTATTTAAGGTTCACGGAGTTTGCTTAGAGCGGGCACCGAATGACAACTGCGGCTACTGCGGTGGTTGAGAACTGGATGAACTGGCGTTGCCAGGTTCGTTCAAGGCAAGCATGGTCCAGTCGGATGAATAATCCGCCAGCTGCTCTTCGAGCGAAGGCTCGCCCGGCGCCGGCGTTGGCAACGGCTCAATAGCTGCCCACAGCGCTGCAGTTTCATTCGCCTCACGACGCAACTCTTCTAGATAATAACGTTCAACAATCCGATTAAACGTTTCTTCGAATTCGTTCATCACGCGGTCAACGTTCTTATCGCTGGCGTACTCTGGGAATTCTTGCCGTAAGACATCACGATGCACGGCGAGGTAGTCATGATATTGCGCCTTGACCTGCGTCAAGAAAATCTGCTCAACATTCTCCATTAGGACTTTTCCCTGTCGCTCCAACACGTTGACGTATTTCGGAAAATCACGTCGCGTTTGAGCGTACACTGCATCGCTGATTGGCGGAACCGTTTCGGATACCAAGGCCATCAGCTCTTGCTCGACGACATCAGAATGCTCCGCAAGACGCTCGCGGGCTACCGCAACGTACTGCTCCGTCATCTCGGGATCGGGCGCCGGCGCGTCAGCCAGTTCAATGTAAAGGAAAATACCTGCGAAAGTCGCGATTAGCAGTCCCATGAGTATGTTAGCGACAGTTAACGCAGTCATCGTCTCTTGTTTGCCAGTCGTGTTTGAATTCGACATCTCAACCTCGATTTCCCAATGGAGTCTGTGTGTTTTAAGTCATATCAAAATTGACGTTTTAGATCTTCAGCGTTGGTTGCAAACAACATGCCCTACCGAGCTTGAAAGCCGCTGACGGGAGAGATTTAGAGAGAGAGTCAAAGGGATCAACAATTCGCTGATGCCAATTGAGCAAAGCTTATAGACGACATGTGCATATGACGATTTGTCGTACTCCGACGACAACTTGACGTCCTCCACCTACATCCGCTCTGCGAATGCCCGACCGATCGTTGATATAGACGCGAATGTTTATGGCAGAAACGACATCGATTCATTTTCTGAGATTATGCCAAGTCGGCGCGCGCTTCGCAGCCTTTCTTTTTTATCGACGGGCGTTGGCGTCCGTTGTTGAGGTACTCACTTACAGGGAGAAATTGGTATGAGACGGTTTGGGATTTTGGAAACGCTGGGAACAACAACACTTGGGACGATCGTGGCGTTGTCCGGCTCTGTTGCAATTGTCTATGCGCAGGAAAATCAACGCAACAACAATCAGCAATCAGAGCAGCAAAACCAACAGGGGCAGCAACGTCAAAGCGAACAAGATTCATCGAATAGCAGTCAGCGCCAACAAGGCCAGAATCAACAGGGCCAAAGCGGTGACAACGAGTTTCGACTGAATTACGATGATGAAAAGAGTCGCTTGTCGATCGACGTTGATGAGGACATCAAGTTTGATGAAGGCTCGGGGCGTCGCGAAGTGCTTCGTGATGGTGAAATCGACTTGCGATATGACACCGATAAGAATTACTTGCGCACATCAGGCGAGGGAACGATCGACATGGATCGCGCCGCGAGCCAGATGGGACGTTGGTGGCAATCTTGGTGGGACGACGAACGACAAGCCCGTCGAGGCCGTGTCGAAGGCTCGGTCGTCGGTGCGGGCGAATTCATTCGTCAATATGATGATAACGACGATCAGCGGCTGAGCCGCCGCGAGTTACCGCCGCACATGCGTAATGACTTTGATGAGCTTGACAAAGATGGTAACAACTATTTGACCCGGCTTGAGCTGAGCAAGTACGGCGAAATCTATTACAACCAGCGAAATAGCACTACCGGCAATGCGAGCACACGCAATTTCGCAAGCAGCGACGATGATCGTAGCTGGTCGGAGTGGTGGTCATCGTGGTGGACCGACGACCAGTCTGGTGGCTCACAGCAAGAAGTGGCAACGAGCGGCTCGCGTCAACTAATTCAAAGATACGATAGGAACGACGATGGCTACTTAGCCAAAACGGAACTTCCTGTGCGCATGCGAGAGGATTTCGAATACGTTGATCGCAACAATGACGGTTACATCAGCCGTAAAGAAGTGCAACAGTACGGTTATGCCTTGCGCAACCAACGCTCGAGCTACGGAAGTACAAACTCCGATCGCTCGAACAACTATTCGAGCAGTTCGCAGATGAGTGGCTTGCAGGCTCGCAACGTTCAGTCTCGCAACCCTCAATCTTCCAACACCGACGATCAGACTTGGTCAGAGTGGTGGTCATCTTGGTGGTCGGACGACGACAGCGGTCAATCGAGCCAGCAGATCGCGTCCAGCGGCGCGAGTCGCTTCATCCGTCAAAACGACGACAACGATGACGGCGTGATTGTTCGCAGCGAGATGCCTCGCGGCATGTACGACGAATTTCAACGTATCGATACGAATGACGATCGTCGTCTGACCCGCCAAGAGATTGCCAGCTACGCTGCTCAAACAGGCGAGCAACTCGCCAATCGAAGTCGTCAGCAAAGCGGCTCGAATCGTCAAAGCGGCCAGCAGGAATCGGATCCAATGAGCACCGCGTACGTGTGGGTCATCGATGCGAACCACGGTCATATGGATCGCGAAGATCTGCAGAAGGCTTACAGCGTGCTAAGTAAACTCGATACCGACTCAAATGGTGAAATTTCACAGGATGAGTTGGAGCAAGGTCGGGAAGAGATGGTCGCTGAGTGGTGTGACAAGTGTTTCGACGCTCTCGATGATGATAGCGATAATCGATTGACTCGCAACGAAGCTGCGAACTCCATGTTTGCGAAAAGCTTTGATCAGTATGATCGGAACAACGACGATCAGTTGACGAAGTCGGAAGCGAAGCAGGGGGTGCAAAGCCAACTTGAATCGCAAAGCGCGTCGCGCGTTCAGGCTGGCGAAAGCAATCGCCGCTAGTCAAAACACTTGCTGCGCGAGGTTCCAGGCTGCGACGCAACCGCGTCTTAGCTGACTCAGATGCAAGTCACTCGAATCACCAACCCGAGTTTAACTACGAAAGTAGCAACTCAGTTGGCTCCCTGAAGGGGGCGGGCAGGCGTCAAGCTTGTTCGCCTCTTTCTCTTTTTATCGAGTAAGCCGCCCAAACAGGCATACCAAATGCTGCGCGACTGTTCTACGTATCCTCAACGTAAGACTCGCTCATTGGGTGCACGAAGTGAAGGACCGAGTAACAAACGATCGAAACGCTGATTTGCACGGAAACGCTCCAGACAAGTCAGAGTTCGCCATGCTGTTGATCGATGTGATCAATGACTTAGAATTTCCTGGTGGCGACGAGCTGCTTAAACACGCGTTGCCGATGGCGCGACAGATTCAGCAACTGAAGCAAAAAGCGAGTGCAGCGCAGGTTCCGATCATCAGTGCTTTGAAGGTCGCGTAATCGAGAGAAATAATAGGCAGGGGTTGTCTTTAGTCAATGTGCAGACGAACAATGTGAGCCGGACCAGGGAGCGATGGTGCTAGACTCGAAGGATTCGAGCCCATTTTACGCTTTCA
>JBGSJB010000160.1:0-1580 GCA_041742175.1 Pirellulaceae bacterium
GGCGTCGCAGCTCCGCCGAACGCTAATTCCACTTCGCCAACTTCTAACCAAGTCAGTAACTGGTCAAAGGTCGCTTCGAGAATTTCGATATTTAATTCCTGTTGCGTCTCTTCACGATACTTCTCTAAAAACTGTGGAAAATACGAAGCCAGCAACGTGGTCAGAATGCGATTTGTGGCAGCAATACGAAGCGTCGGGCGGCTGGATCCGAACGGTCGCACGCGATAGGTTTCCAAGACGCGCCGCGCATAGGCGAGCACTTCTTCGCCCTCTTTGGTGAGCACCATGAGATCGCGGTTGACCAAGCGTCGCCCAAACCTATCGACACTCTCCAGCTTTCCCAACGTGTTATGACAGTGGGCATAGGTCAGACCGGCAGCAGCAGCGACAATTGCCATCGTGCCTCCGACATTGGCGGCGATCGTCGCTCCCAATTTTTCGAAAAAGACAAGATCCGCGATCGTAATATCGTTCCAACGCACAGTCTTTTCTGGGTTGCGCATCATCCTCAGCACCAAATAACAAGTAGTTATAGCAAGAGCGTCTCCTATATTATGCGGCTCCACCAGTTCTATACAACTTGAGCGGCTCAATTAAGATTCTTCATACACGTTGCGGAATCAGGTGCAGCGTGCGGCAAGTCGCTGGAAATTCGTGTGCTAAATCGAACTGTGTCGAACCAAAGCTGTTGAGAGTTCCCTTGCGGTTCGCTCTCGATGGTCCTTGGATGGACGCGCGATGGACACTTGAAAATCTAGTCACTTCTGCGCGCCGTGCTTTAAGGAGATACCCGCTTGTCTTCAGGATTGCGTGGCCAGGGAGTAACTCGGCCGCGAGATTCGTTCACCTCCTTTTTTGTTAGCCCTGCCTGGGGTTCGGTCCTGCGCGCACAGATTTTTGGTTCGGTTAGAGTCAGATTTGCCGTGTCTTGTACACAGAAAGCTCAATCGTGATTACAAGTTCGAAGAGAAAGCCTCGCCCGTTAGCAAGAGAGTTTCACAAGTACGTGCGACTCGGTTACGAAAAGACAACTGAGTCGACGAAGATCGGTTTCCAACACTGCTTGAACTGCCAGCCGGAGGAATCCGCGCAGCAGGTCGTCGCAAACCTGCCGAACATTCAAGTCAGCGATGAATTGCCGGTGCTAACCTTTGCGCCGATCGGCAGCGGCAAGGGTACGGGAGCGGTAATCCCAACGCTTTTGACCAACCCACGGTCGATGATCGTGTTGGATCCGAAGGGCGAGAATTTCGCAGTGACCGCGCGACGACGCATCGAGCTTGGTCACAAAGTCTACGCGCTCGATCCATTCAACTTGATGACCAAGCAGTCCGCCGCGCTGAATCCGCTCGACTTGCTGAAGTTGCCCTTTGTGTGCGTCGAGTCGGAGGCGGTCACGCTGGCGGCTGCGATTGGCCACGACTTCCTAAGCAAGCGCGCGAGCTTCTGGGATCAACACGCGCTCGGATTGATCTCGGGGCTGGTCGCACTTGCCGCCAGCGGCCACTATCCCGCGAACTTGACGACCGTTCGCGATCACTTGGTCGGCGAAGATCCGATCGGGAAAATCTACGAAGCCA
>JBGSJB010000161.1:0-2421 GCA_041742175.1 Pirellulaceae bacterium
CTTCTCACTCGCGAGTACCGCAAAGGCTTTGAAGTCCCAAGCGCCGAGACCATCTAAAGCGAATGTGATTATTAGATCGCGTTATAAGGTTGTCGACATGATCGCAACCCGCTATGCGAGGGCTTGTTGATTTAATCACAAACCTTTCACCTTTTGAGTTTGCACTGATTGTATTGAGGGCCGAAGGCTCGACACATCCTCTGCCGGTGCCCTGAGGCACCGGGCTGGTTATTTCCGGGACCTTCAAGGCCCGAAGGGTTAGGGCTTTCAATATCTCGAAAGATTTGCTATTCCTCCCAAAGTACCCAGGTTTTTGATTCAAGGAGGAATCGTATGAGCGCCGCTGCAGTGTTAGATCGATTTGTGCAATCACGTCCCCTCGCAGTACTCACCCGGCTGATTCTCGGTGAAGTCGCCAGTGATGAGTTGGATGAAGTATTTGAAAGATCTCGGACGCGTGGCTACCAACGCGATCTTCTCTATTCTCAGCTCGCCTGCGCAATCAGCGAAGTGGTGTTGGGATTCTGCAAGTCACCAAATGCGGCATATAACAAACTAAAGGAGTCGCTGACAGTCTCAAAGACTGCTTTCTATGAGAAGCTCAAACGAGTGGAGCCTGAAGTATGTCGAGCCTCTGTGCAGCACAGCTACAAACAGTGTTGCAAGATGTTATCGACAATTGGTTTCGAGCCATGGGAGTATGTAGCAGGTTATAACTGCAAGATGATTGATGGAAATCATCTTGAGGGATGTGAGAATCGTTTGAAGGAGTTACGAACTACATGGGCTAAGGCTCTCCCTGGCACTGCGGTCGTGGTTTTGGATGCCGGTAGGCAGATACCTCAAGATGTTTTCTTAATACCTGACGGTCATGCCCAGGAACGAACGGTTTTTGATCAAATCCTCGAAACAATTGAGCCAATGGATCTGATTGTTGCGGACTCGCATTACTGCACGATCAAGTTCACGCTTGGCATCGCCGCCGCTAATGCATGTTTTGTTATTCGGCAACACGGATCACTTAAAGGGCATCTGTTAGGGGAACGACAATTTGTCGGCACAACAGATACGGGCAAAGTCTATGAGCAAGCTCTCCAGATCACCGAAGGCTTTGTCGTCCGGCGGATCACTATCGAACTATTCGAACCAACACAGGATGGCGATACAACGATCCACATTCTCTGCAATCTTCCGAAGCGTGTCAGCGCTCAACGCATTGCCGAGGTCTACCGATTACGCCATGACATCGAACACATTTTTTACTTAGCAACAACGACTTTAGTTTGCGAAGTTCCTGGGCTGAACTATCCCTCAGCTGCCTTGTTCGTCTTCTGTGTAGCGTTGATGGCTATCAACTGTCGACAAGTCCTGTTCGCATTACTAGCGGCTTCCCATGGAGATGATACGGTCGAAAAAATATCGCATTACAGTATCGCATCAGAAATCGCAAATTCTTACGACGGATTGCTAATAGCGATTACAGAGGAGGAATGGCAAAGACTAACGCCCACTACACTTGCCGGGAGAATGAGCTATGCCTTGAAAGTAGCGCAACAGTTCGACATCAGTAGACATAAAAAAGCCGTACGTGGTCCTAAAAAACCTCCCCCGAAGAAAACCGCCTATAAAAACGGAACTCACGTATCCGTGCAGAAGCTGCTTAACCAACGGAAATAACATATTGAAAGCCCTAGGGAGCAAGCCCCCTGATACGCCAGGCCTTCTATCCAACCGCATGCTGACGCATGGCGGCTCACGTTTTTCGGATCGGCCGCAATACTACTTCACAGCGAAAAACACTTGCTGTCCGCCCATCGATCTTGCCGCATCGTAAACGGTGATCGCGATATCCATGGTGATCGAAGCATCGGGATCTACGATAACGGGGATATCTTGGCGGATAGTAAGAATCGACTTCATTCTTTCGTTAAGCGCACCTAGATCAACGACGGGAGTTCCATTTAAAGTGTAGGTAGGTTCGCCGTTTTCACGACCTTGTGCAAGGATTCGGATAATGCAATCGTCTAGTTCGCGGACTAACTCAGGTGGCAGAACATTTTCCGCACCTGCTCCGATTATTGGCTTGGCAGCTTGGGAAATACCGCCTGGAAGCAGCTGCTCGGGCTTATCAAAACTGGATGTGGCTAAGAAGAAAACGAGGAGAAGAAAGACGACGTCGATCATGGGAGTCATCATGATCTCCACGGACCCTCGTTCTCGCGCAGATGAAAAGTCAGTTCGCATCGATGCCTCCCGAAGGAAAACGGAACGAGACCTTTTGCAAATGCAAACAGCTAGTGAAAGCACCGACACGATTCTCGAAGACTGAAAAAACTACATCGCGAATTCCGAGATCGGCGCAAAGCTTTAGTATCGGGCTGACGAATTTGTATTCGACTGCTTTATCTGTTCGGATGCGAA
>JBGSJB010000162.1:0-10378 GCA_041742175.1 Pirellulaceae bacterium
CGCCAAACGCGCTTCGTGTGTCCGCGCGTTCGAAGCAAAGATGTCGAGAATCAACTCGGTGCGATCGATGACTTTGGTGCCAACCTCTTTTTCGATATTCCGAGTCTGGCCGGGCGTTAAGTCGTTATCAAAGATGACCACTTCGGCTGAGTGCAATTCGACTAAGCTTCTCAGTTCAGCGATCTTTCCTTTGCCCAAGTACGTCTTGGGATCCGGTTTATCACGACGCTGCAGCACACCGGCGACAACTTGCGTTCCCGCAGATTCTGCCAAGCCAGTCAATTCGTCAAGAGGATTTTCGGTGAAGGTATCGTTCGGGCTGATCAATCGAGCCAGAACGCACCCTTCCGCCGCGACGCTTTGTGATCTGTTATGTTCTTGCACTGTAGGTTGTGGTCTCCGTGCAATAGGGGCCATACTTCTGAGGTCTGTGTCACTTATAGTACGAACGCTTCGCGGAAAAGTAGCCTCGCTCGGCAATCATCCGACTTTAACACATGTTCTGAATCTTCAGAAACCGCCGCCTACGCTGCGTCCGCGCCACAAGGTAAGACTTTGCAGGCGCTCCTTGGTTCGCGCGCTCGGAGCTTAGATGTAAACATTGGCTTAGCATCTGCTCTGGTTCAAGAGCTATCGCGGATGGTGCTACGTTTCAATTGCAAACGTGGCTCGCTTAACTACTCCGAAGGAGTTGCGACTTTCGGGTTGCGAGCGGTGCGAGCTACCCTGGGAACGGCACGAATTACCAGTTTTACCCCGACGGGGTTTCGTCAACGGAGTTCGAAATGGCTTAACCCCGTTGGGGTAAAGCTCACGTTTTTGCTGCATCCCAGGGTAGCTCGCTCCGCTCGCAACCCTGGGCTATAAAGCGAAACTCCTTCGGAGTAAAAGAACTCCTTCGGAGTAGATGAACGAGTACGGAGTAGATGAACGAGTACGGAGTAGACGAGCGAGTACGGAGTAGATGAACGAGTATGCAGTAGATGAACGAGTATGGAGTAGATGAACGAGTATGGAGTAGAAGAACGATTACCTTTCACAAAGCGTTTTACGCTTTCGGGTACAGGCAGGACAGCATCGCGGAGTGCAGCGCCGGCGTGGCGGTGACAAGCAGTTTCGGATTCCAGAGATCGAATGCCTCGCCGTTGATCGCGGTCAATTGAGCTCCGGCGACGCGGGCGATCAGACCTCCGGCAGCCACGTCCCAGGCCTTCACCGAAGTTGCCCAGTAAGCGTCGAGGCAACCTTCCGCGACGTAACAAAGATTCATCGCAGCAGAGCCTAGCCGACGCAGCGACTGGCTGCTTTCGAGCACATTCAGGAACTGGTTGACTTCGGCATCAGCGCGTTGGACGTTGGGTCGAAAACTGCAACAAACCATCGCTTTGTCCAAGCGTTCGCAGCCGCTGGCGCGGATCGGTTTGTTATTCTTCGTCGCTTTACCGTCGCTGGTCGCTGCGTAGAGCGTATCGGAGAGCGGATCGTAGACCGCACCGACTTTCGATTCGCTGCCTTCGACGAGCGCGACGGAAACTGAAAAACCTGGCAAGCGATGAACATAGTTGGCGGTTCCATCGAGTGGATCGACAACCCACACCGGCCGACCGCTGGCGATAGCCGCGTCGCGATCGGCCTCCGTCGATTCTTCACCGAGAAAAGCGTGTTGTGGAAACCGCGCCCGCACGAGTTGTTCGATCACGTGCTGCGAAGCGAGATCGGCATCGGTCACCAGATCGGCGGGAGCTTTTTCGCGCACCGCAGCTTTGCCAAGGTACTCGACGAGAACTCGACCGCCCAGTCGCGCGGCTTCGCAAGCAGTTTCTAAAGGGGAATGCAAATCGACCTCGTCATTGAAAATCTTGCCGGCATCCGGAACTCTGGCGAGTCCCGCTACGGGACATCACTCGTAGATCGGATAATAGCAGCCGAAAGCGGATTCGCAAAACACGCCGGGGTCATTGAATCGCTGATTTCGATCCAGACTCGCAATGCTCAGCATCTCATCCGACGTTAATTCGAAGTCAAAAATCGCCAAGTTCTCTATAAGTCGCGCTGGGCGGCTCGTTTTCGGGATAACTGCGGTCCCGCGTTGCACGCCCCAACGCAGCACAACTTGCGCGGGCGTCTTCGAGTGCGCCGCCGCGATGGCTTGGACGAGCGGCTCAGTCAAAACCGATTCCGATTCAGTTGCCATGCCGAGCGGAATGTAGGAGCCCGCACCTAGCGGTGAAAAAGCCGTGTAGGCAATCAGTTCTTGCTGGCAGTAGCGAAGCAGTTTTTCCTGAGTCAAATACGGATGCGATTCGACTTGCAAGACCGTTGGTCGAACGGTTGCGGTCGAAAGCAGGTCGCGGATCAAGGAGCAACCGAAATTGCTGATTCCGATATGGCGAGCTAGTCCGGCGTTGAAGATCTCCTCCATCGCCCGCCATGTTTCAACGATCGGAACGCTGTCGGTCTCCATCTTTGGTTGGGCTGCGTTCGGATCATAAAACCAACCTGGCGGATAACGCTGCTCGATCGGTACGTGTTTGAGCGTGATCGGGAAGTGGATCAGGTATAGGTCCAGGTGGTCGACTTGCAAGTCGCGCAGTGTACGCTCCAAAGCGAGCCGTACATGTTGTGGGTGATGATAAGTATTCCACAGTTTGCTGGTGATCCACAGATCGTCGCGCGAGCAAACTCGGTCCCGAATCACGCGTTGAATGCCGTCGCCAACTTCGCGCTCGTTGCCGTAGTCACAAGCGGAATCGAGGTGACGATAGCCAGCACGAACCGCTTGATAAACCGTTTCTGAAGCATCAGAGTTAGCGATTTTCCAGAGACCTAAGCCGACGCTCGGTAGGCTCGCACCACTCGCAATTTTGACATTTGCAACTTTGGCGCTGGCCGCATCCAACTTATCCGAACTCATGCAAAACTCACTCTTAGGTTGTAGATCTTTGTTGCGGAATAACGTTGCGGCCGGAACTCTGGCGAGTTCCGCTACGGCGCGATGTACCGCTACGGCGCGATGTAACGCAAGGCGTTTCGTATAGGTTGACCAGGTGTGTAAACCGTTGGCACGCCACCAATTCCGGGACCGACCACTCCGGGTCGATAAACCTGCGTCGCACTATACACCGGAACCGTTGCGGGCGCAACGGGAACCACGGGACGATAAGCGGAATACGGTGCGTAAGAAGTTGCATAAGTTGGAATAGTGTAGGCGTTAGAACTAGGCACGACTGGTCGGTAAGCGGTCGCTGGCGCGATGTAAGTCGGCACCACGGGCCGATAAGCCGTTACAACGGGTGCAGGGATCGGAGCAACTACCGCTGGTGCGACGACTGACGGCGCAATGACTGGCGCGATAACAGGTCGCGCAACGATCATTGGCGGCACAGGGGCAATCACTGGCACAGGTGCTACGATCGGCGCGTATGGCGAATAGACTGAGTACAACTGAGCGAACGCGGAACCGCTCGACGCCACCATCAATCCGCAAACTACAAAAGTCAATTTCCAGCTAAACATAGTCTCAGCTCCGATCTCGATCACAAGTTTGGAACACTGCAAAAGTCAAGCATCCGACCCAGTTGAACACTCAATGTTGAAAGCGATCAATAAAGCGATCAATGTTGAAAGCGATCGTGCGACATCGAACACCACTCTTGGTTCACACCACTCTTGGTTCCGTTACTCATCCTAAGAAAGTGCTATTCGCTTCGCAATCGGTTCAATCAATCCGCCGCAAATTTGTTAGTCAGCAAACTCTAGGCCGCTTGCAGATGCATGGCGGACGCACGCTGAAATTCGGTTATGCTGCTACTGTTGGCAGAGCGTTGGCGAATCGCACCGAGCATGCAATTGTCTACAAGCACTCACGGGCACTTATCAAAATGGACCTTTCAAATGGCAGATTTTAATGAACCGCAAGCGAAATTGAGTTCGACGCCGGAACAAACCGCTGCGTCAGAACAAGCCGCACCAGAGCCGGCCCCGACGCCGGAAGCCGCTGCGGCGCGGAAGGAACAATTGCGACTAGCGATGAAGGCGTTCCGCAAGCGACTGAAGCTGACGATACTCGACGACGAATCGCGACTGGGTCGAGGTCCAATGTCCGGCGGCAGCAAATCGAGCGTAATCGCGATCACACCGCCGAATCAATTCCCCCGCGATGTTTGGGAAGAGCTTGCTGAGCAAGGGAAACTCAAACGCGCCGGTCGTGGTCTATACGAATTGACCGAATAACATTCGGAGTGATGTTCGAACCCGAGCGCAACGCTGCGG
Source organism: Pirellulaceae bacterium (assembly GCA_041742175.1). GTDB lineage: Bacteria > Planctomycetota > Planctomycetia > Pirellulales > Pirellulaceae > Aureliella. Next base: position 4,273 of record JBGSJB010000162.1, read on the forward strand.
ACGAACTTGCCAAGCAGGTGCCCCGTTCCGTTTTTAGGGCAATTCGGTTACCGTACGGGCAACATTTTTCGACGCAAACCTTCGCGATGTGGATGCTATGGAAGCTGGAATTGTTGGCCTGCCGAATGTGGGCAAAAGCACTCTTTTTAATGCGTTGACCTGCACACAGACGGCTGCGGCGGCGAATTATCCGTTTTGTACGATCGAGCCGAATGAAGGTATCGTCAGCGTACCGGACGATCGGCTGGCGCGAATCTCAGCCATCATTACGCCGAAGAGGCTGGTGCCAGCTTACTTGAAACTGGTCGATATCGCAGGGATCGTCAAAGGCGCCAGTGAGGGCCAGGGCTTGGGGAACAAATTTCTCAGCCACATTCGAGAAGTTGATGCGATTCTCCAAGTCGTGCGTTGTTTCGACGACCCCGATGTGATTCACGTGGCGGGCAAAGTTGATCCCGTTTCGGATATGGAGACGATCGAAACCGAGTTGATGTTGGCGGATATTCAGGGTTTGGAAAACGCGTTGCCGAAGGCGGAGCGGAGCGCGAAGAGCGGCGATAAGGATGCGAAGCTGCGATGCGCTGCCATCGCGCGTTGCATGGAGCATTTGGCGAAGGACCTGCCACTGCGCAAGTTGGAATTGCCGGAAGTGGAAGCGAAAGCCATCTCGAGCTACGGGTTGATGACCGCCAAGCCGATTCTGTACATCGCCAACGTCGACGAAAGCGATCTGCATGGCGAAGGCAAGTTGGCGACTGAGGTCCGCAAGTACGCGACGTCGATCGGTGCGTCGGTGGTTCCGGTGTGTGCGAAGTTAGAGGCCGAGTTGGCCGAGCTGGACGAGCCGGATCGTAGCGAAATGCTGGCTTCAGTCGGCTTGACTCAGCCTGCGTTGGCGATGGTCGCGCGCGAAGCTTACCGGACACTCGGATTGCAAAGTTACTTTACGGCTGGCGAGAAAGAGGTCCGAGCTTGGCCGGTTCCGATCGGAGCCACCGCACCGCAAGCGGCTGGAGTGATTCACACCGATTTCGAGCGCGGCTTTATCCGCTGCGAAGTGTATTCGCTGGAAGACCTCGAGACGTTCGGCAGCGAAAAAGAGATTCGTCAAGCCGGGAAGTTGCGAACCGAAGGAAAGACCTACGTGATGCGCGACGGCGACATCTGCCACTTCTTGTTTAACGTCTAGTGCTGCGTCACAGCATAATTTGAGCTCATCCGTAATTTGATGTTGGCATCGTCGTAGGACGGACTTCCAAGTCCGTCAGCGTCGCTATGCTGCCACATCTTTGATCGGCAGTTGATCTCAGTCGCAACGCGACGCCATGCAATAGCCTGGGACGCAAGTCCCAGGAAGACGGGAAAGCATACGCAGTCGTCGCAACGCGATGGCAGGCGAGTGATAGTGCCTGCAAAGCAAACCGGCGCCAACCAAATCCGTGCTCAGGAACTCGCCCGCTGGCTGCAATGTGCGATCAGCGAAAACACCGCTGTTAACCCAGTTCAACCACTTGCATGGGGGAACGCGGTATTCAATAATCCGGCCGCTGCAGTCGTTTCCCGGCCGGAGTTCCATCGATGCCCAAGCCCCGCACGATTAAAGTCTTCATCGCATCCCCCGGCGACCTCGCTGTCGAACGCCGAGCGTTCAAGGAGGTGCTGGACGAACTCAATAAGGGCTTTGGCGATGGAGCCGGAGTCGAATTCGAGCCGCTGGCATGGGAGGAGACGCTCGCCGTGATAACTCGGCGATCGCAGGGGCTGATCAATCAGGAGATCGATCGCTGCGACGTCTTTGTGCTGGCCATGCATCGCCGCTGGGGTCAAGAAGCTCCGGACGCGAAACCATATTCGTCTTACACGGAGGAAGAATTTTATAGAGCCTTTGACCGGTGGCATCGCACGGAAACGCCGACTATCTTTGTCTTCTTCAAAGACATCGATCCCGCTCAGATGGCCGATCCGGGCAAGCAGCTTCAGCTTGTATTGGACTTCCGACGTCAACTGGAAGTCCAGCGTCAGTTGATCTACCGCCCGTTCGCCGACCTCGAAGGATTTGAAGAAGTCTTGCAGCGGCATCTGAAAGCCTATGTCAAAGGCCAATTACCGAAGGCCGATGTGGCACTGGCGAAAGTGATCCTGCCTCAGCACGCGATTGAGGAGGTGAAGAAGGAGCGAGCAGAGAAAGAAGCGGCGTTGGCAAAGGCGGAGAAGGAACATCAAGCGGCCGAAGCCGCAGTGGCTCGGGCAGAAGCATTTGCACTCGAATTCGCCGAGCGAGCTTCCAAAGCGGCGTTGGAAGGTCGCGTCGAAGAAGCGCGCCAGGACTTTGCCAAAGCCACGGACGGAACCGCCAACCTGCAAGTGCTGTATCTGGCCTTTCAGTTCTATTACCGCACGGGAGAATTGGCGATAGCCGAGGAATTACTCGAACGTTGGTTAGCCATCAGCGGCCCAGACGCCGAGACGGCCAGCACTGCTGCCGCCCTGGGTAACCTTGCAGGGATCTACCACACGCGTGGCGATCTGGACCGGGCCGAAGAGATGTGCCAGAAGGCGCTCTACATCGACGAGAAGCTCGGCCAGCACGAAGGCATGGCCATCCAGTACGGCAACCTCGGGCTGATCTACATGACGCGCGGCGATCTGGACCGAGCCGAAGAGATGTACCGTAAGTCGCTAGACATCGACGAGAAGCTCGGCCAACACGAAGGCTTGGCTAGTGATTACGGTAACCTCGGGCTAATCTTTATGGCTCGTAGCGATCTGGAAACGGCTGAAGAGATGCACCGGAAGTCGCTTGAGATCGCCGAGAAGCTCGGTCGACAGGAGGGCATGGCCGCCAGTTACGGCAACCTTGGGGAGGTCTATCAGAATCGTGGCGAACTGGACCGGGCCCGAGCGATGCATCAGAGGGCGCTGGACATTCACGAAAAGCTAGGCCGGCAGGAGGGCATGGCCAACGATTGCGCCAACCTCGGCTTGGTGGCCAAAGCTCGTGGCGATCAGGAACAGGCGCAGGAGTTGTGGACGAAGGCTCGTGACCTGTATGCCAGGATCGGCATGCCGCACATGGTCAAGAAGCATCAGGGCTGGCTCGACAGTTTGCCGAAGACAGCGGCCAAGGCGAAGTGGGTGAGGGGCGGCACTGCGGACGCGAACAGGGCGACGAAGGGCAAGAAGAAAGCAACCACCAAAGCGAAGGGGATTCATAAAAAGGGGACTCGGAAGAAAAAAGCATGAGAAGGTGGCAAGCGAAATAGGGCGGCGCGAACGATGAACCACTGGAAAGAATCGTACCCGACGTGCAATGGATCGTCGCGGGCAGGGAATGGCTAAGTTCGGCAACTTGCGGCGGTTTCCATTCCAGTTGCAGATCGAGCAAGCCTATGCAGCGCGGGCGGATTGGGATTCGTGGGAACGCAGGCCGAGTTCTATTTGCATTAGTTCTGAGAAGCGGCGCCATGAAAGATGGTCGACGGTTGTGCGCACGTTGCTTCGATTCGCTAGAGCTTTGCGAACCAAGCTCGCGACTTGTTCGGTCGTCGAGCCAACTTCGCAGAGATAACCGTTGACTTCGTGATTAATGACGTCGGGAGCGAAACCAGTTCGGGTTGCGACGGGAACTACGTTGCTCATCATCGATTCGATCAACGGGATCGGGCCGCCTTCGAGATCGGACAGCGATACGAACACATCCAAGTCGTTGTAGAACGCAGGGTACTCTTCGTACTTGCCTTCGCGATATTCAAAATTGGGAAGACGCAGCATCTCGTCGAACTGCGCGAACTGATCCCAACTGCGACCCATCAAAACGAAGTTGACGTCGGGCATGGCTTTGACCAACTCCATGATGCGCTGCGGACTTTTGCGTTCGTAATAGGAAGTGCAGAAACCGACTTTGCCCGATCCTCGCTGATGCGGATAAAACATTTTCGGATCCGCAGCACCAACGATCGAAGTCACTCGATCCGGCTCGAACCCGAGAGTTAAAACATAGTCGCGCCACATGGAGCACATCGTAACGATGCGTGCATTGCGAAGCGCAAATAGGGCGGGCGGACCGCCGAGGTCGTCATCTTTCGGATGCGTTAACCACACGACGCAACGACGATCCCAGAGCGCAGGATTCTTTTTAATCGCGGTCAAATAAAAGTGGTAATGGACGAAGTAATAAGCTTTCGCGGATGGCAAGTTATCGATCGCGCCCGAGATGCTCCAAGTGCCATCGAAGTAAGTTCCGATTTCGCGGCACACCGCTTCGAGAATCCATCCGCGACTCTTATCGGGAATGACCATGCACAGATCGAGTTCGGGCTCGGATCGCTTTTTCAAAATTCGAAACCTCTGCACAAATCTCGCAGCTCGGTAGGCACTCTCTTCACGCGAATAACCCATGCCGCGAATGCATAGCTTCGTCAACTTCAGGGCTGCTTTGCTCAATCTCATCTGCTTTACCTTAGCTCTACCTTACTTAAGTCGATCAAGCGGCGATACGACGCGAAGCGGATTTGCGGATGCGTTGCACCAGTCGATTTAGATCTGCTTCGTGTCGCACTCGCAACTCTTGCCACTTGGTAGCGAAGTGCCGTCGCACGTTGCGCGCACCGAAGCCGAGTTCACACGTTTGACCATAGAGCAACTCGAGCGACACGCAAGCGCTGCTGCTGCAAACGACGCTGGTCATCGCTTGCACGCGTGGGTTGGAAACAAAGTAACGATCGAAAACCGACTCGAACGGGACGAAGAACGTCCACGGGTCGGCGAGCGTTACAACTGAGCGGAATGTCTTGCGAGCTTCGCTTTCAATGGCTGAGATCTTTTCTTGCGAATCGCGCGGATGCGGTTTGATGACCAGCAACGCGTTTGGTTTTTTCTGCTTGCGCAAAACCATTTCCATGCAGCAAGCCACTTCGCCTTCGAGCGTCATCCGCTTAGTTTCCGAAAAGTTCGAAGTGAGCAAGACAATCACCTGTTCAGCATTGGCCAGTTCCGCTTCCAGCGTTGCACAGGTCTGTTCAGCCAACTGAGGCAGACTGTCCGAGAACAGACCAAACAACTGCGCGAAATCCGATTCATGCATTTGTTCAAAGCGATCAAGCTGTTGATCGAACTGATTGGCCAACAGCAAGTAGTGTTTCTGGAAGGCGACCGCATGCTTCTTCGACTTCATCGGCATCGCCATTTCCGGAGTCGACTTGCCTCGCAAGGCTCGAATGCGATAGCGGAACCAGCGTTCGAGAGCCCGAAATCCGCCGACTTTTTCACTACCCGGCGAATAGTATTCAGCGGTAAAGTTCAATCCGACGCCATCGCCATAGCAAGCCGTTTCCGCGGTCGGAAAACTGCGCGCGAGCAAGTTGTTGATGAACAACAGGTTTTGACCGAGCAGCAATTCGTTGCAGCTATCAAACTGCATATCGGAGCGCATCGTCTTTGTGGCCGCTTCCCAGCTACCCGCCTTCAGCGACGCTTGAAACCGCAACATGTCGGCGAGCGGCAAGTACCGAATTGATTGCCACTTGCCAGCTTGCATCGCCAGGTTCCGCAAGCAATCAGCGAACCTCGCACCTTGATCGCCCGGCGCGCTCAGGTCATGCACGATGAGATGATTTTCAACCGTCTCAGCCCGACGACGTTCATCGCTCACTCGCATCGCTGCGAGCGCTGAGACAAGTTGCACTGCACCTTGCACAGCGACGATCCGCCGATGTTGATTCGGCGCATCGGTCATGCTGTCAAGGCTGGTATCGCTGGTTCGATTCGGTTCGCTGGCGGGCTCTTGCATCGCTAGGCTGCGCTCTTTTTCTGAATTCCAAGCAACTTACGCAGCTTGTTCTTGATCTTCTTCAACTTCGAAGGCTTCGATGCAACGGCTTGTGAACTGCCTACCGATGTTCCCGGAGCGATCTTGAGCGATGCAGATGAGATCGGTGACAGGATGTCTTGGCGTGCGTACGCGCGTGAGAGTGTCTTGTCGACGTCTGAGTTCGGAATAACGCCCGCTTTGCGAGCTTCGTTGAAGTACTTGAACCACAGCGATTCGTGCTTGTGGCCAGCGAACTTCCATGGTTGCGTTCGCAAGTTCGTGTAGTGAATCAACTTT
>JBGSJB010000163.1:0-4404 GCA_041742175.1 Pirellulaceae bacterium
TTGCGACGAACCGCGAGTCCCAACGACTGCGATGCTTAAGGCATCCGTTCGCACAAACTGACCTCGCATGTACAACATCATCGGTGGGTCAGGCAACTCTCTAAGCAGACGCGGAAACTCCAATTCCCATGGAAACAGCAATCGAACGTCTTTATCTTCGCACAAACTGAATACCAACAACGCCTGGTCGCGGAATTCGTTTGAACGAATGCGTCGACTGAGCAGCACGCCAACGCCGTCCACTTCCGCCAAGTCTTGCGGACTCGCCTGCAAAACTTCACTCGCCGTTCCAAACCTATCCAGCAAGTTCGCAAGCGTGCGAGGTCCGATGCCAGTGGTCAACGTTAATTGCAAGTAGTCAATCGAGTTGTGTTCTGCTAACGTCATGCACTGGGTGTCCAGCTAACGATGATTCAGTTCTCAACCTGCTCTAATTCGAGAAACTCGCCGCGATCTGCTGGCACCTCCTTGTGCCATTCCACTAACTGATTGCGCATACTTTCAACGATATCCGCATGCGACTCGGCCAGGTTATTCGCTTCGGCAGGATCCGACTTTAAATCATACAACTGAGCGTCGCTACCGTCATACTCGCACAGCAATTTCCACTTGCCCTCGCGCATGGCCAAGTCGGGGTAATCTTCCGTTTTGGTGCCAGGACGGTCTGGCGGTCTTCTCCAGAAAATAGGAGCGAAGCGCGATCTTCGCTGCAATCCCAATAAAGTCGCTGAGACATCTTCACCATCGAACAAAAGCTGCTGGTCGGGCTTTATTCCCGCAATGCCCAAGATAGAAGGAAGCACGTCCATCGCACAGAAATAGCTATCGTCATTAACCATCCCACGTTGCTTGTCCTCAATAAAGGCTGGGCCCCACACGACGAGTGGCGATCGAATGCCGCCTTCATATAAATTCGTTTTATGGCCGCGCAGTGGCAATGCGGAGCCTGCGCCGCGTTCCGGGCCGTTGTCGCTGCAGAGTAAAATGAGTGTGTTTTCTCGCAGTTCTGCAGAAGAATTTACAAAGTCAAACAACTTGCCAAGCTGGGCGTCCATGTTTTTCAACACACCGTGATAAAGCGTCTGCTTAGCTTCATCACCGCGGAGGGCTTCGGGTGGAAAAAATGGTGAGTGCACATCGTCGGGCCACAGATTGACGTAGAACGGTTTGCCAGCTCGTTGCGAAGCACCGATGAACGCAATTGCGCTATCCACAAATCCTTCAGTGATCTTCTCGCGGTCCATCCAGGTAATCGGGCCACTTCCGAGCATGTCACTTCCGAGTGCGTGCGGCTTGGGCGGCTTGCCATCATGCGCATCGCACAGCGGCAAAAGGCGTGGACCTAGACCTTCAAAATTTGTCAGCGATTCATCGAATCCATATTCAACAACTAGCGGCGCTTCACCAACATCGCGCTGGCCACCCATATGCCACTTTCCAAAGTGCCCAGTTGCATAACCATTTGCTTTTAAGATGCGCGCCAAGCTCGGCGCGCTCGGTTCCAACCAATTCGCAACTCCGCGGCGCGCGTTATCTTTGCGATTGTTCAAGTAGGAAGTGATGCGCCAGCGCTGCGGGTATTGCCCGGTAGTCAGCGCAGTTCGCGAAGGTGAACAAATCGGAGCGTTCACATAGAAATTGGTAAAGCGAATTCCGTCTTTTGCTAGTCGATCGATGTTCGTGGTCTCAACTGCTTCGTTTCCAAAGCAGGAGAGATCCGACCATCCCATGTCATCGATTAAGACAACAATAAAGTTAGTCTTCTCAGTTTGTGCATACGATTCAGCTGCCATAAAGCAACAGAACAATGCATAAGCAAAAGATGCCACTTTACAACCGCTAATCATATTCAATCTCCGATATCGGAAAAGCGTCAGGCGTAGTCTTCATCGCTTGAGCCTTGTCGATGATGGTAGGTTCAAAGGCTTGCCACGTCCCATCGCACAGTCGTTCGTGCGGGCCAAACCTTGCCTTGTAACACAGGTGTGCATTGCCTGCGACGAACATTCCAAGATACAACCACTTGAAACGCTCGCGCTGCGCCAGGCTGATCTGCGTCAAGATTGCGTAAGTGCCAGGGCTCAGCCAACTGTATGCAGGATCAAAGTAACAGTACACCGCCGACAAACTTGTCGCTCCCACATCCGTGATGGTGACAGCAACTAATTTGTCGTCGTCCCAAAAACTGAGCTCGATCGCTTCGCAATAGGAATCGATCAAGAAAGATTCATAATCGAAAGCATCGGCGGCTGGTTCGCCGCGGTCCAACTTGCGAATCGCTCGATGCAAATTGAAAACCCGCAATCGATCTTCATCCAAGCTGGGCGACGCAACCTCAACCCGCAAATGTTCGTCCGCTTGTTTGCGAACTCGCCGCAAGGATCGCGTTTCATTGAAGTTTGCGACTTCGATTCGCAGTGGTTCGCAAGCTTGGCAGCCAGGACAATTGGTGCGGTAGAAATACCTGCCGGAACGTCGGTAACCCGCCGCAAGGACGATATCGAACTGCTCGCCCGTGACGCTTTCGATCGGAATACTCAGCGGCATTCGAGCAGTGCGTCCAATCAGGTAAGGACACACGTTCGTACTGTCTACAATCAACCTTAAGAAATCTAAGTGTTGCACCGAACGACTACCGCAGCAGCATGACCGTAGGGAGTAAAACTCAGTTTTAGCATATCGCTACCGGTCGTGGGAGCAATTTCAGTCGTGACACGTATCGGACAATTACAATCAGGTTTCGCAAATCCCAAAGTTGGCAAACGTTGGCCATTGCAAGTAGCCAGCACGCCGGCCATCAATTCGATCAACCCGCAGGCCGAACCCGCAGTGCCAAAGTAACTCGAAAACGCAGTTACCGGAGCGTCACCACATACTTCCGCGATCGCGTGGCTTTCTTCCATGTCGAGTTTTGGTTCAGAGAACCCCTGCGCTGCAACTGAACTCACTTCGCTGCCGTCGATCTCGGCCATGTTGAGTGCTGCACGCGCTGCGTTTGCAATGGAAACTCGCGACCCGCGATTAGCGGTTTCAGGCGTGGAAAAACGATTCGCAAAACCGGTCAGTTGACCGTAGATCGGCGCGCCTCGTCGGACTGCATGGCTTCGTCTCTCGATCACAATCGCGGCCGCCGCTTCCGCCGGGATCATTCCACAATGTCGCTCATCGAAGGGAACGCACAGTCCGCTACCATTGACGGAATCGGCAGGCGCGCATGCATGCCTGAAGATCGGTTCCAAACGGAAGATCATTCGTGCTGGTCCGACTCGACCTCCAACCGCGCCCACGACCATTACGTCGGCCTGATCGCGATCAATAATCATCGCGGCTTCGATCAAAGCTTGCAGCCCGCTGATCTCTTCCTGCACGATAGTATTGTTGGGACCGCGCGCGTTGATCGCAATTCCAACATGGCATGCAGGCATATTCGGTAGGTTTTTCAGCATCCACAACGGAAAGATATCTTTGCTGAATTGCTTTCCCCAACGCGAAAACTGCATCTCGCCGTTCACGGCACAGTTTGCAATCGCGCCGCTGACATCCTGCAATTCGCCAGGCATCATTTCTGCGCCGTAGATGACTCCAAGTCGATCCGCTCGTAATTCAACATCGGTGAGCTTCGCATCTTGCCAAGCTAAGTGCGCAGCCGAGTAGGCTGTCTGAACTTCGCGGTTCATCACTTTCAACGCTTTGCGCGGCGTGACGTAGACCTTGCCATCGAAATCCGGTACGACTCCGCCGTAGAATTCGCGGCGAGCTTCACCCTTCGCCTCATCGCCTTCGATGCAATGGACTAGACGAATACCGCATTTGCCACTCCGAAGTCCGTTCCAGAACGCCTCGCGACCAATGCCAATGGGTGATACGCAACCGAGCCCAGTAATAACAATATCGTTTGTACCGACCATCGTGATGCAAATCGTTGCTATTAAACGGGCATGCGGAAAGAAACTAGACTAACTGATGACCGGACAAACATCAAACCAGTGCCTTCCCTGGGTCTCCATCCAAGTCGCCGACGCCTCAGGTCCCCATCCAGCCAGCGGATAAGTATTCATCGCCGGCGCAGCAGGACTTCTCCAGGCTGCGATGATCGGATCGATGATTTCCCAAGCTAATTCAACTTCATCGCTGCGAGCGAACAAGCTTGCATCACCCACCATCGCGTCCAACAACAAACGTTGGTAAGCGTCGGGATGTTCCTTCGTCGAAGTATCAAAGCGGAAATCGAGCGCGCTCTCCATCAGCTTCATTTCCTGGTCAGGTACCTTCGATTGAAAGTGCACTTGAATCCCTTCTGCAGGTTGAATCTGGATGACAAGTTGGTTAGCGCGAGGCTTCGATTTCTTGCCATCACCAAACAGGATGTGTGGCGGCTCCCGGAACTGTATGACGATCTGTGTC
>JBGSJB010000164.1:0-25402 GCA_041742175.1 Pirellulaceae bacterium
TGGTTAGCTCAACACGTTCGTCATCGCTCAACCGAACAATATACTTCTTTTGCATGGGATCCCTCCGTGGTTCCCATCAGCTTCGCTTAAAACGCTCAATTTACCAACCCTAATTCCAAGCTGTGACGCTGCACTAGTCGCAAAATGACCGACCGACTAAGTCAGAAAATTGGGTTCGCAGGAATACAAAGCAGCGGAAGGACCAGCGAACACCAGCCGATAATCTGTCGGGGCCAACCGAGTGTGCGGTCATCGTTGCTGCTGGGTGGATGCCTAAGTCCCATCACAAAGACAAGTACAACCATCAGCAAAAAAATCCAAACTTGCGAGTAGAACATGTAAGCGATAGCACCGCCCATAGCGGCGACGGCGATCCAGTATGAATGACGACCGACCAATCCGAACGTTACATGACCGCCATCTAGTTGACCGACTGGCATCATATTCAGGCCAGTGACCAAAAGTCCAACCCACCCTGCCATCAGGAGCGGGTTCGCTCGACTGTTCGCAATCTGAATAAAGCTAGACGCTTGGTCGGGGACCAACCACGCCGCCAACCATTGAATTAGCAGCGGTTGCCCCATCACGAGCATCTCACTTGGCGCGTAGGGAATCGGTTTTGGATCGAGCATACCGAAAATCAAAATTGGAATAGCGACAACTAGACCCGCTAAAGGTCCAGCTAAGCCGATGTCGAAGATTTGCTTTCGATCCGCCTGACCGCTTTGCATCATGATCACCGCTCCCATGGTACCGATCGGAGAAAGGAGTGGAAATGGAATAAAAAGCGGTGGAGTGCTCGGCACTTTGTAGACAATCGTCATCACATAGTGACCAAGTTCATGGGCGACCAGAATTCCCATCAGAGCTAGCGAGAACTGCACGCCAGTCAACCAATTCGCTAGCAAAGCTTGGCGAACAGGCATCCACGACGACTGCTCGTAGGCCATAACGAACGGAGTAGTAGGCATCCACGCCCCAACTCCGGCCCAAAACGTCGAGATGATCGTTGCAAAAGCCAGCCAAAACGCGATGCGATGAATTCGCGGACGACGTTGGACGTCGACAGGCGCAGGCTCGACGAAACGGCGCTGGCTTGCCAACAAAAACCGTTCTCCGGTGAACGAAGGTGGGTCCGCACTTTCCACGCCGACAAATTCCTCTTGCTAAAAGGAGGTGTTTTTCAGTATCTCAAGCTGGCACTTCGAGCATCGATGAACTTCGTGACCAGTTGACTAATGCACTCTAGCTTGAAGCCACCTGTCTGAACATCCCGCTTAAGTGGTCGATCAACAAACTCTAAAACGCCATGCCTCAGATTTCGATATCGCGTCTACTTATCTTAGCAGTGATCACCACTGCTGTATTTTTGTATGGTCTTGGCAAAGCAGAGTTGTGGGACCGGGATGAGCCCCGCAACGCGCGGGCCTCAGTTGAGATGCTGGAACGATCGGATTGGACGGTACCTACCTTCAATGGCGAACTGCGCACGCATAAACCCATTCTGCTGTACTGGGGCCAAATGCTCAGTTACCAGTCGCTGGGGCAATCGAACTTTACTGCGAGGTTGCCATCCGCTCTCGCAGCAATCTTGACGGTGTTCACAATAGCAGTGCTCGCGAGTCGTTTGTCGGGCAATCCGCGAGGCATCAGTGCAGCCGGCTTTTGGTCAGCGACCGTTCTAGCAACTTGCCTTCTGATGGTCATGGCGGGGCGCGCGGCGACTCCTGACGCGCTGCTGATCGCGACCAGCACGCTTGGAATTGCGATCTTGGTAATTGGATCGATCGCGCCGTCGTCTCCATTTTCCAGCGGCAATGTGCGTGCGACTCGTTGGGTGGCTGTCGCGGCTGGCTACACGTGCCTTGGCTTTGCGGCGCTGGCAAAAGGTCCCGTTGGCATTCTCTTGCCGCTCGCTGTTGTTCACGTTTGGTGGATGATCAACAAGCGGCTTGAAACCGTGACATTGGCGTTGTGGAATAATGACCATCAAGAGACAGAGCGGAAACGACCGCAACTATCGCTCGCTGAATCGTTGCGTAAGTTGCTTGCAGAAGCCTGGCATTGCTTCAATCCGCTGGCTTGCATCCGAGCCTTGCTCGCACTGCGAACGATTCCCGGCTTGCTGTTGACTTTAGCCATTGCGGCCCCATGGTATGTAGCGGTTGGTCTGGAGACGAACGGCAAGTTCCTGCAAGGCTTTTTCATCGAGCACAATCTCGGTCGCGCGATGAATTCGATGGAAGGGCATAGCGGTTCCATCTTTTTCTATCCATTAGCTTTTGTCGTTGGGATCTTTCCATGGTCGCTTTGGTTGATACCGATTGCGATGTGGACTCGGCGGGCGGTTCGTGAAAACGCAGTCCAGCGCCAGTTGGCTGTTCTGGGCACCGTGTGGATCGCTGTGTATCTGGCTGCGTTTACGGCGGCGAGTACGAAACTGCCCAGTTACATCACGCCGTGCTTTGGCGGCGCGGCGCTGTTGATCGGAAGTTACTGGAAACAATTTGAAAGCCGCTGGTACGTTCCGTCATTTCGCTGGCGTGTCGGCGCGAACAGTCTCGCAATCGTCGCTGGTCTAGGGATTTTGACCGCAATAATCGTGATCAGTCGGCTGGAAGTGATGCACAAGATCGCTTACGCAAGTGTCTGTGGACTGGCAATCGCAACTGCGGGCGTACTCGGGTTGATGTGCGAGCGCCAGCGTCAGCATTGGATTCCGCGGGTATGGATGACCTGCGCGGTGATTTTTCAAGTCAGTTTGTTTGGCGTTGGAGCGCGACACGCCAGCACTTATCGTCAAGACACGGCGCTCATTCGCATGACCCAGCAAAAACTTCCTTCCGAATTCTGGATGGGAGTCGGACCTGTGGAACCAAGTTGGATTTACTATCTTGGCGACACGATCGAAGAACTTTCGAGTAAACCGCACGCAGAGTCGATTTGGAAGTCGGTGCACGATCGTTTCGTCCAATATCCCGACGCACGTTTATTGCTGGTCGGTGATGCGATTCAAGAATTTGAGCAGCAGGCGAGTCAATTCGCAGACCTGCCAGGTTTCGCTGAAGTCGGACGCTGCGAGCGCTTTCTCAAACGCGGCGAGGTCGCGATCTACCGCTTGAACGCGGACAGCAGTTCGCTGAGAATGGCTGAGCAAGTTCCGATCAACAGCCTTCGCCCGCGCTAACCGCAAGTATCCCACTGATGCTGAACCACCAGTTGACTGACGAAGAGCGCGCGACTTACGAGTGGCAGATGTGGGTTCCGGACTTTGGTGAAGCGGGGCAGTTGAAACTGAAGAACGCCTCCGTGATGATCTCGCGCGTTGGCGGCGTAGGTGGCTTAGTTGCTTATCAGTTGGCGGCAGCCGGTGTCGGGAAGTTGGTGCTGGCGCACGCGGGTAATGTTCGCGAGAGCGATTTGAATCGGCAGCTGTTAATGACGCACGATTGGATTGGCAAACCCCGTATTGAATCGATTCAGCGGCGTTTGCTAGAGCTCAATCCGCGGTTGCAATGCGTGGCTGTGAACGCCAATGTCTCGAAGGAAAACGCAGCTGATTTGGTCGCGGAGTGTGACTTGATTGTGGATTGCGCGCCGTTGTTCGCTGAACGTTTCGCTATGAATGAACAAGCTGTTTTGCAGCGGAAGCCGATCGTTGAGTGCGCAATGTTCGAACTCGAGGCGCAGTTGACCACGATGATTCCTGGCCAGACCGCCTGCTTGCGATGTTTGTATCCAACCGAACCGCCGACTTGGAAGCGTGAATTCCCCGTATTCGGTGCGGTCTCTGGTTCAGTCGCTTGTATGGCTGCGATGGAAGCGATCAAGCTGATCGCTGGCATCGGAAAACCGCTGCTGAATCGTTGGCTGCGATACGATTTGCGCGAGATGCAGTTTCGGACTCTACAACTTAAACGTAGAAGCGACTGCGACGTCTGCAGCTCGCTGTAAGCACGGCGAGCCGCACCTACATTCCTACTTAAAAATTTTGGCAGCGTGAACTTCCACTCGATCAAGAAGGATTACATAGGGATTCCTAGATCGTCGAAGACGGACTTGTAAACGCCAAAGACTTTGAGCGCCATGCTGATCACGATGAAGGCGAGGATCATCATGACTCCAATCCAGATCACGACGCTGGCGATCGTAGCGATTAGACCAAGAGCGGCTTTGGCGCGTTCTTGATACTGGATCGCAAGTTGGTCGAACGATTCGGTCTCAGTCCCGCTCAGTTCACCAACGCGCACCGAGTCTAAAAAATCTTGCGGAAAAACAGCTGCGGCTTCAAAGGCATCGCCGAAGTCTTGCCCTTTACCGATCGTTTCCAGAGCCCGGTCCATGCCGCTGATGAAATAATGATTGCCGGTAGCGAGGAAGGCTTGCTTCAAACTTTTCCGCGCGTCGACTCCAGCGTTCAGCAGCATGGACAAGGTCATACTGAGCCGAGCCAGGCCGAGGGTCGTCAGCGCGGTGCCAAGCTGTGGGATGCGTTGAACGATCGGCATTAAAACGCGGTGGCAATTGAACCAGTTCTTCCAGATGGCGTAGATGAACAGCGATACGCTGCCAAAGACAGTGGTGACAAAAATGCAGTAGGTAACGAAGCCGCTCATTCCCGACAAGTTGGTTCCAGATGCGTTAAAGGCTGGACTTCCGCCCGGCGACAGAATGCTTTGCAATAAAATCACCAAGCCGATGATGCCAACCGCCATGCCTAACTGAATTAGCGGCCAAGAAATGCGGCTGAGAAAGAATGTTCTCGTTTGCAGCAGTTGGTCGTAGTAGTTCGCCATGTACGCGAACATGCTGTCCATGCGACCACCGATTTCTGCGGCGTTGACCATCTGGATCAGCAGAGGCGGAAAGTACTTTTTTTCGGCCAACATGGCTCGTGCGAACGTGTTGCCTTCTCGAATGCTTGCGTGGACTTTGGAGAGCGTCTGCTGATGCTGCTTGGTCCCCATGCGCGATTCCATTTCGAGCAAACGGAGAATGTCGACACCCGATCGCAACCCGATACCCATTCGGCGACAAAACGCAGCGAGCGGTTTTAATTTCATTTTCTGTTCGCCTTACGTCGAGATTACGTTGCGACGTACCAATTCAGCGACAACTATTTCCGCTAATTCACTTGGAGTTTTTTCACCGGCTGGAAGATGCAGCTCGGGGGAATGCGGCGCTTCGTAGGGGTCGCTGATGCCTGTGAAGTTCGGGATTTTGCCTTGCCTCGCGAGCTTGTACAGTCCTTTGGGATCGCGGCTTTCGCAGACTTCCAGCGGCGCATCTACGAACACTTCGATAAAGTCACCGGGTTCGCCGTGGCGTTCGACCCATTTGCGAACACGATCGCGGTCAAGCCGATAGGGACTGACGAAGGCAGTCAGCGTGACAAGGCCGGCGGATACCAGCAACTGCGCCACCGCACCGATTCGGCGAATGTTCTCCTCGCGATCCAAAGCGCCGAAGCCGAGACCAAAGCGTTTCGCAAATTCGTCGCCATGCTCTTCGCTAAGCAGATTGGGGCCGGCGCAGAGTCCATGTCGAATGTTGTCACCGTCAAGCAAGAATGTATGAACGCCGCGCTGATCCAGCAGAGCATCGACTGCGTTGGCCACAGTGCTTTTGCCCGAGCCGCTCAAGCCGGTGAACCAGACGACACAGCCGCGATGTCCCATTCGCTGCTGCCGACTTGCGCGGTCCACCGAGTGTGCATGCCAAACGACGTGCGGATCAGGTTGAGTCATGCGTTTGCTTTACGTTGTGCCAGCTTTGCACTAGACTTCGAGGAACAATCGAGTTGGATCTTCGATGATTTCTTTGATTGTCTTTAAGAACGTTACCGCTTCGCGTCCGTCGATGATGCGATGGTCGTAAGTCAACGCAAGGTACATCATCGGCAGAATCACCACCTGGCCGTTGCGCGCCATCGGTCGCTCTTGAATCGCGTGCAGTCCCAGGATAGCGCTTTGCGGTGGATTGACGATCGGAGTGCTGAGCATCGATCCATAAACGCCGCCGTTGCTGATCGTGAAGGTGCCGCCTTCGAGGTCTTCCGGCATCAAGCGGTTTTCCATCGCGCGTGCAGCGAATTCACCGATCGTACGTTCAACATCCGCAAAGCTCATCTTCTCGACATTGCGAAGCACAGGAACGACTAGGCCCTTGCCGCCACCGATAGCGATACCAATGTCGTTGTAATGACGGTAAACAATATTGTTGCCACGAATCTCTGCATTGACCGTTGGGAATCGTCGCAATGCTTCAACGCTGGCCTTGGCAAAGAAGGACATGAAACCAAGCTTGACGCCGTGTCGCTCTTGGAACGCGTCGCGGTATTTCTTCCGCAACTCCATCACCGGCCCCATATCGACTTCATTGAACGTGGTCAGCAAAGCGGCCGAGTGCTGAGCTTGAACGAGCCGGTTAGCGATCGTTCGACGAATCATGCTCAGCGGTTTGACTTCTTCCATGCGATCATGGCGACCTGTCACGCTCATTGCTGTGCTAGGGACGTTGGTCTCAAGTGTTGGTGTTGCTTTAGGTTGCGACGGTGCTGCAGGTGCCGTCTTCGAAATAGTTGAATCGGCAGCGCGTTGCACGTCTTCTTTGAGAATGTGGCCTCCGGGACCGGTCGCAGTCACCTGTTCGGCACTGATGTTCTTGTCGCCCATCATCCGCTGCGCCGCAGGCATAACGCGAGGTTCATCCTTCGGCTCACTAGCCGCTGTCGGTTTGCTATCTGCATTTGAAGGCGCAGGAGCACCCTTCGAATCCGAGGCTTTTTCCGCCGGTTCGAGGTCACAAATAACATCGCCCACATTCGCAAACTCTTCCGCTTGCTTGCGGATGTTGCGAATGTAACCCGCTACAGGTGCTGGTATTTGGACGGAAGCTTTTTCGGTTTCCAAGTCGACGATATTCTCGTCTTTGGCGACCCAAGCTCCTTCTTGCTTCAGCCACTGCGCAATTTGAACTTCCGAAATGGACTCACCGACCGACGGAATTTTAACCTCTAACATGGACGCAACAACCTTTACATCGCTCGACAGAATTAGCTGGGCTGCGCGGCAGGCTGGCCGTTATTTCGGCTCAGGGCCCACGCAAAAAAGGACAACTGGCGTTGGGTTCCTACAGATTACCGATTTTGCATCCGATTGTCAGTTAGAGTTCAAGAAGAATTCACTCAGTTTGCAAACATTGCCCGCCCAAAGGACCGCGCGAGCGCGATTCACTTGGGCAGCAACATCACTCGTAACGGACCCGACTACAGTCCAACGAACGCCGAATCGATCAACTCCTGTTGCTCAAGCTTGTGAGCACTCAACGAACCGGTCGAAGGGCTAGCCGATTCGACGCGCGAGAGCAAACGCAGCTTGAACTTCGCATCCATCAGCGCATCGCCAAAACGCATCTTCATGAACTGCCAACCGCCCATATTCGTCGGTTCGTCCTGAATCCAGACAACATCGGTTCCCGGCGCATAATCGCTTAGCGCACCAACCAACGTGCTCGCGCTGAGCGGATAAAACTGCTCGATTCGTAGGACGGCAACGTTCTGTGCCTTCAGCGACTCACGCTTTTCAATCAGCTCGTAATAGATCTTACCGCTACACATCAGCACGCGATCGGTTCGCGTCGGGTTTGAACGCTCGTCAGGCAGAATCTTTTTGAAACTACCAGAGGTAACATCCGACAACGGTGAAACGCACGCCGCATGCCTCAAGAGGCTTTTCGGAGTCAGCACGACCAGCGGCTTGCTCCAGCGTCGTTTAACTTGCTGACGCAGCAGATGGAAGTATTGAGCCGGAGTCGTAGGCTGAGTAACTTGCAAGTTATCTTCAGCCGTCAGCAATAGGAATCGCTCAAGCCGCGCGCTGCAGTGTTCCGGACCTTGTCCTTCGAAACCATGCGGCAAAAGCAACGTCAA
Source organism: Pirellulaceae bacterium (assembly GCA_041742175.1). Lineage (GTDB taxonomy): Bacteria > Planctomycetota > Planctomycetia > Pirellulales > Pirellulaceae > Aureliella. The sequence continues at coordinate 7,931 of JBGSJB010000164.1, forward strand.
ATGACTTAGGCGACCCCATTTGTCTTCCGCGCTAGCGACAAACTGATCGATGATCACCTGCGCCGCATTCCAAAAGTCGCCGAACTGCGCTTCCCAAGCGACAAGGCCTTCGGGGCAATCCAGTGAATACCCGTATTCGAACCCGAGCACGCCGGCTTCCGACAGCGGGCTATTGATGATATCAAGCCGAGCTTGGTTAGGATCGAGTGACTTTAGCGGCGAATATTCTTGATTGTTTACGGTATCGTGCAGCACCGCATGACGTTGGCTGAACGTGCCGCGCTCGCAATCCTGGCCGCTGAGTCGCACCGGATGCCCCTCAGTCAGCAGACTGCCAAACGCTATCGCTTCTGCACTTGCCCAGTCGAGCGGCTTGGTGCCTTCTGCCATCTCCGCGCGGTCCTTCATGAACTTCGCGAGCTTGCGATTCAAGTTAAAATCAGCTGGGAGGGTCGAGAGTTTCTTCAGAATACTCGCTGCGGTTTCCTGCGAAAGCGAAGTCACTGGATTGTCGCCGGTTGGCTCTGGGCCACCAAAGTAACCCGACCAATGTCCGCCCAATGTCTGAAGATCCGAGACGTATTCTTCCTTCTGAGCCGCTTCAAATTCGCGTTCCAGTTTGTTTTGCCGAACTTCAGCGATACTGTCCGCTTCCTGCCGAGTGATCTTGCCGCCCATCTCGAGCAGCCGTTCCAAGTAGCTTTCGCGCACACTCTTGCGTTCGTCGATGACTTTATACATCGTCGGCTGCGTGAATCGCGGTTCGTCGCCCTCGTTGTGCCCCCAACGGCGATAGGCATACATGTCGATGACCACATCGCGCTTGAACTCGCGACGGAAATCCATCGCCAAGTTAACGACTTGGGCGACCGCTTCCGGGTCTTCGCCGTTCACATGAAAAATCGGAATCTGCAACATCTTCGCGATGTCGGTTGCGTAAGTGCATGACCGCGCTTCGTGAGCTTCCGTTGTAAAGCCGACTTGGTTGTTAATCACCACGTGCAACGTGCCACCAGTTGTGTAGCCTGGCAGTTGACTGAGGTTCAACGTCTCCTGCACGACACCTTCACCCGCGAACGAAGCATCGCCGTGAATCAAGATCGTCATCGTTTCCGCATTGCGAACATCTTTCGCGCGATCTTGCTTGGCTCGACAACGACCTTGCGCGACCGTGTTCACGAATTCCAAGTGGCTTGGATTGAAGCACAGCGAAATATGGACTTTCGCGCCGGTAGAAGTCGTCCAATCACTGCTGTAACCCAAGTGATACCGAACATCGCCTGTGCCACGGTGCATATCGGGCCGCGGATCATCGAACGACCAAAAGATGCTCTGCGCACGCTTGCCCAGAATGTTTGCTAACACGTTCAAGCGGCCTCGGTGTGCCATGGCGAGCACCACGCCGCTGACACTGTGCTGCCCGGCTTTTTCCAGCGCAAGGTCCAGCAACGGAATCAAACTCTCCGCACCTTCAAGCGAAAACGTCTTGGCTCCCACAAATTTCTTGCGCACGAACTCTTCGAAAATCGCGGCATCCGCCAAGCGAGTGTAGATGCGTACTTGAACTTCACGTGAAAGATCTAAACGATTCTCGCAGCTTTCCATCCGCCGCTGCAACCAATCGCGAATCGTGCGATTGTCGATATGCATGAATTGAGCGCCGATGCTGCGGCAATAAGTGGCTCGCAGCTTCGCCAGAATCGCACCGAGAGTTCGCCCGTCCACGTACTGCAGGTTTTCGCAGCTGAACGGGCGTTCCAAGTCCTCTTCACTCAGTCCATAAGATTCCGGATCAAGCTCCGGAGGATGATGCTCGCGCTGAATTCCCAGCGGATCGAGCTGCGCCATCAAGTGACCGCGCACGCGATACTCGCGAACCAATTGATCGACGCGATCTTGCATCTTTGCCAACCACAACGCTTCGTCGCGGATGGAACGAGCGTGAGCAGTCGGCATTTCGTCGTCATCAGCGAGCGCAACGGCAACCGAGCCATTCTCAGAAGATTGACCCGTCGCAGCGCCGGCTGTCGCAGCTAACGAGAACTCCTCAAAGTACTTACGCCAACCGGGCGAAACGCTTCCCGGGTCTCGGATGTACTGCACATACAAGTCATCGATGTAGTCAAGGCTGTAACTATTCATTGAAAACTCACCGAACAGGCGCAAACTTGCGCGCAATTGACCTAAGAAAATTCAATTTAAAGGACGCAATGAGAGCGATTCTTGTGGGATCGCTGGCTACTTTGCCAAGCGAGTTGGTCGCTTCGTCAGGAGAGATTGACGAGCGTTCATTCGACGAACATTCCTTCGACCTAGCGCGATAACTTCGCTGCTCGCACGGCACACTTTCGCCATCTGCGTCGAATTGCACTAAATTAGGAATGAAAATAGTCGGGTGGGACACCGGGCAGCTGCATCAATTTGTTGCTGTGCTTAGGTTTGGTAGGGATTCCGCGATTAGGGCACTCGAATGCCCAAAATCCCACCAATAATAATCCAACATCGGGCGTGCTCTTCGCTGCAGTTCAACCAAAACCGTTCTGTGCAGACTTCGATGCCGGATCGTTCAGCCTATTATTAGCTGTCGAGAATCCGCTGGCTACAGCATTCTGGTGCTAGTGATCGCAAAGTTAGCCAAAAATTTAGCTGCATTATTAGTTTCTCTAATGTGGTTCGGTTGCCTATAAGAGAAGGCTTTGCATTGGCAGTGCGTGTGAAAATTTGACGGGTGCGAAACAGCTCGACTTCGGTACACTATGAGAGCACTCACTGTCGCAATTTAACCAACTCTCTTCGAACCGAACATCAGTCCGCTATGTCCGATCTCTTGCCAGTATTGAATGCTGAAGACGCACCGCCAGCGATGAAAAAGTTGTACATCGAGACTGTCGGCTGTCAGATGAATGTGCTCGACAGCGAAATGGTCGTCGCCAGCCTGCGCCGCCAAGGTTACGACTTGGCCAATTCGGTAAACGAAGCGGACACCATTTTGTTCAATACCTGCAGCGTCCGGGAACATGCCGAAGAGAAGGTTTACAACAACCTTTATCATCTCAAGAAGATGAAGCTCGCGCATCCCGAGAAGATTATCGGTGTGATCGGCTGCATGGCACAAAAAGATCAGAAATTGGTTTTCGAAAAAGCACCCTTTGTTGATCTTGTCGTTGGCCCAGGACAATTGCATCGCATCCCTGAACTGCTCAAGCAGGTTTCTGCAGGCGAAGGACAGCAGATGGCGGTCAGCCTCGGACGCCGCGACGGTACGCAAGATGATATCCGCCGCAGCCACGAATCGTTCGACCCGCTCCGCGATCCGACCATGCGGCCCACTCCGTTTCAAGCTTACCTGCGGATTCAAATCGGTTGCGACAAGTTCTGCACCTACTGCATCGTTCCCATGACGCGCGGGCCAGAACAAGGCCGTTCACCAGAGTTGATTCTCGCTGAGGCCCACGAACTGGCTCGACAGGGCTGCAAGGAAATTGTGCTGCTCGGTCAAACGGTCAACAGCTACAAGTATGTTGACGGCGATCGCACCACACGCCTAGCCGATTTGCTGGAGATGATTCACGAAGTCGATGGCATCCAGCGGATCAAGTTCGTGACGAACTATCCGAAAGATATGACGCAACGACTGCTTGAAACCGTTCGCGATTTGCCTAAGTGTTCGACGTACTTGCACGTACCGGCGCAAAGCGGCTCTGACGAAGTGCTCAAGCGGATGAAACGCGGTTACACCGTCAGTGACTATTACGAGATGATGGATCGCATCAACACAATCCTTCCCAACGCAGCCGTTTCGAGCGACTTTATCGTTGGCTTCTGCGGAGAGACCGAAGAGGATTTCCAAAAGACAGTGGAACTCGTTCGTCGCTGCCGTTTCAAGAATAGCTTCATCTTCAAATACTCGGTGCGTCCCGGTACGCGCGGCGCGGAGTTGTTCGCTGATGACGTGCCTGAGGAAGTGAAGCAGCGTCGCAATATCGAATTGCTCAACGCACAAAACGAAATCTGTGAAGAAGACAATCTGAAGTTTCTGGGGCAGTCCGTTGAGGTGTTGGTCGAAGGGCCAAGCAAAACGTCGATTCGTAAAAACGAAGTTGGACCGCTGCGTCAGATGACTGGTCGCACCAATTGCGATCGCATCGTTGTTTGGGATGGAAACGAGCGGCAAGCTGGCCAGTTGCTACCAGTTGTGATTCACGATGCCAGCGCGCACACCTTGTTCGGCTCGGTGCTGACAAGCGAAGCTGGACCAGAGATTTTTCAGTTGGCAGCAAAAGTTTAGTTGCCCACGGCTTAGCTGACTGTTTCGTTGCCCTGTTTAGTTGCGTTGTGAGATTAGCTCGCGCATTGCCAAGTTTCTCGAGTAATCTACGAATAGAATTGAAGCGCTTCGCAACATCCCGCGGCAAATTTTTCTAGGTTCGCGTATGAACTCGGTTACTATTTGGGGAGATCGCATCGATGCAGCGGTCAACGCTACCAAGTGGCCAATGGCGATCGCAGCGGCCGCCATCACCCCTTCACTTATCTGGTCCTCGCTCACACTCTTCGCTCGGCTCGTGCATTCGCCCAGTTGGTCGTTACTTCCATTCGCCTGCGGAATCGCTGCTTTCGTCATCCTCTGGCGACGATGGCTAGGGCATCTTTCCGTCGGAAGATGGTTAGTCACGATGGAACACGAAGTCACACATGCTATCTTCGCCTTTCTTACTGGCCACAAAATCGTCAGCATTCGTGCGACGATGGGCTCTGGTGGCGAAGTGCGTTACGAAGGACGCGGCAATTGGTTGATCACTGCCGCACCGTACTTCTTTCCAACCGCCGTGCTCGTCCTCAGCTTACTGGCTTACCTGCTGCCTTTCCCGAATCTACCTTGGCCGAGTTTTCTGCTTGGCATCGCCTTCGGCTACCATATCATCAGCACTTATCGTGAAACCCATCGCGATCAAACCGACTTGAAGGAACTCGGCAACCTCTTTTCCTGGATGTTTCTTCCAGCCGCGAATCTTGCCATGGTCAGCTTCCTAATTGCATTCGCACACGACGGAACCACCGGCGTGAACGCTTGGTTAGCCGATTGCCGCCAACCGCTGGACGCTCTCATCGCTTGGCTGCAACAATTAGTCCAGTAGCAATTGTTCATTGAGCTGCTTACTTAGCATTGAACTCCACCGCCCAGTTCTGAAACCGCTTCGCTTCTTCCGTGCGACCCTGTTGTGCCAACGTCCGCGCTGCAGCATTTAGCGCCGCGGCCGCGCGATGAGCTCGATCGCTATGCAACGTAGCGACTCGCGACCACTGTCCGATCGCCAAGTCGATCATGCCAGTCCGCGCACAGCGTTCTGCAATAAACTCAGTCGGCCCAATCTGCAGCGGCTCGATTAACTTATCGCGAGCAGCAAACCACTCAGCAACCTTCGCGCTGGTTTCGAGCGGCGGAGTTAATCGCCAAGTCTGCGCAGTTGCCAGGGCTGCGATGGTCGCGCGATCAGAATTTTGCAGCTTCGTCAAAGTAGCGCGTGCGGCATCGCGATCTTGCCCAAGCAGTAACCAGCTCGCTCCCAACAACTGCGCGATCGGATCTTCGCTCGACAACCACTCGACCGCCGATTCATAAAGCGGGCGATCCGGTTCGATCGTCGTCCAATTCATCGGCAACTGAGCGAGCAACATCGCGGGCGGCTGATTCGGTGCCAACGATTTCAAATAGACGCCACCAGCAAGACGATGTTCCCCAAGCGCCGCGAACACGTCAACAAACTCAGCCACCAGCAACCGCTGCTGCCAGCGAGGCAAATCATTCGTCACCGCTTTCGAAATCGCGTCTTTCGCTGCGCGGTAATCGCGGTCCGCAAACAATTGATGCGCCGCCGCAGCCGCCGGCGTTCGCCAATTGGGAATCACTCTCATGACCCGATCGCTTGGAATCTCGCGCTGCTTCTCTTCCTCGACGAACACGATCTTCTGATCGTCCAGTTCGCTAATCTCACACGAAATCCGATCCGCAGAGCGTGAACTCCAAATGTCAACCGACTTCACGACCGCCGGCGCATACAAAAACAGATCCGCCGTTACCTTAGCCTGCGCGCCCGCTTCGGCTCCCGCCAATCCAACGATCATCCACACAAACGATCGGGTAACTTGCAAAATGAATTTTCCGTCCATGACCTGTCTCGAATCCCAATTGAACTGCGCATCAGCGATCAAGATAAACTATGCTGAAGCCGAAACTCCAATATAGCAAATCCCCCTCAAACGCTTCGCCTCAGGACTGACGATGAACGACGAATCCCAGGATCAACCGCAACAGGTCGCGCAGAATGCATCCAGCCAACAGGTCGCACGCTTCGTCAGTAAGATCAAGAACCTCGACCAGCAGATCGGCGAACACGTCGTTCAAGCTTTACAACACACCGACACCGTCGCGGTCCTCACAACCGTAGTGCTCGGCCCCAGCGGCGATCAACACATCGTCTCCGCCGCAATCAGCCCATCCAAGATGGCGCAAATCAACGCGCTGCTGCAGGACGCCGTCGAAGATCGCATCGACGACGAAATCTGCTTGGGCTTTCACTGTCTCGTCAAGCCCAAGATCAGTTGACAATCTGAATCAGTTAGCAACCTGCACCAAAGGTTGCTAACTGATCAACCTAGACGATGTCTATCTTTTCCAACGTCGGCGGCGAAGTCCATCGTTTTCAAAGCTATCGCCATTGAGCAACTGATCCAAAGCGAAATCAGTTGCCGACGCTACATCGCTTTCCTCCGACGAATCAGATGAAGTTGAACTAGCAGAAGAAGCTAAGCTCAATGCACTTTGCGCCGCGGATCCCTCACCTTCGCCTGTGGATCGCTGGTTCAAAAAATTGATGACCAGCAGCGCGTCGATTGGTGAAATCGCCGAGTCGCGATTGGTGTTCAATCGACCTTCCGACGGTTGCGGATCATTGACGCGATCGCGATTCAAACGGTTGATCACCAACAACGCATCAATGGGCGAAATTTGTCCGTCACCATTCACGTCCCGTCGATCTAGGCCTACGCTGAAATGGTAGGAAGCATCACCGCTTGAAACCATGGTCCCGTCAGGCAACACCGCGAAAGCTTCGAAAGTAACGACATAGTGTCCCGCGGCGGTAAAGCCGAAGTTCATCTCCTCATGTCCCGCTTCCAACATCGTCAACAACGAAGATTCCGCAATCCCTTCCGCAGTTGACATGAAGACCTCAGGGCCCTCGTCCAATGAGCGCCACATTGAAAAATGCCCAGGACCATTCACATGCTTCAATCGGATGTGAACTTCACCGTCTTGGAACGTGCCCAGAGCGATCTCTTCAGTCGCCAAGCCTGCCAGAACAGCTTGCGGGTTCACCGTCTGACTCAAAAGATAGAAGTTCGCGTTAGCCGGCACACCTATGAATTCAAACGCACTGGACGCAGGTCGCGGCGTGTTGGCATTCGCATCCACTGTGAACACAGCTTCGTCTGTCTCAAATTCCAGATCCCGCGTTTCATCGTGAATATGCGGTTCCCACACGCCATCTTCATATCCAAAACCGATGTCGACGTGCTCGTTCACCAAGAACGCAATAAACGTCGGCTTCACGCCCAACGCAATAGTCACTGTGCCGACCGATTCCGATCCACGCGCGTCAGTCAGTGTGTAAGTAAACGAGTCGCTGCCGCTGAACGACGCACTCGCTTGATACCGGAAACTACCATCCGCAGCCAACACAACCGAGCCCGCAGTCGGCGAAGCCAGCAACGCGGACGCAATCGCATCCCCTTCGACATCGAAGTCATTAAACAGAACGTTGCCCATCACCGCATTGCCCGCCAGAACTTCATAGCTGTCGTTCTCCGCGATTGGCGCTGTGTTGCGAACTTCGAAGTAGTACGTCGCTTCTTCACTGGTTACGATCGACCCATCAGATAACTCCGCCCACGCCTCAAACGTAACTGCGTAATCACCAAGCGCAGAGAATCCAAAATTTGCATGCTGGTGCCCGCCTTCCAACAGCGTGGCCATATCGAAAACCGTCACGCCATCAACTGTCGACATTATGACCGCAGGGCCATCGTCGAGGTCCACCCACGCAGAAAAGTGCCCAGGGCCATTCACGGCTTTCAATCGCACATAGAGTTCACCGTTATTGAAAGTCCCGGCTTCAATTTCTTCAGTCGACAGACCGAGCGCTAGTAACAGCGGATTCACGTTCTGCGGCAGACGATAGAAAACGCTACCTGCCTCAGTTCCAAGAAAGTCGTACTCCGGTCCTGCCAACGCACCCATTCGCCGCACGAACGCGCCTGACTCGACCGCTAACAAAGCTTCATTCGGCGCGTACTCAATATCTTCCTCTTCATCGTGAATATGTGGCTCGAAAGCTCCGTCAGCAAACGCGATTCCAATATCAACATGACCCGCCGTCAGTGTCGCCAAAAACTCCGGTGCAATCGCAGACTCGATCGTAACCGTTGCCACACTGCAACCACCGTTGTTATCTTTCGCACAGTAAGTGAATGAATCGGATGTGGTGAACGTCGAATTCGGACTGTAAACGAACGCCCCCGATGAGTCGAACGTCAAATCGCCATGAGCCGGTTGCGACTTGAGAATCGCCGACAGTGGGTCTCCGTTCGGATCGACATCATCGAACAAAACATTTCCGAACAGACGATTGCCACTGTCGCCGGTTGTAACAGTGAACACATCATCGTTCGCCAACGGCGCGCGGCCATCCATGCCCGCCGGAATCACATAAGTTGTCGGCCCACCTGGCAGATCGATTCCAAAAACCAACGTCTTCACGCCGCTCTCGGTGTAAGCGTCAATATTCTCATCGTAGACGCCATTACCATTCCCATCCACAAAACCCGACACGATCACGTCAACTTCATAAACACCTGGCTCTGTGAAAGCAAACGTAAAGTGCTGATGACTTCCTTCTAAAATCCACAACTTGTCAGACTCAGTGATGCCGTCAGCTGTTGCAAACCAAACTCGCGGACCTACATCAAGTGAACGGAACATCGCGAACTGACCACCATCCGGTCCACGCATGCCGACCAACTGCATTTGCACCCAAGCACCCGTTGCTTCCACCCGCTCGTCGTTATTCAGATAAGCTGCCAGTGAACCACCGGCGATCTCTTCCGCTCCGAGGCCCAGGTCAGGCAACTCAGGAATCGAACCATTCTGCGGCCAGATATAAATCGGATCGCCCGCATTCACTCCCAAAAAATCGAACTCGTCACCGTCTGGACGAACACTCATTCCTTCAGGACCACCATAGATCATCACTTCATTCGATGGGAACTCACCCGCCTCCGTATGAACGTTCAGCGAAAATTCGCCCGCATCGAATCCAACTGCGATGTCACCATGATCTTGAGTGAAGAAGTTATCGACGACCACCGCGTCACCGCGAAGCAACCTATAGCGCTCGCCACCGACAAAACCTTTACCAAGCGAGTTGCCTTCCAAGTCGCTGATCGACGCATCGTCGGGAACGGTTAGCGCAATCGTACCACTGCCGCTACCCGTCGTAACTTTGACGACATACGACGCCCCTGAGCCGGTCACTTCTACGACCTGCACATCAGCCAGATCGCCAGTCACAGCAACCGCGAAATCCTGCAAATCCACTCCTTCGACATCTTCGCTGAACTCGACCAAAAAATGCACTTCATCGCAATTCGTAGGCGTAGCATCTATTCGAACGATCGAAATCGGAAAAGGTGCTGAACCGTTGACCAGCACTCCACTAAAGTCCGACGCAGGCAAAGTTAAATCAGCTGAGGCGCCAATCGAGTTCGTAATGGTGCCACCCGCTAAACGAATCGCAGTAGATAGCAAAGCGATGCCATCATCATCGCGATCTGCTTCCGCGACTTTGTACTCAAACTTCAGCGACGGCGTTCCCGATCCGCTGACATACAAGGCTTTAACAACCTCGGTCCCGATCATCAGATCGATCTCCGGCGTGCCAGTCACGGTTACTGGATAGCCGAAGTAAACGGTCGACTCGATCGTGAATCCTCGCAGGTAATCACCCGCAGCAGGCGGTACAACCACCGTCGCGAACTCGCCTAGCTGATTTTCGAAAAGCGAAATCTGCGAACCGGAAAAACTGCCGAGCACGATATCTATGTCGCCGTCTTCGTCAAAGTCCGCCGAAGCCAGCATGCTCACTTGCCCCATCGCCGAAGAAATCGCCAGCGGTGCATCAAACACTCCTCCGCCGCGATTCACCATCCACACAAACTCAGGCTCGCTGCTGTACGTCGCAATCGCAACGTCCAAATCAAAATCGTTGTCAAAGTCCCCGATCGTCACCGCGTACGGCCCCGTCAACACCGCTGGCAACACATTGCGAGTTCCGAAGAAACCATCACCGCTGCTTGCATACCACGCCACGCGCTGCGATGTGTACTCGATCGAAACGATGTCCTTGAATCCGTCACCATTCAAGTCTTGCAAGTCGAGCAGACCCGCATACTCGCCCGCATCGACCGATCGCCGCGCACCGAGCACCCCACCGCCCTCGTTCAATTGCCAGTAGATCTTATTGTCTAGCCCTCCGCCGTACACCAGATCATTCAGGCCGTCGTTGTTCACATCCTCCAAGATGATTCCAGCGAGCCCATTCAAACCAGTTACCATCTCCAGCGGCTCGAAAAAGCTGCCATCGCTCAACTGCAGATAAGCGAAAATCGAAGAGCCTCCATCAGGTCCAGCCAAAATATCCTTGAAGCCATCACCATTAAAATCGCCAACTGCCAACCACGGTCCAACTAAATCCGTATCCAACACAGCTTTGGTAAACGTCCCGCTGCCATCGTTCCCATACCACGCGAGTGTGCCGGAGTACATACCCGCCACGATATCCTGGTCACCATCGCCATCAATGTCCGACGCCTTAGTGAACCAAACGTCCGTCGCTTCAGCATCAATCACTTGTAACTCGCCAAACGCCCCGCCCCCCAAATTCTTCACCCAAACCACTTGACCAGCACCGTATGCACCTGCCAGCACATCCAACTTGCCATCGCCATCGAAATCAACCGGCGACAAACTGGACACACCGGAAAGTTGACCACCGATGCTTTGCGGCAAAGAGAACGGAACCAAGATGTGATCATCAACCGCATTCACTGTAAGAAGAAATGACTCGGTCGAGCTCGCACCCGATTCATCGGTTACTTCCAAAGTAATTGTTGTCGTTCCAAAACGATTTGCGGCTGGTGTTACTTGCACCGCATGATTCAAGCCGTTGCGAACGATCACAATGTTGCTATTCGGGACCAAGGTGGTGTCGCTCGACTGTGCAGTCACAATCAAGTTCGCAACTGCAGTTTCAATGTCTTCTACATTGAAAGCGATCTCAGCCGTCGGCGTATCTTCATCAGTGACTTGGTCTGCAATTGCCGATATCGTCGGCACATCGTTCACCGCGCTGACGTTCAGTACGAAACTCTCACTCGCCGTGGCCCCGCCGCCATCCGTAACGGTCACTGTGATCTTGGTTGAACCGCTGGCATCGGCGGCTGGCGTAATTGTTATCGTTCGATTCGCTCCGTTACCACCGAAGCTCACCGCATCGATCGGCACGAGACTCAAGTTCGTCGAAGCAAAACTCAGCACCAAGCTGTCTGCCGCCGTCTCAACGTCGCCGACCGTAAATGGAATCGCTGCTGTGGGAAAATCCTCTTGAGTTTCTTGATCCGCGATGCTTGAGATCGTCGGCGCATCGTTCACGGTACCGACCATCAACACGAACTGCTCCGTCGCAACGGCCCCATCCGCATCCGTCACGGTGATCGTGATCGTGGTTGATCCAAACCGATCGGGCAGCGGTGTGATGACCAGCGAACGGTTCGCGCCCAAACCACTCAGCGCCAGCCCAGCCGCATTGACAAGGCTTGTATCCGACGAAGTAACACTAACCAGCAAGTCGTCTGCCGCCGTCTCAATGTCACCGATCACAAAGGCGATCGGCAACGTCGGCGTGTCCTCGCTAGTGCTCTGGTTGCCGATGTCAGTAATCGTTGGCACATCGTTCACCGCGTTAACGGTCAGCGTAAACGTATCGGTTGCGCTCAATCCTTCAGGATCGGTGACAGTCAACGTGATGACCGTCAACCCAGACGCATTCGCCGCGGGTGTGGCAACCAAAGTTCGATTTGCGTCGCTACCCGAGAGCGCCAGACTCGCGTTCGGCACCAAAGCCGTGTTCGACGATGTTGCAGTCAAAATTAAACCGCTAGCCGCAGTATTTACGTCTCCGATCGTAATGGCGATCGGCGCCGTTGGCTGATCCTCATCTGTCGACTTGTCAGTAACATCTGAAATCGTCGGCGGTGCATTCGGCAAGTCGTTGTCAACGATCGTCATGATCGCAGTTGTGATACTTCCAAGCAAACCGTTCGGATCATTGTCGCCATCAACGCTTGAAATGTAACTCTGAATAGTTGTCGGACCAGGCGCGGACAATGTTAGGTTCAAGGTTTCATCCGGTTCGTCGATCGCATCATCAACAATTGGAATCGTGATCACTTTGCTGATTTCCAGATCATCGAAAGTGATCGAACCGCTCGCCGCCGTATAGTCATTCGGCGCCGTGGCTGTGCCATTTGATGTCGCATAGTTCACAGTGATACGTCCATCGCGCCCGCCAACGCGATTCACTGTCACAGAAGCGGTACCAGCCGCTTCGTCAACCGAAAAGCTCGACGCGCTCAACTCAAGCTCACCGATCGCCAGCACAGAAAAATACAGCGTCAGATCACCGCTTTGCCGGAAGTCAGCCGTGTTGGGAGTTGTGTTGTTTCCATCGTTTCCAAAGTAAGCGGACGTGCGGAACGTCACTTCGTACCGACCAGGTTCACTGAAGCCAAAGCTGTAATGCTGATGCCCACCGGCTAAGACCCAAAACGCATCATCGCTGCTGATACCATCGGTAGTATCAATTCCGTTAGGTCCTGGATTGGCGACTCCATCGTTGTAGTTCGAAACGAAAACATTCGTCGTCGCCAGATCCGCTTGCCACATCGAGAACACGCCAGATCCTGCTGCGCCGCCAGGAGTCGTGTGCGCGACACTCATCAGACTCGATCGTATCCAACGTCCGCTACCTGGAATGCGACCTTTCGATTCGGTGTTCGGATTGTAAGTATCAAGCAGTGAAGCGGTAACTCCGTTTCCAGCCGCACCCAAATAGAGCACATCGGGATCTTGGGTCGCTGGCAAACGATAGTAAGTTGCACCCGCCGGGACACCGATGAAGTTGAAATCGTTGCTCGCCAGTCGCGTTGTCGCAGCTTGCTCGCCAACGTACAGTAGCGCTCGATCCGCCGCGTAGGCTGTTCCTTCGTCAGTCGTCGGTGATATCGACCAAGGTTCGGCACCACTTCCGTATCCGATGTTCAGGTCGACGTGCTCGGTGGTCAGAAACGTATCGAGCACCGCCATCAGCCATCGATTTTCAAGCTGCTCGAGCGTACGCGGAATCGACTTGCGACGCGATGCGTCAGAACGCCCTCTGAGCGCGCGACGAAATTGTGTTGCTAATTTAGTAAGGGTTGATCGCTTCATCATAGTGTCCAAAGGAGAGTCTCTTGTGTATTCGTTTATTCGGGTTCAGGACAACCGCTGGGCAGCGCGAAATTCTTCTGCTCATCAGCCCACTTCTTAATCTGCTGAGCTGAGATCAACTCCACATGTCCATCTGCGAAGAGATAATTTGCATGGCCGACCGCTCGCAGACTGGCCGGTGAACCTTTCGGCGGGCCACTGAAACGATCGGGTTGGATATCTGAAACAATCCTGCTCCAGGTTTGACTCGTCGGGTTACGAAACCAATTGCGAGAATGCGTGTGATCTTCGGTGATCGCTGTCCCGCGCGAATCCGACGCGGTAAACACAAGAATGGTGCGCGACGTCGATTGCAGAAACTGCAAACGCAACGCTTCGTCTGGTCCTGGCTCACAGATGTACTCGTTCAGGATGTAACTGGTCCCTTGATTCTCCAGCTTTTCCGCACCTCGAGGATCTTCAGGACAGATGCGAACACTGTTGACGTTCTCCATGTACGGAGCCAGTGTGAAGATCCAAGTCTTCTCAAAGTCGAACGTCGCATGCGTCGAACGTGGAAAGCGACCGTTGTTGGCGTTGCAAAACATATGCATCGCCAATCCAATCTGCTTCAAATTATTCGCGCATTGAGTCCGACGCGCCGCTTCACGTGCTTTCTGAACTGCTGGCAAAAGCAATGAAATTAAAATACCAATAATGGCAATCGTCACCAGCAATTCGACCAGCGTAAAACCGCTTCGTCGATTTTCCCCACGCAAATGCACATGCCTCACGTCGCATCTCCCACACTCTTATAGATTACGTTAAGACGCGGATCGTTTTCAGTGAGCACATAACCCCCTAAGAAGTCAACTCACGAAAACGCGCACGCATCTCGAGTCAGGTAACCAAACGTCCTGTTTGGTTTGCAGAGCAGCTTCAGCAGGGTGGAGCCCGCGCTTGAGAGAAGCCAATCACTTCTTGCGCCGCTTGACTCGAAGGCAACAAGAAGACGTCGGCGCAGCGACTGATGCAGTTCAGCCTGTTATCAGCTGAATGCAACTGCGACAGCAAGTAGAATTTACAGATCGTGCACGCATCGTGATCGCAACTCAGTCCGAATAGACTCGCGTGCGGTTTCTGTTCACCGCGTTTCGCTTCAAACGGACAATTGCTGGCTCCGTCGCTTTCGCAAGTGTCCGAACAGCACGAGGATGACTCTTTGGCGAACGTCGCGCCGTGATGCGAATGCCAGTGCGGACCGATAGCCGCAGGCACTGCATAAATGCCCAGCAAAGCGATAGCAACAAAGCGGTAGAGGTACACGGCGGGGTTCCAGAATGATCGAGGCACCCACTTAAGATACTTCCGCCAAGAATCCCAAGCAAGCCGCAGCCGTTTTGTAGCCGTTTCGCCCCAGGTTATAGACCTTACCCGAATGCACGCTCCCCGAAGCCTCGTGCCTCGGCTTCGACCCTCCCGGTGGGATGGTTAAGTTGTTCTTGCAGTTGTCTTCAGTTCAAATTAACGTTGCTTCCGAACCAGAATCGAAGTCCGGCTAAATTCTGCTTCACCCTCCCTCAGGGAGGGTCGGCTGCGAGGAACGAGAAGCCGGGGAGGGGAAACGCACTTTCTTCAAAACTCCGCCTCGCACCTGTGCCACGCAACCAACCTTAGAACTTCCGTGTCACCGCGATCCGCTTCCGGCCGATATCCACCTCGACAACTTTTACTTTCAAAATATCGCCGACCGAAACCACCTCGCTTGGATCCTTCACGAACGTATTCGACAACTGCGAAATGTGAATCAAAGCGTCCTGATGTACGCCGATGTCGATGAAAACTCCGAAGTGCGTCACGTTCGTAACCACACCTTCGAGAACCATGCCGGACTTTAGGTCTTCCATGGTATGCACATCCTCGGCGAACTGAACCACCTTGAACTCGCTCCGCGGATCGCGCCCAGGCTTGGCCAACTCCTGAATGATGTCAGAAACCGTTGGCAATCCAAATTGATTGTCAACAAAATCCGCCGGCTTCAGCTTCTGCGACAACGTTGCGTTGCCAACCAACGCCTTCGGATCCGCTTTTAAGTGCTTGGCCATGCGTTCAACGACGCAGTAGCTTTCCGGATGTACCGCCGAGTTATCGAGCGGTTGCTTACCATCGCGAATGCGCAAAAATCCAGCCGCTTGGACGAACGCTTTTTGCCCAAGTTTCGGAACTTTCAGCAACTGGGCGCGCGTTTCGAAACGACCATTTTCATCACGATAATTAACGATGCTTTCAGCCAGCTTGGGCCCGATACCAGCCACATGCGACAGCAGCGGTGCACTCGCCAGATTCAAATCGACTCCGACACTGTTCACACACGATTCGACTTCGCGATCCAAGCGTTTGCGAAGCAATTTTTGATTCACGTCGTGCTGATACTGGCCGACCCCAATCGACTTCGGATCGCTCTTCACCAACTCAGCGAGCGGATCTTGCAAGCGATGGGCGATGCTGATCGCGCCGCGAACCGTTAGATCAAGATCCGGATACTCGCGTGCCGCCAATTCACTCGCCGAGTAAATCGAAGCTCCCGATTCGCTGACCATCACCTTAGTTACTTTCAACTTGTGATCGCGAATCAGCTCAGCCACGAAGGAATCCGTCTCGCGAGAAGCGGTTCCGTTACCGATCGCAATCAACTCGACCTTGTACTTCGTGATCAAACTGAGCAACGTCTTGCCGGCGCCTTCAACGTCACTGTGCGGCGGCGTAGGGTAGATCGTCGCGTTCGTCAGAAACTTGCCAGTCCCATCGACCACGGCTAGCTTGCAACCCGTTCGAAAACCGGGATCGATGCCGATCGTCACCTTCGGTCCAGCCGGCGGAGCCATCAGCAGTTCGCGCAGGTTCTTGCCAAACACCGCGATCGCTTCTTCATCCGCTTTCTCTTTCAACTCTTGCATGACCGTTGATTCAGTCGCCGGCATCAGCAACCGATCGAAGCAATCTTCGACCGCTCCGAGCAACTCGCGATGAAATTCGAAATTTCGATTCGGCACCAGTTGCTGCTTCAGTTGCGCGACCGCTGGCTCTTTCTCGACAGCCACTTCGATGCGCAATACGCCTTCGGCTTCGCCTCGCAACATAGCCAACAGTCGATGCGATGGAATCTTCGCCGCTGGCTCTTGGTAATCGACATACATTTCAAACTTGTCGGCTTCTTCTTTCTTGCCTCGTTTGACCTGCGAAACAACTCGGCCTCGCGCCTTCGCTTCCTTGGTCAACCAAGTTCTTGTTGCCGCGTCTTCGGACCATTGCTCTGCCACAATATCCAATGCACCTTGCAGCGCGGCGTCGATATCAGGCACTTCGAGTTCGTTGTTCACGAACTGCTTGAGCACATCTTGCTTCGCGCGGCCGAGCGTTTTCTGCTGCAACAACAAATCCGCCAGCGGTTGCAAACCGCGTTCGCGCGCCGCTGTCGCTCGCGTTCGGCGCTTCGGTTTGTAAGGCAAGTAGATCGCTTCGAGCGTTGCCATGTCAGCACAGGCAACGATCTTCTTGCGGAGATCAGTGGTCAGTAAACCTTGCTCGTCGATCGTCTTCAGTACAGTGACTTTGCGGGCCGCCAATTCGCGCGCTTTTTCGATCGCATCTTCGATCGCCCGCAGCTGTAATTCGTCCAAACCTTGCGTAGCTTCTTTGCGGTAGCGAGCGATGAAGGGGATCATGTTCCCCGCGTCCAGCAGTTCGACCGCTGCTTGCACTTGTCCAACTCTTACCGACAACTCGCGAGCAATCGCTTCGCAAACGACATCCAAATCCAGAGCTTCCAGCGTACTTGCGTTCATGTTTTCCTACAGCACAAAAAACCGAGTCTTTCCCGAGGATTTCGG
>JBGSJB010000165.1:0-2344 GCA_041742175.1 Pirellulaceae bacterium
ACCGTTTATCGCACTCTGAAAGAGTTCGTCGACGCAGGGCTACTGCGCAGCTTCGAACTCAACGGACGCAGCGTCTATGAACACGACTACGGCTACCCCGCGCACGACCATTTTTACTGCGTCACCTGCAACCGATTGCTCGAATTTCAGTCGGATCAACTAGCACAACTTCGCGACGAAATCGCTCGCCAACATCGCTTTCGCGTACGCAGCCATCGCCTGATTATCCAAGGTGTCTGCGACGATTGCAGCCGCCTGAAAAATCAACGTCGCCGCCAAGACTTGGTGTAGCTTCTTCGGCGCCTTTCTGACTTAGAGCGATCCACGCGATAAAGTCAAAGAATTCTGCAGTTACGATGGGAAAAGTCTCGTCGTACGGTGATTCTCAGTTGGCGGACTAATTCGCAGTCGAATTTTCGCATGTCGCAGACTGCCATCGTACCGGAAATCCCGTACCGTGAATCCCATCGAACCTCACCGGCTACGAACCTTAATCAACGACTACGGTGCGACACTGGTCCTCTATGGGCGTCAGTGGTGCACCAGCCCCGACGACGCGTTGCAAGATGCTCTCTTTGATCTGACTCAGCAAGCCTGCGAACCGCCCGATCCCGTCGCCTGGCTCTTCAAAGCCGTTCGTTACAAAGCCATCAACCAAGCCCGCGCCGACCACCGACGCTCGCGACACCATAACCAAGCCGCCGAACAGCGTGACGCATGGTTCGATTGCGACCCATCCACGTCCATTCAATCCGACGAACTCGAATGTATGCTTCGTGAACTCGAACCGCTCGCACGCGAAATCATCGTCGCTCGCATTTGGGGCGAAATGTCATTCGAACACATAGCGGATCTCGTCGATCGACCGCTCAGTACCGTTCACCGCCGCTACCAACAATCTCTCAAGCTACTCGAATCAAGACTCAACGGAAAAGCCAAGCCCAAGACCAACACACTGAAATCAAGTTAATCATGAACGATCACAACAAACTACATGACGAACCTTCCGACGAACCAACGCGCACTGAGCAACAACTGAAGCAGTTTCGTCCCCGCGCGCCGCAGTTAGACATCGCTGCCATCACGCTTGCTTCCGCTCAGCCACTTCAGCCTTCCGCTCCCTCAATCATCCAGCGAACGGAACGAACCGGCTTCACAGCAACGCAGTTCGCCACAGCCATCGCTGCCTCATGGCTCCTCGGCGCAATAGTCGGTGGCGGATGCATTTTTTATGCAATGAAACCGATCTCAACCACGGTCGCTAAGAACAATCAATTCGATCGCGACGATCCTATTTCCGTAACCGAGCAAAACGTAGCAATCCCGACCGACGATACAAATCCGCCTACCGACGTTCAACCAAAACAGCTTACCACAGAAACGCCAACTCCAGCCGTTCGCAATTTCCCTGACCCTCGTCCGCAATCACTTTTCAACTTGGACTTCAACTCACTAGCACTCGATGCACAATTGACCGCGCGCGGACTCACACCACAAACATCGCGTGCTCTCACAAGCGACCGCTATGTAACGACGACTTCGAATCGATCAACAGACGAACCTTTCACCCCAACCACGCCCAGCAACCGTTCGCAACTGATGAAAGACTTCTTATCCGACCCCAACTTCCAAATTCAATAACTACCCGCCGCCAAGCATCTGACAATTCGAGGACCGCTGCCATGAATCGCAACTTTTCCTTCTGTTTCCTTTGGCTCGCGCTGGCGATCAGTGCACTACCACAACTCACCTTTGCCGACGAACCCAAACGTGACGGCCCCTGGCTGGTCGAACAAAAAGTAGGCGGCCCTTACATTCAAACCGCCGAACTCACACTGCATCCGCAGGCCGAGCCCAAACCAGCGCTTAAGTACCGACTAGTCCCCGACCCATTCGATCTCTTGGAGGGCAACTCAGCAATCTACTACCTCAAGGCAATGGGCTTTATCGAGCAAACGCCTGCAGCGAATAAGCTGCAAGAATTCAGGGATAAGTATCGCAAACAAGCGACCGAGCAAGGAGTTCAGATCTACAACCTCCCGCCTTATTCTTGGCTGGATATGTCACCAAGAGAATTGCCGATCGAAGAAGTCAAACAGTACCTCAGCTACAGCAGCTTTCAAATTCCTTTTATCGCTGAAGCGACAAGACGTCCCGAGTTCACGCTCGATCGCAATATGCGATCCATTGAACAACCCATTGCCTACTTGCTACCTGAAATCCAAAACATTCGCGAGCTGGCACGAACCCAAAGCATTCGTTGTCGTATCGCCCTCGCTGAGAATCGAATGGCTGACGCGATTGCAATTCAGCAGCAACAGGTAACACTGGCAAACCACCTGGG
>JBGSJB010000166.1:0-1620 GCA_041742175.1 Pirellulaceae bacterium
TGAATCAAGTCGATAGAAAATGCAGAGGGGTAGTACAAGTAATCCCATCATCCAGAAGACGCTTGATATGGGCCAACCGAGACTCGAAGAAACAGCTTCGAAGGCTTGAAAGAGCGGACCTGAAATGAGAATACCGACGAAGTTGGCTTGGTTCATGGTCGCGATCATTCGGCCTTTCAAGTTCGAGGGCGGACGATCTTGCAAGAACACTTGCAGAGGAATGGCGTAAAGGCCAGCCGACACGCCCATCAACAAGAGCGCGACAATGCTTCCCCAGAATCCGATCAGGTGCGCACCGCCGGGTTTCCAGCAGCCGAGCGCGATCAGCGCAGCGAGAATTCCCCACAAACCGACGGAGACCAGCCGATCACCGTGTCCGTTGCGGCACAGAGCGCTGGCCAGCAAGGCTCCGAGCATAATGCCCAATCCAATAGCGGCTGTAAGAATACTGGTTTTCGTTGCGCCGACGGCGAGTACGCTCAGCCCGAGTCGATTCACAGTGGGGACTGCGATACCCGAGACCAACCAGAAAACGCACGACACAAACAAAGCGGCGAGTAGCACGCGATCTTTGCGAAGCAGCGCATAAACGTCTTTGCTTACGACCCAGCAATCCGCGGTTAGTTTTATCGTTGGCTGCGCGGGCGGAACGGTGCGAACCATCATCGAGGTCAACGTACCTGCGATCGCTATGCCAACACAAACTAACATGCCGATCCACAGGCTGCTGTTCGAGCCGTCCGGACCAGTGAGCAGATCTTTTAATCCACCAGCGCACACCGTTCCGAAAATGATTGCCAAAAAAGTGGTCATCAAAATCAAACCGTTAGCACGCGGTAGATCGCGCAGCGGAAACAGTTCGGGCAAGATCCCATACTTGCCGGGCCCGAAAAACG
Organism: Pirellulaceae bacterium; assembly: GCA_041742175.1. Lineage (GTDB taxonomy): Bacteria > Planctomycetota > Planctomycetia > Pirellulales > Pirellulaceae > Aureliella. The sequence continues at coordinate 897 of JBGSJB010000166.1, forward strand.
TACTTTGCAAACCCATTAGAAATAGAACCGTCCATGTTCCGGTATAACCGAACATGTCGTAATACAAAAAGGCGAAGAGGCCGAGCAGCATGACGACAACTTCGGCAACTTTGCTGAATAAGATGATCGGAGTTTTGCTGAAGCGATCCGAGAGCCAACCGGCGAAGCCGCTAAACAAGACAAATGGAAGAGAGAACACGAACGTCGCCCAGCCTTGAGTATCTGCGCCGGGCGCATCACCTCCGGCGGCCCCTGCGACCACAACCGAGATTGCCAGCAGCAACATTAGTTGCTTGTACAAGTTGTCGTTGAATGCTCCTAGAAACTGCGTCGAGATCATTCCGATGAACGAACGATCCGAAAGCAAAGTCGATTTCTCTGGCTTAGGATTGCGTACCTCGGCGACGGGCGTATAGGGGTTTTCAAGCTTTGATGCACCGACGTCAGTGGAAATTTTCTGTGAATCCTGCTCATCCGACATGCTAATTCCCTGCTGCTCGACCGTTCGGAGTACTGAATGCCCTGCACATTCTGAAGGCTTTGCAAACTTGCCGAAACCCCGCGACTACCGGATTCGAAGCGGTAATCGATTTTCGATTGGCATTGCGACTTTGAAAACCTTAGAATGGCTACAGCGTTTTGGATTAACTGAGCATCGAGGGTATTATGAAAACCAATCGACGAACTTGCATTCAGACTATGTTAGCCCTCGGCGCGCAAGCCG